>DVIN01000032.1 GCA_018711275.1 Candidatus Pullilachnospira intestinigallinarum
GCCAGATTACCTTTTACGAAGCTGAAATTGTCAAACTGCTCCAATTCGTTCAAACGTGCTTCCTTCAGGCGCACATCATAATAGTGGTTCATGTTGTCCAGACCCACAACCTTGACACCCTCCACCGTGGAGAGCAGTCTCTTTGCAAGGTTAGAACCGATAAAACCAGCTACACCCGTGATAAAAACACTCTTGTTTCTCAGATTGATTTTCGTTTTATTTCCGTCATTCATGTACATTCTGCACTACTCACTTTTTGTATATAAACAGCAACAAACCCACGGCGGGTCGCACAAAGGCAATCCACCGTAGGCTTGAACTCTCCTTCAATCTTTATTTGTTGCTCCTTTTTGTGGGTCAAAACAGAGCTTCCAAAAGCCTCCTACATATAACCCTCAGGATTTTCCGCTTCTTGCAGTTTTTCAACAAATAAAACATTTGAAGGACAACTCAAGCCGTAAAAACCCTTTAGCTATCGTAGTTTTTCTTGGTTGGCCCTATTATATCTCTAGCCCCTGTTCCAGCCACCGCAATTGTATATTTTTTCTCCATAATTCTTCCTCCAACAATTAACTTCTAACTTTATTTGAACTTTCCCCGGATTAGAGAAGAGGCGAATCTTTTAGCAAATTTCCACAGAACCTCAGGAACTATGGGTATTGTTTTTACCTCCACTGCTCATGAAACCACCTTTGATTTCATCAACACTAAAGGCAAACCCTCTTGCCTTATAGCACGTATCCAGTAGCCATTTTGCCGACATATGCTGATTTTCAAATTTTTCGTCTCAAACACGACGAACAGCGGGTAGACTTGCGTCCATCCGCTGCGGCATAACTACCCTCCCCAAGTCGGCCAAAAACGCCCTATCTACGGGCTTTTTGCTCACTTTTCCGGGTAAGAAAATATGAACAGTATCAGTAAGCCTCTCGGCTCTCCCTGACTTGTTCCTATTATGCCGCATTCATATGATGCTGAGACAGCAGTGTGGCTATGGATAAACCCACATATCCAGTTCCCGCCACAGCAATCGTGTACTTTTCCATAATGTTCTCCTCCCCGGTTTCACCGGTCATCTATATTTTTCCCAGACACTGTGGACAATGAACGTCCCGCATTCACTCTCCACAGAACCTCGTATCTTCATTCATCTCTATAACCAGTGTCTGTCCAAAACAACCCCATCCACATCTGCTAAAATCATGTACCGTTATGTTCATCTCCACACACTCCGTATCGGCCCAAATCCTCTTCAAAACCGCCACTGTTTTTATAAGACACACTCCCTATCATGTATCTTCCTTATTGCCTGCAATAATCCATTTTGGATACGCCCCGTCTTATAGTGATATCCACATTGGCACCTCTCCAGGCTCTCATCCTGCTCAACTAATCATTTAGGACACACCCCATCTCACAGAGCAATAATCTTCAAAAACCCTTTATTTTAAGCCATTTCCCGGCATCTCACTGTGTTCGACCTTTCTCTTTTTATTACACTTATTACTATCAGCCGCCTTCTATCCAAAACGAACTCTTGCGCCTTCACAGGCTCCAAAGTTTCATTTTATATTGCTGATTTTGCTTTCCAAAGCCACCCGGAAGAACACTGAAATCAGTGAAAAAGGAGGAGTTCCTCTTTATTTTGCACCAATTAACATCCAACCTATGTCTGTCCAAAACTTGCTCCAACGGCCCAGTTTCTCTTTATATTGCTGTATTTTCCAGTCATCATAGCCCATTTCTAAGCCACTAAAAATTTAGGGCAGACATTCCCCTTTCAAAATAACTTCAAACACCCTCCCCCCACGATCCCCTTCTCAGGGCACCTCGCAGAGCCATCTTCGCCGACCCTGTCCCCAGCGCCGACCGGCGGTGTTCCACCGAATACCGGCAGCCTATAGCCCCCGGTCTCCCGTCAGTCTCCTGACTATCTATAATAAGAGTGATCTCTCACTTCTTATCCCATCTTTATCCCATCTCATTCCCGGCAGCCTCATCCACCGCCGCTTTCCCCTTCATCCCAGGCTTCTTCTCCCCAAACCCTCTCAAACACTTTCTCCCCAAATTCACCCCCGTATTCACGAACCGGTTCTTCCTGTGTCCCTTCACACACACCACCAGCTCCCCGGAGGTTTTCTCCCCCTCTCTCTTCACCTGCGCCCCGCACTCCGAGCACATCCCGCTGGTCCCTGCCGCGGAAACCTTCACAACAACCATTCCCGCTGCCCAGCTCTTATACTCCACATACTCCCGAATCCTGTTTCCCAGATGCAGCGGAGAATAATTCCCCGCCTTCACCTTCACCATCCGCGAGTATCCTTCCTCATACTCTGGCATCACCAGCACCTTGACGCCCTGCTCTCTGCAGAACTCCACAATCTCCTTACTGGCCTTATGCCCGTAATACTCTCCCAGATGCTTCAAATGCAGAAAATACTTCTTATTCGGCTGGCCCTCCGGCCGTTCTCCCTTCGCTGGCCCCTTCTCTCCATATCCCATGGCTCCCCAGGACCGCTTCACCTTCTCTTCCAGCCGCCGGCAATGATGCTGATACTCCTTCCCGCCCCCGATGAACTTCACCTTCAAAAGCGTTCCCGCCCCATCCAGTACACAGCACACCGCAAAGGCGTCCGTATTGGTAAACTGCAGGCTGCAAATCCGTTCCCCCGCCGCCATCCGGCTGCGGGCATCCCGCGCGTCCTCCGTCTCCTGTCTCACCGGCACATGGAGCATCCATCTTCCATACTCACACACCGCCGAAGGCGACATCAGCTGACACACTTCCGGAAACGGCTTGCCTTTCAAACGGCAATGCAGCCAGCGCCATTTCTCTCCATCCCACACCTTCAGCTCCACAGACTGCCCCGTCAGCTCCCGGTACATCCCCTTAAAAAAGGTTACCGGCGCCTCCAGCGCCTCCGATCTTCCGGCATACTGGCGGGCCTTCTGGCTTCTGGCCGCCGCAATGGCTTTATTAATGGCAGAACGCCGAAAATAAGAAGGTACCTTCTCAAAAGGCAACGGCCGGACAGGTTCCTTTTTGTCCCGTCCCCGGATGGTCAGCCGCTCCGCCTCCCGCTGCATCTGCTGGATACCGCCCTTTCCATCCACAATCCCTTCCTCCAGGATCAGATTGTAATAAAAAAGGCACACCTGCCGGTACAGCTTCTCCGTTTCCACAAGCCACTCCGGATGTCCGCAGCGCAGCGTCATCCACCAGGTGGTAATGCCGTAGCCCTTCTCCATTTCACTTGCTCCATGCCATAATCATTGAAAAATACGGTACGTTTTCTCTCCGTTACCGTGTCATATTATATCACTCCCCTGGAGTAGATTCAAGGTGAATTACGTTAAATTCTTAAGATTTCAGGGGATAAAAAGGGACTTTTGGGGATGAGAAAAGCAGAAAATTCTGTATTTTCCACATCTTGCGTTATGATTCGGAAATATTTTTTGCCAAGACAATTCTTTCGATCACTGTTTTTCTTTGTTTCTGAATATTAGTGGTCAAAATTATGGTCATTTCTTCGGAGAATTCCTCCGTTATTTTCCAAATTGTATGGTCAAAAAGAGAAAGGCTGATCAGGAGTATTCGTGGTCAGAAAAGTGGTTGGCAGAGGCCGGGCTGCAGTATTTATAGGCAGTCTGGCCTTTTTTGTCGTATTTTTCAATAAATGTGGTTTTTCCCATTCCCTGTCAATCACATCCCAGGCGCCAAAGCGCCTCTCTCTTATCACAAACAAAAAAGGTTGCCGCCCACAGATGTTTACTCTCCATCCATAAACAACAGCCTCATTCTCCCATATTCTCACAGGAATCTCAAATACAGGAGCCTCAAATCCTCTTCACAGATCTCCGAATCTCCGCCCGGATCTTTCTTCCCCCATATCTGTCCCACGATACCACTATCCAATCCCACAATAACTGTTCTCTGTTTCTACACTTCTTCCACTTCCGGCAGCTCTTTCACAAACTCCAGCAGCTCCTCCAACGTCCCCTCATAATCCGTCTCCACCGGCAGTCCCTTCTTATTCTCCATCGTATCCGTCACCAGAAACGTCTTCACGCCCAGACTGCGGATCACCAGATCCTCCTCCACATCATTCCCCACCATCAGGCACTCCTCCGGCCGCAGTCCCAGCTCCGTGAGAATTTCCTGAAAATACGCCGGATTCGGCTTACAGAACCTGCAGTCCTCATAGGTGGTAATCAGTTCAAAATCTTCCGCATCCATCCCAGCCCACCGGATCCTGTTCAAGGTAGCGCACCGGGGGAACACCGGGTTCGTTGCCAGATACACGTGGAATCCCTTTTCCTTCGCCGTCTTCACAATCACATCCGAAAGCTTCGACGGTCTGGTTGCCGCGATGGCCTGGTTAAAATCACCGTCGTAGAACTGCACCGCCAGCTTTTCCGCCTCTTCCACCGGTATCTCCAGTACGTCCTCCATAAAACTCCAGAACGCCTCCCGGTTGGTCCGGCTGCCATCGTTCTTCACCATGGCCTCATATCCCTTCCAGACCGCCCCGATAAATGCCTTGGGATCCACCTCTACTCCGGCCTGCAGATAGGATTTGGCCAGCAGAGGCATATAATATTTCACAAATTCATCCTGGATCATGGGAAGCAATGTCCCGTCCAGATCAAAAAGCAGATGCCGAATCTTCATGTCTTCTCTCATCCTTTCCCGCTGCCGTCGGATGCCCCGTCGTCTCCCGTCAGACTCAGCACCGAACGGATTTCCTCCTCGTCCATATCCAGAAACGCGGCCAGCTCCGCCACACTGTAATCCCGCTGTTCATCATCGGACAGCTCCCGGATGGCCGCCTCCAGCTTCCGCACCTGTTCCACCAGGGACTCGTCCTGGAACTTCTGTTCCCTCTGCTGCGCGATCCACTGCCGGATGCCCCGGCGGATTTCCTGCTCCAGCCACTGATGGCCGGACATGTTCTCCGGTTTTCCCTGCTCCAGGGCGGCAATCAGATACATATTTCCCTCCTGGATCATGTCTCCGATGAAATACTCCTCCCGGTGAAGTTCTCTGGCAATCTCCACCGCCAGGGGCAGATAAAGCTCCACAAGCCGGGCAGCAGCCGTCCCGTCGCCGTTGGCATAGCGCTGCCACAGGTTCTGCCGCTCCCCTTCTGACCCCGGACGAATTCCGGCAAGATCCGCCTGATAATCCCGGAGATATGCCTCTTCCTCCGGGCTTAAGGTAGCCCCGGCCCGGGTACCCGCCGGATCACTGTCCGCCGCCTTGCCCTCTGCGTCACCGCCGGCCGCAGCATCTGCGTTACCGTCAGCCTCGTCATCTGCGTCACCGCCTGCTCCCTGCTGTCCTGCGTCAGCCGTTTCCTCTGCACCGGCCGCGGCTTTCGGCGCCGCCGGGTCAAACATCCGCCCATCTCCTGCCAGGGACCGGGTCACATCCAGCCGGATCCCCTGCAGCCGCAGATATTCCAGAAGGCTCTGCATCTGAGAGGCCGACAGTTCTTCCCCGAAAACCTCCCGGATATCCTGTCCGGACAGGGTTTTGTCCTGCTCCCTGGCCTGTGCCAGAATCTGCTCCAGCTTTTCCTGAAAAATTTTAACATCCATCATTTCAGTCTGTCACCTCAATACTCGTAATCACCGGCTGATCCTCCGGAAGTACGGTTCCGTTTCCATCCTGCACCGGCGTGTCCTCGCAGATGGCGTCCACCACCTCCATGCCCTCCGTCACATGGCCGAAGGCCGCGTATTCCCCGTCCAGGGAAGTGGTATCCTGCTGCATGATAAAGAACTGGGAGCTGGCGCTGTCCGGATCCTGGGCCCGGGCCATGGAAATGACGCCCCGCTCATGGGAAATATCATTCTCCACGCCATTGGAGGAAAATTCCCCGGTGATGGTCTCCTCAGACCCGCCGGTGCCGTCCCCGTTGGGATCACCGCCCTGGATCATAAATCCGCTGATGATCCGGTGGAAGGTCAGTCCGTCATAAAATCCTTCGTTGGCCAGATTCACAAAATTGGTCACGGTGATGGGCGCCGTGTCCGCGTCCAGCTCCACCTTGATGGTTCCGTAATCCTCCACCTGAATCTCCGCGTGGTGGATTCCCGACAGCAGTTCTCCATCGGAGGCAGTCTCCTGCTTTTTCTCCCCGCACCCGGCGGCGGCCAGCGCCGCCGTCAGCGCTGCTGCCAGCAATATGCTCGTGAATTTCCGTTTCATTTCATTATCTCCTGTTCTGTGCTGCTTAAACATTTCCGGCCTCTGCCCCTGTGTCCGGCGGCAGTTTTCATCCTTCCTGTCATTCTGTTCTGTCCTCTTTAAGATACCCCGAAAGCCTTCCGGCCCCCGGGGTATTTTTTCTGTTTCTTACTGAATATGGCTGTGCAGTTCCTGCAGGGAAACCACTCCCTTGCTCTCCTGTTTCTGCACGGTGCGGATGCCGTCAGCGCTGGCCAGCGCCGCCGCCATGGTGGTGATATAGGGCACCCGGCTCTTGATGCAGGCCTTTCTCACATAGCTGTCGTCCGGTCCCGGCTCGTCTCCCTTGGGAGTATTTACCACCAGGTCCACCTTGCCGTTGGTGATCACATCGTAGATGTTGGGGCGTCCCTCGGACATCTTGAAGATCCGCTCCGCCTCGATGCCGGCCTCCTCAATCATGGCCTTGGTGTGGCCGGTGGCCAGAATCTTGAATCCCGCGTCCTTAAAGTGCTGTGCCACCTGCACCAGATCGCCTTTGTCCCGGTCGCTGACGCTGATCAGCACCGTACCGGACAGCGGCAACGTACTCTTGGTACCTTCCTGGGCTTTGAAATACGCCTCGCCCACGGTATCTGCCAGTCCCAGCACCTCGCCGGTGGAACGCATCTCCGGTCCCAGCACCGGATCCACCTCCGGGAACATATTGAAGGGGAACACGGCCTCTTTCACGCCGTAGTGAGGAATCTTCTTCTCCTTCAGCGTCTTGAGGGGAGATTCCTTTCCGGTAAATTCGGAAGTGATAATCTCCACTGCCAGCGGCACCATGGCGATATTGCAGACCTTGGATACCAGCGGCACGGTTCTGGACGCTCTCGGATTGGCCTCCAGCACGTATACCTTGCCGTCCTCGATGGCGTACTGCATGTTCATCAGACCGCGCACGTGCATTTCCACGGCAATCTTTTTCGTGTACTCCCGGATCGTCTCCAGATTCTCCGGGGAAATATTTTTTGAAGGAATGATGCAGGCGGAATCTCCGGAATGTACGCCTGCCAGCTCAATATGCTCCATCACCGCCGGCACGAAGGCTTCCTGTCCGTCGCTGATGGCGTCCGCCTCGCACTCCATGGCATGGCGCAGGAACCGGTCGATCAGGATGGGGCGGTCCGGGGTCACGCCCTCTGCCGCTTCCATATAAATCTTCAGGTTCTCCGGATCATAGACCACTTCCATGCCCCGGCCTCCCAGCACGTAGGAGGGACGCACCATCACCGGATAGCCGATTCTGTCGGCAATCTCCAGCGCTTCCTTCACATCCACCGCCATACCGGACTCCGGCATGGGGATCTCCAGCTTGTCCATCATGGCTCGGAAAAGATCTCTGTCCTCAGCCATGTCGATAACCTCCGGGGAGGTTCCCAGAACCTTCACGCCGTATTTTTCCAGATCCGCGGACAAATTCAGGGGTGTCTGGCCACCGAACTGGGCAATCACGCCCAGCGGCTTCTCCTTCTTGTAGATCGCCAGCACATCCTCCAGGGTCAGCGGCTCAAAATACAGCTTGTCGGAAGTGTCGTAGTCCGTGGACACCGTCTCCGGGTTACAGTTGACAATAATGGTCTCAAATCCGGCCTTTTTCAGAGCCAGCGCCGCGTGTACGCAGCAGTAGTCAAATTCAATACCCTGGCCGATCCGGTTGGGGCCGCCGCCCAGGATCATGATCTTATTTTTGTTTGCGCTTGCCGGGCTCTCATCTTTCACATGGTAGGTGGAGTAATAGTAGGCGCTGTCTTCGGTTCCACTGACATGCACGCCTTCCCAGGCCTCCTCGATGCCTTCCCGGATTCTGGCCTCGCGGATGTCCTCCTCCGGCACCTGAAGGATCTGGCTCAGATATTTGTCGGAAAATCCGTCCAGCTTCGCCTGCCGCAGCACGCCGGGGGCGGGAACTTCTCCTTTGTTCTTCAGAAGAACTTCCTCTTCCTCCACCAGTTCCTGCATCTGCTCGATGAAGTAATGCTTGATCTTGGTCAGCTGATACAGTTCCTCCACCGTAGCGCCCTTTCTCAGAGCCTCGTACATGATGAACTGTCTCTGGCTGGTGGGATCCACCAGCAGCTTCAGCAGCTGCTCCTTGGTCATCTCGTGATAATTTTTCGCGAATCCCAGTCCGTACTGGCCGATCTCCAGGCTGCGGATGGCCTTCTGGAAAGCTTCCTTGTAAGTCTTTCCGATGCTCATCACCTCGCCCACGGCGCGCATCTGGGTCCCCAGCTTGTCCTCCACGCCTTTGAACTTTTCAAAGGCCCAGCGGGCAAATTTGATCACCACATAGTCGCCGCCCGGCACGTATTTGTCCAGGGTTCCGTATTTTCCGCAGGGAATCTCGTCCAGGGTCAGGCCGCTGGCCAGCATGGCGGATACCAGCGCGATGGGGAATCCCGTGGCCTTGCTGGCCAGGGCAGAAGAACGGGACGTTCTGGGATTGATCTCGATCACCACGATTCTTCCGGAAACGGGATCGTGCGCGAACTGTACGTTGGTACCTCCGATCACCTGTACCTCTTCCACAATCTTATATGCCTGCCGCT
Organism: Candidatus Pullilachnospira intestinigallinarum; assembly: GCA_018711275.1. GTDB lineage: Bacteria > Bacillota > Clostridia > Lachnospirales > Lachnospiraceae > Pullilachnospira > Pullilachnospira intestinigallinarum. The sequence goes on from DVIN01000032.1 coordinate 8,788, forward strand.
GCAGCTCCTTCTGAACATCCTCGGAGATGGTCAGCATGGGAGCGGAACAGAAGGAATCTCCCGTGTGCACGCCCAGCGGGTCAATATTCTCAATGAAGCAGACGGTGATCATGTTGTTCTTGGCGTCCCGAACCACCTCCAGCTCCAGCTCTTCCCAGCCCAGGATGGACTCTTCCACCAGCACCTGGCCCACCATACTGGCCTGCAGGCCCCTGGCGCACACCGTCTTCAGTTCTTCCACATTGTATACCAGACCGCCGCCGGCGCCTCCCATGGTGTATGCGGGGCGCAGCACCACCGGATATCCCAGCTCATCGGCAATCGCCAGCGCCTCGTCCACGCTGTAGGCCACCTGGCTGCGGGCCATCTCGATGCCCAGACGGTTCATGGTTTTCTTAAATTCAATCCGATCCTCGCCGCGCTCGATGGCGTCCACCTGCACGCCGATCACCTTCACGCCGTACTTGTCCAGGATTCCCTCCGCCGCCAGCTCGGAGCACAGGTTCAGTCCCGACTGTCCGCCCAGATTGGGCAGGATGGCGTCCGGCCGCTCTTTGGCGATAATCTGCTCCAGCCGTTTCACATTCAGCGGTTCAATATAGGTGACGTCCGCAATTCCCGGATCCGTCATGATGGTGGCCGGGTTGGAATTCACCAGCACAATCTCATACCCCAGCTGCCGCAGCGCCTTACATGCCTGGGTACCGGAATAGTCAAACTCACAGGCCTGGCCGATGATAATCGGACCGGAACCGATAATCAATACCTTATGGATATCCGTTCTTTTACTCATAAGTTTCCCCCGTTTTCTCTTATTTTACAGTTCCATCCGGATCTGCCTTCTCTTATTCTACACTATTATACATGAGTCAGTGTCAAAAATCCACAGAAAAAGAAAGCGGAAACACCTGCAAAAGCATCAATCCTCTTCCCTATCCTCAATATAACGGTCATTGTATTTTTCAAAATCCGCTTCCATCTCTCCCAGAATCCCCGCGTACCGGATCAGAATCTGCTGTACCTCGTCCTTGTCGCCCCGTTCCTGCTTGTAGCAGATCCGGTGCTCCATACTGGCCCAGAAATCCATCCCCAGCGTGCGGATCTGCACTTCCACCGGATAGTATTCCCGGCAGTCCAGATAACACACCGATACCCCCAGCACAATATGATAGCTGCGGTAGCCGTTGGGCTTGGGATTGCGGATATAATCCTTCTCCTTGATGACGATCAGATCCGACTGGCTTTTCAGATTTTTCACCAGCAGCTCCACGTCGCTGACGAAATAGCAGATCACCCGGATGCCCGCGATGTCCCGCAGGTAATCCTTGGCGCAGGATACGCTGGGGGGATGCCCCTCCCTGGCCAGCTTCTCCTCGATGCTGCGCTTCCCCTTGATCCTGGACTGAATATTGTGCAGGGGCTGATTCTGCGACCGGTCATAGACTGTATGATTAAAAACCTCCAGCCGGGCCATCAGCAGATTCAGCGCGTCCTGGTACGGCCGGATCATTTCATAATACTGTTCGTTTGTCATGTATGTAATACCCTCCCATTCACGATATCATTGTAAGTGAAAACTTTGAATGAATCCCGAACTTCTCCTTAATTTTTTATGAAAGTTCTTAAATTCCTGTAAAACAGGATTCACCGGGAAGCAATCTCCCGCGAAACAATGGAAAACGCGCTATGCGGATTTCCCATTGTCATGAATAAAAAACCCCGGAAATTTCCGTCCCCGTTCCTCCATCCCGTCTCGGAATCGGAGGAAACCCAACGGAAATTTCCGGGGTTGCCTGTAACGTGATCAGATTTCTCCGATCACTGCGGTTTTCAGAATATTGGTATTTCCTGCTTTCCCCAGGGGGACGCCTGCGGTAAGTACCACCACATCGCCCTCCTTCACCAGTCCGGCCCGCTCGGCGGCCTCGGAGGCGTGAAGGAACAGGATCTCCATGCTGTACTCCTCACGGATCTGCAGCGGCTGCACGCCCCAGGACATGCTCAGCTGGCGGCAGACATAATCCTCTGTGGAGCATCCCACGATCATACAGCTGGGACGGTATTTGGAAATCATCCGGGCCGTCTGTCCGGATTTTGTCACCGTGATGATAGCCGTGGCGCCCAGGTCCATGGCCGTGGTGCAGGTGGCATGGGAAATAGCCGTGGTCATATCCGGCTTTTTCTCCCTGTCATACATGCTGAAGGTCTGGTTGTAGTCGATATCGTCCTCGGTTCGCACCGCAATCTTCACCATGGTCTTCAGCGCTTCCACCGGATACATGCCGGCGGCCGTCTCACCGGAAAGCATGATGGCGCTGGTTCCCTGATAAATGGCGTTGGACACGTCGGTGGCCTCCGCTCTGGTGGGACGGGGATGCTTCATCATGGAATCCAGCATCTGGGTGGCGGTGATGACCTTTTTCCCCGCCCGGTACACCTTCTGGATAATCTCCTTCTGAATCACCGGCACATCCTCCATAGGAAGCTCCACGCCCATGTCGCCTCTGGCGATCATGATGCCGTCCGTCACAGCGATAATCTCATCGATATTTTTCACGCCCTGGCTGTTCTCGATTTTGGCGATCAGCTGAATCCGCTCTCCGCCCTTCTCCCGGAGAATCTTCCGGATCTCCAGAATATCCTCGGCGGATCTGGTGAAGGAACAGGCAATGAAATCAAACCCCTGCTCCACGCCGAAAACAATATCTTCATAATCCTTCTGACTGACAAAAGGCATCCGCAGATCCGAATCCGGCACATTGATTCCCTTCCGGTTAGAGATGGTACCGCCATTTTTCACCAGACAGTAGATATCATGTCCTTTTACCTCCTGCACTTCCATCTCAATAAGGCCGTCGTCGATCAGGATCCTGCTTCCCACTTTCACGTCCCTGTACAGTTCCTGATAGGTGATGGACACTTTGTTTTCATTTCCGGAGCATTCCTCCGGGGTCAGGCAGAAAATCTGGCCCTGCACCAGATCAATCTTTCCGTTTTCAAAACAGCCGATCCGGATCTCCGGTCCCTTGGTGTCCAGCAGCGCGCCGATATACCGGTGACTTTTTCCACTGATCTCTCTCAGCATATCCAGTCTCTTTTTCTGCTCCTCATGACTTCCGTGGGAGAAATTGAATCTGGCCACATCCATTCCTTCCTGCACCAGTTTTTCCAGCACACCCTCGGCATCCGTGGCCGGTCCCAGGGTACAGATAATCTTCGTTTTCCTCATATTTCCTCGCTTTCCGGCCGAATGGCCATAAAGGTATCCCCGCAGGGGGCTTCCTCGCTTTCCGGCCGAATGGCCATAACGGTATCCCCGCAGGGGGCTTTGTCCCTCCGTCCTGGGACAATCAATTACTTTCTATATTATCAGATTCTGGATGGGCTGTCAATTTACCAGCCCGTTCCTTCTCTGTTTCCCGGCCTTCGCATGATGCATATAGCATACGGTAAAAAACACAATTCCATACACCGAAACCGACGGTGCATCTTTACCGCAGCGCCTTCTCCGGTTCCTTCAGATACTTCCGCAGCGAAGCCAGCTCTCCGGGATCGGTCCAGTCGTGTCCCTCATCCCCTGCTTCCAGCAGTGCCTGCTGCCAGGGTTCCAGCTGGGATGGATCCTTGCCGGTCAGGGTTTTCTTCAGCATCCGGCAGAGTGTCCGGTCCTTCAGGCTCATCCGCTTCTCATCGTAGGCTCCTCTGGCATAAAACACCGGGATGCCCTCCGGCAGTCCACGCATATTCTGGGTCTTCACCTGATCAAAAGCCTTCTGATCAAAGGGGCTGGCTCCCACTGCCAGCACCGCCACATATTTCCCGGACAGATTCCTGAGATTTTTCTTCAGCACCGACAGTCCGGCGATACCTCCCGCATAGATTCCGCCGGCAAAAATCACCGTGCTGTATTCGGAAAAATCACCGTTCTTATATTCCTCCGCGCAAAAAACGTCACATCCGGTCTCCTGCTGCAGCCACTGCACATATCTTTTCGTGGATCCGTATTTTGATTTATACAGAACCAGCAGTTCACTCATAAAATAATCCCTCCATAAAAAACAGTTTTGTAAAAACCTGAAACATTTTCTCACTTCAGGACCCTGTTTTCCACCATGGAGGGACTAAATTTCTGTAAATTTTCTGTTAAATTCCCGCGTCAGATTCCCCGCCGCATCCTTCCGCGGCCAGCTACTGTTTGCGGAATTCCCCGGCCAGCTGTCCGCAGGTCATCACCCGCATCGCATCCCGCAGAGGCTCCATGTGCTCCAGCAGATGTTCCAGAATCTGGATTTTTCCGGGGGAGCCGATGGACTGAGGCGTAAACTGGGCCACATAGGTGAGGCCATAGTGGAGATAGGCGTCCATTTCCTCCACATAATTTTCCTCCACCCGCCGGTAAGAGGATACCCGGCTCTGCCCCAACGGGAAGGCCGGTCCGTAATTGAAAGCAAAATAAGGAAAATCGTGGAGATTCCAGTTCATGGGAATTTCCACCAGATCTCCCCGCAGATAAGGCATATCATTGTCGTACAGGGAGCTGGAGTAACGATACCCCGCCCGGACGGCCGCGAAAAATACCGCCTCCGTCACCTCTCCCTCCGGCGCCCGGAAGCCCTCCGGCCGTACCCCGGTAAGTTTTCTGAGGCTTTCCGTTCCCCTGGAAAATTCCTCCGCCAGCTCCTCATCGGAAAGCAGCTGCATGGGCCGGTGAGTATCCCCGTGAAAGGCGATCTCATGGCCTCCGTCCAGAATTTTCTCGACGGCCTGCGGATGCCGGCGGGCAATGACGCCAGGCACGAAAAACGTAGCCTCCACCTGATGTTCCCGGAAAACCCGAAGTACCCGGTCCAGTCCCCGCCGGATACCGTATTCCCCCATGGAAAGGGTTTTGGGCCGCTTTTCGGTGCCCTCAAACATCCCTTCCCAGAAGCTTTCCCCGTCCAGATTCACGGTAAAAAGCGTATTCATTTTCTTCTCGTTCATGATCCCGATCCTCCGCTTCAGTAATTGGCCCTCCACCAGTCCGCAATCTGGGAACCGGTGGCAAACCAGACGTCTTTCTTTTCCTTCATATGACAGATCAGCCGCTCATACATCCGAAGCCTTCCGGGAGAGCCGATGATCTGGGGATGGCATTGAATCACAAAGCAGAGGCCCTCTTTGTAGTATCCGTCAAATTCCTGGGAAAAATTCTCGTACACCTGCTCGATGCCGGCGATCCGGTCCTGTCCCGACGGTTCCGCCGGATACAGATTGTAGCCAAACTGAACAAAATCGTCCAGATCCCATTTGGGTGCCATTTCTATAAAATCCGTCTCTTTTCCGTCGATCACCGTCCGGTAAGGCCGGTCGTCTCCCCGCATGGAGCTGGAATAGGAAAACCCCATCTCGTACAGAATGCCCGCCGTCTCCCGGGACCAGTCCCCGGAGGGGGTCCGGTAGCCTCTGGCCTCATGGCCGATGGTTTCACGGAAAATCCGCTGGCTTTTTTCAATAATCGCCCGCTGTTCCCCGGCCGACAGATCCACATACCGCTCATGGTGATACCCGTGGTGTCCGATCTCAAACCCTCTGCCGTCGATTTCCCTGGCCAGATCCGGATGATCCTCCATCACCTTGGCCGGCATAAAAAATGTGGCCGGCACCTGATGTTTTTCCAGAACATCCATAATCCTGCGCACCGCGCAGTTGGGCCCGTAATTTCCCACAGAGCTTCCCCGCAGGAAATGTTCTCCGCCGGGAATCTCCCTGGCGCCGTTCTTCCAGATGGTATCCCCGTCCACATCGAAGCTGAGCATCACCGCGCACCGGGCGCCTTCTGGCCATTTCAGTTTTTCAAATGTCTTTGTCTCACTCATATTCTTTGCCGCCTTTACAGTATTTTCTCCAGGAACTGTTTCGCCCGCTCCGATTTGGGATTGGTGAAAAACTCTTCCGGGGAGGTATCTTCCACCAGATTTCCTCCGTCCAGAAAACAGATCCTGTCTGCCACCTCCCTGGCAAATCCCATCTCATGGGTTACAATGGCCATGGTGATTCCCGTGTCCGTCAGTCCCTTGATCACATCCAGCACCTCTTTCACCATCTCCGGATCCAGCGCCGAGGTGGGTTCGTCAAACAACAGCACCTCCGGCTCCATGGCCAGAGCCCGGGCGATGGCCACCCGCTGTTTCTGACCGCCGGAAAGCCGACTGGGATACTCCCCTGCCTTTTCCTCCATACCCACCCGGCGAAGCAGCTCCATAGCCTTCTGTCTCGCCTCCTGGCGGCCCAGCTTATTGACCACCATGGGCGCGTAGGTCATATTCCGCAGCACGGTCATATTGTTGAACAGGTTGAAATGCTGGAAAACCATCCCCACATTTTTCCGGATTTTCCCGATATCCACCCCCCGGTCGGTGATGCAGGTATCCTTGATGTAGATTTTTCCTTCGGTGGGCTGCTCCAGCAGATTGATGCATCGAAGAAGCGTGGACTTTCCGGAACCGGAGGGGCCAAGGATCGCCACCACCTGGCCTTTTTCTATTTCCATGGACACATCCTTCAGCACTTCCAGGCTTCCGAAATTCTTTTTCAGATGTTCGATTCTAATCACTTACCCGCACCTTCCTTTCCAGATATTTTCCCAGAGACGTAAGAAGCATTACCAGCACATAGTACACCAGAGCCGCCACAATGAAAGCCTCAAAAGCCCGGAAGGTTCTGGCCTGTATCAGAGAGGCCCACCGCATGGTATCCGCCACGCCGATGATGGAAACCATACTGGAATCCTTCAGAAGCGCGATGCTCTCATTAACCAGGGACGGCAGGGTGTTCTTAAATGCCTGAGGGAAGATGATATTCACCATCATCCTGGCTTTGGGGATTCCCAGCGCCATGCCGGCCTCCCACTGGCCCCGATCCACCGACAGGATGCCGCCCCGGATGGACTCCGAGATATAGGCGGCGCTGTTGAGGCCGAAGGTGAGCACCCCTGCCTGCAGAGCCGTGATCTGATAATCGAACAGCTGCGGCGTGGCGTAATAGATCAGCATCAGCTGCACCAGCAGCGGCGTCCCCCGGAAAATGGAGGTGTACAGATCCGCAAATCCCTTCAGCAGCTTCAGATGGGAGATCTTAATCAGCGACAGCACAATCCCCAGAAGAAATCCCAGCACGGTGGAGAGAATGGTAAACTCCAGGGTCAGAAGCACCGCCCGCCCCAGCATGGGCAGGTAGCTGGTCAGTACGGAAAAATCCAGCAGGGAAGTACTGGCCTCCCCCGCCTCTTCCTCCTGGGTGCCGGTGATCTTTGCCAGCATTTTCTCATACTGAGCAGTGGAATCCTCTCCGATGTATTTCACCAGAATGTCATGGAACGTACCGTCGTCCATCATCTCCGCCAGAATCTCATTGATATCGTCCACATACTCGGAGCCTTTGGGAAGGGCCACCGCGAAGGAATCTTCCCGGGTCACCTCGCTTTCGATGATGTGCATCTCCAGTCCCGGATTCTGCTGCACAAAAACGCCCGCCTGGGTGGAATCAAAAATCCCCGCGTCACAGCGGCCGTTCTGGATATCCTGAATCACCAGCGGCGTGCTGTCCAGTTCCATCACCTGGGCGTCTTCCACCGAATGGGCCAGATCCGCATAGCTGGTTCCCATGGAAACGCCGATGGTCTTCCCTTTCAGATCCTCCAGCGCATCGTAACCGGCGCCCTCCTGACAGATAATGGCATTCATGGGATAGTAATAGGAATCGGAAAAATCCAGCACCTGCAGCCGCTCCTGGGTGGGAGAAATACCCGACAGGATCATATCCGCTCTTCCGCTCTGCATGGTGGGAACCAGGGCGGAAAACTGCATATCGTGAATTTCCAGATTGACTCCCAGTTTCTTTGCGATATAATTGGCAATGTCGATATCAATCCCCACATACTCGTCGGTACTGTCCGCAATGGACTCAAAGGGCGGGAACGTGGCGTTGATGGCCAGCACCCAGGTATCCTTCGGCTCCTCCTGGGCCGCCCCGGGCATCACCGGCAGCAGCACCAGAAGAAGCAGCGCCGTCACCATGGCAAAAACTCTCTTCTTCATAGGTTTCCTCCTCTTTGTTCTTCATTTTCAGTTATCGCTGTTCCGCCTCCAGGCAGGGTATGCCCGCCGGCTGGAATGAATGTTCTGCCGGACCAGAAGTTCTGCCATTCCCACGCTGAGGGCAGCCGCGTCCAGCACCGGGACCTGCAGCCGCTCCTCCAGTTCGGAGGCCATACCAAGAAAAATCAGGCACCCCAGCACCAGTACCTGGCCGGGCGTCCGACAAAGAATCCGCCTCCCGGCCTCCGCAAGCCGCTCCAGCACCAGTTCGCGGTCCCGGACCACATCCAGCCCCTCCACGGAGACTCCCTCAAATCCCAGGATCCTCCCCGCATCCAGACCGGTGCGGGAAATGGCCGCCAGTTTTTCCGGAATCCTCCCCGCATCCGCCGTCAGCACACAGCCCTGATAACCTGCCTGCGGAATCATCAGACAGGCCGTCTGTCCTGCTCCCACCACGGGAATGGATACTGCCTGCCGGCAGGCCTCCAGCGCCGGATCGCTGAAACAGTACAGCACCACCGCGTCGTATCCGTTTTTTTCCGCCCGCACTGCCATTTCCACAATCTCCGGCCCCGCCCAGACCGCGTCCGCCAGGGAATCCAGATACACCCGTGTTCTCTGCAGACACTCCATATCCAGTATGGTGTCAGGGGATACGAAGGCGGAAAGCTGCTTAAGTTCCTGACGCATCCGCTCCCGGGGCACCCCCCAGTCCGGATTTATGATCATCAGCTTCATCGGTTCTCCTTTCCGCATCACCGGATGCATATTTTTTCCAGTTCATTCAGATTACACACCTGTACCCGGGATCGTTCCACCCGGATCAGCCCTCTGTGCTGCATCTGCATCAGTGACCGGGACAGGGAAGGCCTGGTCACTCCCAGATAATCCGCCAGTTCTTCCCGGTTCATCTGGAAATCCATCTTCCCTTCCCCGTCCATTCGTTGAAGAATCAGTCTGCCGATCCTTGCCTCCAGGGTGGCTCCCGCCAGAATATTCAGCTTCTTCATCTGGTAGACATTGATATCCGACTGCACCCGAAACATGTTCCGGAGAAATTTCAGATGTTCCTCCGCGGCCATCCGCCTCCGGTCAAAAAGGAAATCCCAGGGAATACACAAAACCCGGCAATCTGCCAGAGCAATGGCGTCATACCAGTAGGTATCCCCCTGAAAAGGATCCACCAGGATTCCGAAAATCTCCCGCTCATGAATTTCACAGATCACATTCCTGCGTCCGGAAGGCAGGTGTTTCGACATCAGAAGCCGCCCCGCCAGCAGCACAAAAATGTACCTGGGCTGCTCTCCTTCCCGGAAAATCACCTGATTCTTTTCATAATTGACCGTTCTGGCCCCGGCATGCTCCAACACCCGGTCAATCTCCTCCCCGGACATATCTGCAAAAAGATCAATACTCTGAAGAAAATCCCCCATGCGTTCTCCTCTCTTCCCGCTTGGCGCCGATTGTTTTCGGTTGATCAACATTGTCTTAGGACAGGCAGAATATCTGCTCTGTGGTTATTGTATCATGAACGCTTCTTTAAAATCGGTAACAAATGTTACCAAAATGCATTTTTATGAATAATTATTCATCAACAGGCGTATTTACAAAAAAACCGCCGTACCATTCGGAAACCGGCAGGTTTCCCTGCCATATCCGAATCGTACGACGGTCTTTCATCCATCTATCTGTTTTCGGTCTAAGCGGCCGCCTTCTGCATCCCGTACCGTTTTCTCACAAACCAGAAGCACACCGCCTGCATAAGAATCGTGGCGATCCAGGAGCCCGGATAGGAGATAAACAGGAAATACAGAGACCGGTGATGGGGAAAGAATACATAGATCCACAAAATTCTGGTCCCCACCGTTCCAATCACTGACAGCACCATGGGAACTGCCGAATGCCCCATCCCCCGCAAAGCTCCCGGCAAAAGATCCATGATGCCGCAGAGGAAATACGGTACCGTGGTGATGGACAGAATCTCCATACCGCACTGAATCACCTCCGCGTCCCCCGTATAAATCCCCAGAAGCTGCGTTCCAAACAGGTAGGCTCCCACGCCCAGCACCCCGGAAACACCCACGGACAAAATCACGCAGTCCAGCAGCACCCGGTCCATCCGTTTATATTTTCCCACGCCGAAATTCTGGCTGGTAAAGCTCATACACGCCTGGGTCACCGCATTGACCGCCGCGTAAAGAAATCCCAGAATGTTATTGGCCGCCGTGTATCCCGCCATGGCCGTGGAGCCGAAGGAATTTACGGAAGACTGCAGCATTGCGTTGGAAAAGTTAATCACCGTACTCTGGATACCCGCCGGAATTCCCACCTGGAAAATCCGGATCAGATACACCTTCCGGATGGAAAGCTTTGAAAAATGAAGCTGATAGCTGCCCTCCGTCTTACACAGGCAGCGGATCACCAGAATACAGGAAATCATCTGGGAAGCCACCGTACCGATGGCAACCCCGGCCACATCCAGGGGAATCACAATCACCAGCAGCAGATCCAGCGCCACATTGGTGAGTCCCGCCGCCCCCAGAAAGAACAGCGGCCGTCTGGTATCCCCCACTGCCCGGAGAATTGCCGCTCCGTAGTTATAAAGCATAAAGAAAGGCATCCCCATGAAATAAATCCGCATATAAAGCGCAGACTGGTCAATCACATCCTCCGGGGTACCCATCAGTTCCAGGGCCGCCCTGGAAGCCCCCAGTCCCACAAATGCCATCACAATTCCGCTGATCAGCGCCAGCGTGATGGCGGTATGTACCGCTTCCGACATTTCCCTGTCGCGTCCTGCCGCAAAATACCGGGCCGCAAGTACATTGGCTCCCAGAGAAATTCCGATAAAAAGATTCGTAAAAATATTAATCAGCGCCGTGGTGGACCCCACTGCCGCCAGTGCCTGGCTGCCGCTGAATCTTCCCACCACAATGATGTCCACCGCGTTGAACATCAGCTGCAGAATACTGGTCAGCATCAGCGGAAGGGAAAACGTGATCAGCTTGTCCATGATGGAACCGTTGCACATATCGATTTCGTATTTATTCTTTTTCATAGTTCCAGCTTCCTCCTCTGTACATCGCCGCATACGTTACCATCTTATCACAGCCTGACTGATTTGTCAGTATCTTTCATACGCTAAACTCATTGCGGCATACGAAGCCGAGGAGGAAACTGATGCATACTGCCACCGGCAGCCGTCTTTTTATGCAACTGTAATTTTTCCCGCCATTATTCCGGAAGCTGCCTGATCAGCTCCTGTATTATCTGCTCATCTTCCTCCAGGTCGGCGGCTATCTGTGAAATCGTTTTTCCATTTTTCAGCATTACAGAGATAAATTTTTTCTGTAGATCCTTCTGCCCTTGCCGGTAGCCGTCAGCCTGGCCATTACGGTAGCCATCCTCTCTGGCCTCCTCCCACTCCATCCTCAGATGCTTCTCCGCATCATATTCATAAATACTCACTTTCATCGCCTCCGATCGATTCCGGCGCAGAAACTCTTCCAGGATCCCCTCCCGGATGCATCCTGTGACTGCCTGCTCCGCCGCCTCTCGCACCGGGTAACCCGCTTTGATGTTCTCACGGACTTTCGCCGTATACGCCGCATATTCCCTCAGCGGCTGGCAGGCTTTCATCAATGCTTCATTGTGTCCCTGATTGATATTCAGCACATGCACAATCAGCTCCAGCTCCGGAGTTTCTTCCGCGCTCTCATATCATTCCGACAGTTTCATCACCACCTGGTCCGGGTGCTTCTCCTCCCCGTTGTAAAATACCAGAAAATGCGGCGTTGGAATCTGTATTCTCTTTGAGCTGTACAGATTTCTCTCCTCTGTGATCGCAGAATACAGATCCGACACATAAAACAGATTCCGCAACGGCAGGTTCGGGTTCCAGGTGGACTGGTGTTCATACAGATACAGTCTGGTTCCGATCAGGAAGGACACATCATTCTTCACCACCATGTAGATGGCATTCTCCAGCGTGTTGACGGTCAATAGCTCCGGGTCGGTGTACGAAGTCCCGTTCACCGCATTGTACAGCTTCAGCAGTTCTCTTCGGTCGCTGAACAGCATGGCGAAGATGCTGGACTTGTACTGGCGGTTGACCGTGCTTCTTTGGGGCGTCACGGCAGTTACCATAGGCAAAACCTCCTTTTTGAAGTGGCGCAGGAGATTTCCGGTAATTCCCCTTCCATATATGAATGGACATAGGAACGGAAGGGATCCCATGGAATACGCCTCCAAAAGCGGTTCCGCCGATATAAGAAATCTCACTGCTGATTTGATTGAAGTGGAAAAGCATTGAGATTTCTGTGGATGCCGGAAGGGTAAAGAAAAGGTTCCGGCTGATGTGACTTCAGACAGGAAATCAGAAATGAAATCTGTATGACACGATAAGAAATAACATGCTTTTTAACAGTATAATACGGGATACGATATTTAGCAAGAAAGAGAGTATAAAATATCTGTGAATTTTCGCATTTACTTCTATAATATGCAATTTGTATATTTACTTTTATAATACACCTTCCATTGTTTTTATCAGTCTTTGATATGTTTATCCTGCCATATTATGCAGTCAGGTTACCCTATTTTCGCAGCGTCTGCCCGGCATTTCACCAGGCAGCGGCGTCCGGATAAAGGTTTCCTCACATTTCTCTCACTTCTCTGCGTTCTCCTCCACCAGTTCCCCGTTCTCGATTACGATGGTTTTATCCCTGAATCTAATTGTCCATCTGCAGGGATCATCAGCGGTTCCCATCGTATCCTCCCAGTTCATGACATCCTTCCCAAATTCCCCCAGTTTTCTCATGGCCAGTACCGTCATCTCAGAATCATTGCCGTTTACGCCTCCGGAGAACCAGAGCTCATACCCCGGTCTGGATTCCATGGTCATATAAACCTTATCTCCCCGGACCCCGTAATCCATCTTCACATCCTCAAATTTCACCTGGCTGACCGACTGGGAAAAGAGGAAGTAGAACAGAAGCGCCGCCGCAAGAATTCCCCCGGCAAGAATTCCCACTGTCCTTTTTCTGCTCTTTTTCTTTATCTTTTTTATGATTTCCACATCCCGGATTTCTTCCTGGCTGATGGCAGGAGAATCCGGCAGCTCACCCGCCATTTCCTGATAATACTCCCGGCACTCTCTGCAGGATTTCAGGTGTTTTTCGATTTCCTGGTTGCTGGCCTCGCTGGTCAGTCTGTCAATGTATAACGGCAGCAGGTCTCTGATCATTTCACATTTCATAACGACTCTCCTTTCTGATTCTCTGTCTGCCGCGGTAAAAAGTAACCCGGGCCCAGTTCTCATCCCTCCCCATGATATCTCCGATCTCCCGGAAGGTGAAATTTCCATTCAGTCGCAGATACATGACCTCTCTGAGAGGTTCCTCAAAGGAGTGCAGGATTTTATACAACTCGATCACCTGTACCTTCCGAATAGCGGAATTCTCCGTGTCCGTTCCTGCGGGAAGCATCTCATCCTCAAAACAGGAAAGATACTCCCGTTCCTTTTTTCTCATCTCCCTGTACCACAGATTTTTCGCGATGGAACACAGCCACACAAAAAGCCTGCAGTCGCCCCGGAAATGATCAATGGATTTCAGCGCCTGAAAGAAAGTTTCCTGGGTCAGTTCTTCCGTCAGATGGGAATCATGGCAGAGGCTGAACAGAAACCGGTACACCTGCGGCATGTATTTTTCATAAATTTTTTCCATATCGTCCATGCTCCTGTTTCCTCCTCTGCTTATATGTTCCTTTTCTGACGTTTTCGTTACAGGAATAGGATAAAAAATTTCCCTTTGCCATGAAAAACGCCAAAGCGGCGTTTTCCCATGCCGCTTTGGCGTTTTTACCTGCCATTTTCAGCTGTTCTCCCTATCACATTTCTGGTTCCGGTAATGCACGAAAAATATTTGTCTTTTTATCAACCATCACCTGGGCGTCGGTTCCTGAATCAAGAATCGTATTATTTACGGCTTCTCCCTCCACCTGAACGGCCACAAAAGCGATTGTTTCAGACCGCTCGGTGCTCAGCATAGCCTCCACCTGAGTAGAAAAGCAGGATTCCGCATTCTCCGGCTGTGCCGCTTCTGTCCCGGCAACTATATGATTTACCGCAATATAATTTCCGTGCCCCGAAACGAGATGAATGATAACAGGTCTTACCCCTGTGGGTCTGAGATTTTCAATATCAACGATTTCGGAAAAGTGATTGGCAATTACAGAATTATCATTTCCTCTGATAAATATCAGGCCAAACTGATCATCCAGCCCATTTCCATAATTCTTAAGAGGAGCCCAGGGTTCACAGGAACGGTAAAAATGGTTGGAAGAGATCAGATTTTCCGAACAATTTCGCTCAAATACAAGCATTCCCGGATAAAAAGAATGAAATCTGTTTCCTGTGATACTGGAACGCGCCACACCGTCAAAATGGACACTGCTCATACCTCTGGGGAAAACATTATTGGAGGCTATCAATAAACCCCCGAAATTCTGTGCGAAAATTGTATACCCTTTATATCCGGCTCCCAGAAGGTTGTCCGTTACTTTCGATGCCTGACCCCAGCCCCTCAGTTCAATACAGCTGCCGCACTCCGCGATAAAGTTGTCGTGTATGCTCAGGGCATCCGCGTGATAAACCGTAACGCCATGTTCCAGATATACCAATCCCATGCCATTTATCCGAAACGAATCATTCGCCGTATCCACATAAATCCCTGTTTTTCCATTTGTATAGGTATTTTCCGGATTTGGATTTCCCGATCCATCCTCACAGAAATGCAGACCATCGATACAAAAATTCTCAAATTCCACGGAACTGATCCGCGGATTTCCATCTCTTTTCACATAAAATGCGGCGCCCGAAGCTTCGTCTCCTTCCCCGGGAATAAGATCCACAAGAATACGACTTCCCCCCGGCCATACTTCATGAAGATTCTTCCCGTCCTCTTCCGAAAGATTAAACCGGATACTTGAAGAAGTAAAGCCGTGTCCTGTCCCCATAATTTTCAGATAACTGATATCAATGATCACCTGACTTTTCAAATGATAATCCCCTGAAGGAATAAAGATAACTGCTCCCGGCTTTCCGCCTTCCTCCACATCCGGATTTGTCTGTCTGCTTTTTACATCACGGATAATGCTGTTGATTACCTAGCCAATATCACGGCAGGGATCCCCTTCCCTCCATTTGGTTACATCATAAAAATAACTATTTATCATATCCGGCACTCCTTTCTGTCAGTAGAAAAAAGCAGACAATTCCTCTCATCCGACGTCATTGCCTGCTTCTATCGCTACTATAGCCCCCTGGCAGGCAATCGTCAATTCTGTTTTCGATTTTGTCTCAGACCTGAGCACTTAGCGCTCCCGGGTTACTGCTCTGTAAATGAATATTCAGTTTTTCCCTTTTTCCTCTATTACACTGATCTCCTTTGTCCCGGATATTCTTTCATAAAACAGCGTCCTGTGCCTGGCCATTCCGACCAGTTCAAAGAAAAGCATAAAACACCATCCGCCGTAAGATAAACCGTAAAGGAACAGTGCTCTGAAGGTTCCCTCCCCATCCATTCCCAGATGGTAAATCACCTGTGGTGTCAGATACAACAGCGACCACAGACAGATATTTCTCAGCAGGATCTGGTTCCAAAGGGCTTTCTGTCCATTCTCTGCTACCACCCGGATCCGCATGATTCTTTTTCCCACTGTCAGTCCTCTCCAGAAGACCGGCAGGAGAATATAGTATGACAGAAAAAGCAGCATCCCGTAACTGCCCTTCCAGGGAATCACTGTCAGCCCCAATACCGCAAGCAGTCCTGCAATGGGAATATCAAGCAAAAAGGCCATCACTCTTCGTCCCAGAGAGATCTCCTGCCCCCTGCGAAAGCTGGTTTTATCCATTTTTTCCCTGGCAGGCAGCAGTTTCAGAAACGGAGCAACCGCAAAATATCCCACAGCTCCGCCCAGAGTATTTGCCATCAGATCATCCACGTCAAACAGCCGGTATCCTCTCGGATAAATAAAATACAGCCCGGACAGCTGTGTCAGTTCAAAGAACAGCGACAGCAGAAAAGACAACAGAATTGTCTTTCTCAGAGAACATCGGAAATAGTATCTCAAATATACTCCGAAGGGGACGGTCATCGCCACATTGAATACGACCTGAAAAAGCGCCTGATTGACAAGCGTCAGCCAGCTCGCCGGATCCGTAAGCGATGCATGGGATTCCTTCAGGATATCCTGCAGAAAATGAAACGGTACAAGCTGCGTCCGCGGTCCTGTCATGGCTGCCACCTCTGCTCTTGTGGGAAGCGGCAGGATCACCAGATAATAGGCACACAACAGATACAGGATAAAAGAATAAACAATCAGAATCCTCAGACTCAGCACAGAGCCGAATTTATGGTAATTATAAATCATATAGGGAACGGTGAACATACCCGCGATCAGCGGAAAGGCCACCAGGGCCTGCCAAATTACCTCTCTGTAAATTTCCAATCCTCTCACCTCTTTTTATCCTATATGATATCACCTCCGGCTGTTATTTACCTGACATCAGCCTTGCATTTCCCTTACATTTCTGTCACTGACCTCTGAATTCCACATCCAATTTCTCTACCTTTTTAACAAAAGCAAGATTGCAATATGGTGCATATGTACACCTCAAATCAAATAATCATAGGCTTTTGCCACTGTTCCGTTTTTGTCATAACGGTAAATACTCTGTCCTGCGGCACTTGTTTCCGCCGCTTTCACGCCAACCGGAATGACAGTCTGGTAAACCTTGATCTTACACCCATAATTCTGCCGGATACTTTCTGCGGTCACACGGGCCAGATTTGTCCGCATATCTGCAAGTGTCAAAAGTACACCGTCCACCTTCAGCGCCGGATTGATCTGTCTTTGTACCTTCCCGATTGTTTTCATAAGCTGTGTCCTTCCCTTTGCCGGAAGATACGGGGCCTGTACCGGTACAATCACGCTGTCAGACGCCGCCAGTGCATTGATCGTCAGCATACCTAAACTCGGCATACAGTCAATCAGCACATAGTCGTATCCTCTTTTCACTTCATTGAGATAGTTTTTCAGAGTGAGTTCCCGGCTCATGGCATTGACAAGCATAACTTCCAGTCCTGCCAGTTCAATATTGGACGGAATCAAATCAACGCCTTCCTCATGGTGTAAGATCCCGGCGTGGCTATCCATTTCCCGGTCAGCCACAATCCCCTCTAACTGTGTGGCAAGCGTCACAGAAAGATTATCCTGCTCCGGCCATCCCAGTGAGGTTGTCAGATCTCCCTGCGGATCAGCGTCCACCAGAAGAACCTTTTTCCCTTCTCTGGCAAGTCCGATCCCTAAATTGACGGTGGTAGTGGTTTTCCCCGTTCCGCCTTTCTGGTTGGCAATCGCAATCACTTTGCAATTCGCCATAATGGTTCCCTCCTTTCTCAAAAATTTAATAGCCATCTTCCTGTGTGGGGAAATGGCTATGTATAAAAATGGGCATGAAAAAAGCCGGATGATTTTCGTAATTGAAAACCTTCCGGCTATGTAAATTATTTATTGCTATTCACTTTTATTTTCCTCTTCCTTATCGAAATAAACATTTCGTTTTGCTATCCATCCAGTCTTCTTCTCTCCTGATGAATCTTCCCAAGTAATCTTTATCCAATAAGGCTCCTCTTCCGTTGCTACTCCCTTAATGCCTTCTTCCACCTTCTCAATAATATCACTAGTCTTATCTGGAAGTTCTCGCACATAGGAAACGACTTTTGTCATAATTGGCAACGCAACATATTGTTCAAAATATGGAGCTAAAAAAAGAATTACTATCATATATAGCAAATAGTATTCTCTCTTTTGTCTTTCAACCCAATCATGAATTTTGGCTTGAAATCCTTTGCAATTTCCATTACTCAAATCATTTTGGAAGCATTCGCTTACCTCTTTTTTCTGTTCTTCTGTTAATGGTTCTTCTGATACAGATTTATTAAGTATTCCATCATATATATCTTCAACTTTTATACCCTGTAAACATTTTCTATATAAGCTTGAAATATTACTAAAGTCAGAGAGTGATTCCTGCAAAATTTTTGACCATTCTTGCGTTCCCAATATTTCTTCTTGTTGCTTAGTAAATGCAGAAATCGCTTTCTGAAAATCAGTATTTACTCCTACAAGATTTTTTAACATTTTAGCATATTCTTCACTGTTATATGTTCCCATTAAAGGCGCAAAACTTTTTTTAATATTTTCTAAAGCTCTAGCATAATATTCTTGGTTGAATGTTTGACTTAGTGGTAATAATGACTTATACAGTTTTGTACTAAAAATTTCCGAATACGAATTTCCCAATATCAATTTCTGATATTTTTTAATAGCCGTTACCATTATATTCAATGATTCATTAATCCCTACTATATCCTCAGTATTTATTTCCAATTCTTCCATGCTATTCTCCTATTGCTATATCAATTTTTCTACTGATCTGCGATAACTTTTTATACTTCTTAACTTAGATAAATATTATGATGAGAGATACTCATCTGTAATATGGTAAATAAAATCTAAAACCTTATAAATATAACCCATGCTTTTCTTTATTTGTGGATAATCCACTGAATGATCATAAGAAAAAAATAAGCTGTCATCATTATCCATCAAGTATCTCCATACTTCTGCGTTCTGATCAATCTGCTTTACACTTGGATCTACTTCCTTATCTCTTTGATTAGCTTCCTGCAATTCTTTCATCATTGCTCGTATCTCGGTCAATTTAATTCCGTCCAGGGAATATTTTATGAAATTATTTTTATATGTTTTAACTTGTGCAAGAAATTCCGCCGAACAAATCATATCATCAATTACATCCTTTTTAACATTATCCCATAGCGCTAACAGATTATGACCTCCGTCTGGTATTTTTCCAAATGCTCTTTGGTAAATATGTTTAAGAGAAATTTCGATACTATGCCTATACAAAAACATTATTGGGAAAATAAATGTATCAAGTATTTTAATATTATTACCATTTTCCAATGCAATTTCCAATAATCTATCTGCACTTTCCTTATATCCTTCTCTTAAACCAAATAACGCTTTGTCTTTATCCTGCCATCCAAAATGAGCTGATTGCTCCATATATCCACTCTCTTTAAATACTTTCACCTTATCCTCCGTTACGAATTTTTCCTGCAAAAAGTCACAAAATCTTTTTGTCCACATGATATCATCCAGTCTATTCCTTCCTGTTTCCTCCACAAAATATGGACAAATCAGCGCCAAATAACACCAAGTATCCCCCATTTCCCGGTCCCGGCACACTAGGACACAAAGTACTCTACAGCATTGTTCGGGAAGAACTCTTTGAGTTCACCATATAGCTGCGCCGCGAGTGTCTTATTATGGGCAATAACCAGTGTCGGCTTGTTTAACTGCGCTATCACATTTGCCATCGTAAATGTCTTGCCGGAGCCCGTAACCCCTAGTAAAGTCTGGCATTGGTTGCCTTCACGGAATCCCTGAACAAGTTCTTTGATCGCCTGTGGCTGATCGCCCATTGGTTCATATTCTGAGACTAATTGAAATTTATCCACTGAAAATTCCTCCTACTATTTACACTATCAGCCACAAAATTCGTGTAATTCAGGGCAAAAAAATATTTATTTTACCCTAAAATCCATAAAAATGACCTCAAAATCTAGAATTACACGAATTTGGTCACCCAGCGCAGATTTTCCTACACTATAGCATCAATCATCACAGTCCGCACAATTTCGTATTTTTTGCTATATTTTAACATACCTTGAAAAACTCTCTTTCATAAGTATAGCCCCAAAAAGAACGATAAATGTACGCACTTTTTCAGACTCTAATATACTACACTTATTATCCTTGTGCAACATTTTTCGAATGCATGTTCTATTCCCATCAGACATTTTATGGTATACGATTTTGTGTTGATATTTTCGTACAATTGTTTAGCTTCCAGATTCAACCCAGAAATGATTTATGGATCTAATGAAAATCTTTTCTCTTGAAAACAAATGCAAAAGACCGCCTGAACATAAATTTGTTCAAGCGGTCAAATAAAAACTCCCTCTTCTATACTAACGAAATACTATAATTCCATCAGAACACTGTAAAAAAACTCAACCTTTATAGACAAATCTACATCAATCGAAGCAACTGCACCAATTCATGCAGCTTTCCCTCAGAGTCCTTAGCCATTTTCACATCAAACTCCCGGAATCCATTTTTATTGTAAAATTCCAATAATTTCTCATTTCTATCTGCCTCAAGGAAAGAGACCATTCCCCCAGCAGCATATTGTAATTCTTTTACTACCGTCCATGCCATATCTAAAAGTTCCTCGCCGGAAATTCGTTCGTTCATCTGGTTTGTAAAATTTTTCCCAAGCTGTGCGATTAAAAATGCCGCTGCTGTATAAGTACCCGTAGCTTCATCAAGTTTGCTGATCCTCTGCAGTTTACGTTTTACTGTATTACTCATTATTCTTGCATTGACCGTGATAGGCTTTAGAGCGATTGTAAAATATCCCACGACTTCTCCGTCTTCATTGGAGAAGACAAGATATGTAACTGACTGATTCTTCTTTGTAAACTCGATTGCATTATCTTTCAGAAAGTTTTCAACATCCAGATTCCTTGGGCAAGAGAAATCGGAGATAGCCGCCTGTAAATCAGCTTCTCCGATTTCCTCAGGATTATCCTGCACGAGATATTCACGAATGTTGATATATGAAAACTTATCCATTCGCTTTCTTCTCCTTTGCCTTCATCATCAGAGCTTTGATCTCTTTCGGATCTGTTAATTGCTTCGCAGATACTTTTCTGGGAGGTACATAAGCATTGGCCGATTCTTCCAGAGCATTCGCAAACGCCTCAACCTTATCCTTTCCTGTGATAATAAAGTTCCTTGTAATACTCGAAGTTGCCATTTTCAAACACCTCCTTCGTCTGTATGAAACTTCGCAAGATTGTTTTTACACTTCTATTCTATTCTATCTTTTCCCATTATGCAAATTAAATTTAACGAAATAATATGATATTGGGGTCAAAACCATAAATAATTTAGCCCCATTCTCTATAGTACCTTGAAAATTTCATATTTTGTAGTAAATTGTCGGGCTTTTGACCATATGTGCTGAGTATTCCCTACCTTGTCTTTATGCA
>DVIN01000033.1 GCA_018711275.1 Candidatus Pullilachnospira intestinigallinarum
CCGGTTCCGGCGGGGCTTATTAAAGTGCCTCTATTCTTGGCACTGCCATTCTAGAACTCTCAAAAAAACGGCAGATTGGTACTTCGGGAAGACATACTCATCTTTTTATTGCAATTCGCGGAAACTCAAGCACCATTACTTGAAAAGGTTCAGATTATTCCTGCTATTACAGACTGGCAAAAGGAAGCTCCGACATACTATCATGGCATCCGCCTTTTGCCTTCGCGCACGCCTGGCGGCCGCCCGCCAGGCGCAATCGCAAAAAGCCCGCCGCCGGGACATTTCCCAGCGACAGGCTTTTCTTCTGTTGTAATATTCTATTGGTTCTGTCTCTTAGCAGATACCCTGTGCCAGCATAGCGTCCGCCACTTTTTCAAATCCGGCGATGTTGGCTCCTACCACATAGTTGCCTTCAAATCCGTACCGTTTTGCGGCGTCTGCCATGTTGTGTGTGATGTTGATCATGATGTTCTGCAGTTTCGCGTCTACTTCCTCAAAGCTCCAGCTCAGTCTCTCGCTGTTCTGGCTCATCTCCAGAGCGGAGGTGGCTACGCCGCCGGCGTTGGCCGCTTTTCCGGGAGCGAAGATCACTTTGTTCTCCTGCAGGTACTGGGTAGCCTCCAGAGTGGTGGGCATGTTAGCGCCCTCGCAAACGGCGATGACACCGTTGGCTACCAGCTGTTTTGCGTCTTCCAGACCCAGTTCGTTCTGTGTCGCGCAGGGCAGCGCCAGATCTGCTTTCACGCTCCATACGCCTTTGCCCTCATGGTACTGGGCGTTGGGACGGGCTGCAGCGTACTCGGTCAGTCTCGCGCGTTTTACTTCTTTTACTTCTTTCAGAAGAGCCACATCGATTCCGTCGGGATCATAGATCCAGCCGGTGGAATCAGAGCAGGTGAGAACTTTTACGCCCATCTGCTGTGCCTTCTCGGTGGCGTAGATTGCCACGTTTCCTGCGCCGGATACCACAGCGGTCTTTCCGGCGATATCGATACCGTTCAGCTTCAGCAGCTCTTTGGTCAGGTACAGCAGACCGTATCCGGTGGCCTCGGTTCTTGCCAGAGATCCTCCGTAGGTCAGTCCTTTACCGGTCAGAACGCCTTCATGAACGTTTTTCAGTCTCTTGTACTGTCCGAACATGTAACCGATCTCTCTTGCGCCGGTTCCAATATCTCCTGCCGGAACATCGGTGTCAGCGCCGATATGTCTGGACAGTTCGGTCATAAAGCTCTGGCAGAAAGCCATCACTTCACGGTCAGATTTTCCCTTGGGATCAAAATCAGATCCTCCTTTTCCTCCGCCGATGGGAAGTCCTGTCAGAGAGTTTTTGAAAATCTGCTCAAAGCCCAGGAACTTG
Organism: Candidatus Pullilachnospira intestinigallinarum; assembly: GCA_018711275.1. Taxonomy (GTDB): domain Bacteria; phylum Bacillota; class Clostridia; order Lachnospirales; family Lachnospiraceae; genus Pullilachnospira; species Pullilachnospira intestinigallinarum. The sequence continues at coordinate 1,358 of DVIN01000033.1, forward strand.
ATGATACCCAGGTTTACGGAAGGATGCAGACGCAGTCCTCCTTTGTAGGGTCCGATGGCGCTGTTGAACTGTACGCGGTATCCTTTGTTTACCTGCACCTGTCCTTTGTCATCCACCCAGGGAACGCGGAACATCACGACTCTCTCCGGCTCTACCAGACGCTCCAGAAGAGCTTCTTTTCTGTACTTCTCCTCATTGGCGTCAATCACCGGGCGAAGAGAATCCAGCACCTCTTTCACTGCCTGATGGAACTCCGGCTCGCTGGGGTTCTTGGCAACCACTGACTCGTATACTTCATCAACGTAAGACATGTTTCTTTCCTCCTTAACTTTTGCAGAACCGGCAGATATCTGCCATCCTGCGGTTTTCCTGTTTTCCGGCACAATGGCCGGAAAATTTCCCCTGTGGGGATTTCCTAAAACATGAAGGTATTATATCATGGTAAAGTGATAAATACAAGGAAAAATTTGCCCGCAAAGCAAGTACCCGGATCTGAAATTTCATTTTTCACAGATTTTACATTCATAAACTTCTGAATATGAAACTTTTTATCTGTCTTCCGTCATTTTCCCGGAGAGTCCTTTGCCTGTACGTTTTTTCTTTTTCCCGGCTCCCGACGCTTTCTTCCGGACGCTGAACCCGAAAGTTCCAAGCTTCTTCCCCAGACCGTAATATTCTCCGTGGGAATAAGCCACGGGCAACGCCCGGTTCAGGTCAAATCTTCCATTTTCATCCATCCACGCTTCCTCCGCATGGACTGCCTCTACCCGGGCCAGAAACAGGTGATGGGAGCCCAGTTCTTCCACCCGGATTACCCGACATTCGATATTTACCGGAGACTGACCGATCATGGGAGCCGACACCACAGACGCTTCCTCTTTCACAAGTCCCAGTTCCTGAAACTTATCCACCTGACGGCCGGATTTTACTCCGCAGTAATCCGCCGCGCGGCAGAGTTCTTCGGTGGTGAGATTAATGACAAATTCGCCGCTCTCCTTCAGCATCGGGTAGGAATATCGCTCCGGCCGCACCGAAATGGAGACCATGGGGGGATTCGTGCAGACGGTTCCCGCCCAGGCCACCGTAATAATGTTGTCCTTTCCTTTTCTGTCCCTGACACTGACCATCACCACCGGAAGGGGATAGAGCATATTTCCCGGTTTCCACTGCTGTTTTGCCATAATTTCCGTTATCCTTTCTTCCCTGCCTTACTGCTGCTGAAGCGCTGCCATAAAACGGGGAATCAACTGTTTCTTTCTGGATACCACGCCGTCCAGACGGCAGGATCCCTCCTTTATCTCCGTGCGGAACGCCTCCATCACCAGAGCCTCGGCGCCATCCCCGTAACAGAGCAGTTCCGTGGACTCCCCGATAATATTGGTCAGCATGAAAAATACCATCTGTACTCCGTGTTTTCCGCACTCCTTCGCCATATAGGGCAGCAGCCGTTCCTTCACGGACTGCAGCTCCTCCTCGGACATGAAGCTGATCTGTCCCACACCGAAAACCACCTCGTCGGCGATGAACTTCTTGTAATCCTGATAGAAAATTTCTTCCGGCGTTTTATCTTCCAGATTGCTCCCCGCATGGAACATCTCCGCGGCGAAGGCATGCATATCTATTCCGGCGATCTTGGCCAGCTCCTGGGCCGCCTCCTTATCCTTCTCCGTACAGGTGGGGGAACGGAACATCAGCGTATCGGAAAGGATGGCCGCGCACAGAAGTCCGGCGATATTTCTGGGAATATCCAGATAATTTTCCCCGTAAATCTGATACATGATGGTGGCGGTACAGCCCACCGGCTGGTTCCGGAACATCACCGGCTGAAAGGTCTCCAGGGATCCGATCCGGTGATGGTCGATGATCTCCAGAATCTCCGCCTCATCAATATTGTCCACCGCCTGGGATTTTTCATTGTGATCCACAAGAATCAGCTTTTTCTTCTTGATATTCAGCAGGTTCCGTCTGGAAACCGTGCCGATATATTTTCCTCTCTTATCCACCACCGGGAAAGCCCGGTAACGGTTTTTGGTCATCACCTCTTTCACCTTATCCGTAAAATCGTCGTTGCGGAAGGTGATCAGGTTGTCTTTTTTCATAAAATACTTTACGGGAATGCTCTGATAAATCAGTCTGGCCACCGTAAAAGTGTCATAGGGCGTGGTGATAATCACACACTCCCGTTCCGCCGCCAGGCGCTGGATGGTCTGCGAAACCTTTGCTCCCAGACAGATAATCAGACAGCTGGCATTGTTCTCGATGGCGCAGAGCTGGTCCTCCGCCCGGTTTGCCAGAATCACCATATCGTCCGACGCGATATAACTCTCCATCATATCCGGATGGGCGGAACCCACCAGCACCTTTCCTTTGATAAAATATCCGTGCTCATTTCCCACCAGTACCTGTCCGTCCAGGGTATCCGCAATGCTCCGGTACTGGGTTCTGGCCTCGGACAGCAAAGTGCTGTCATAGGCGTCCATATAGGAAGTGGCGATATCTCCCGTGGTAATGATTCCTTCCAGCATCCCGTCCTTATCTGTTATGGGAAGCGTCACCGCGTTATGCTCCCTCATGAGATTCCAGGCACGTTTTACGGACATGGACTTTTCCGCCCCGGGAGTCATATGAATATCCATATCCTTCACCTGCGTTCCCACATCCGGGAGATAGGCAGGCGCATCCATGTGAAAATACTTCAGTACAAACTCCGTCTCCTCATTGATCTGGCCCGCTCTTCTGGCCACGAATGAGCCTTTGCAGGTACGGTTCTTGATATCCGCATAGGCGATGGCGGAACAAATGGAATCCGTATCCGGATTTTTGTGTCCAATGATAAATGTTTTCTCTTTCTTCACGATTCTCTGCCTCTTATTTTCGGCTGCTACCGCCGTATTTTTCTCATCATAGCACAGATACATTTTGCGGGTCAATCCCGGCTGTAAAGGATTTTTCCCTTCCTTTTACCCGCTGTCGGGTATATAATAGAAGAAGTAAACGTTTTTAAAGGAGGAGCTGGCAATGGAAAATGAAATGAATACAACACCGGCCGCGGAAGAAAAGACTTCCATGGCAGACTACGAAGCGGAGCTGGAGGCTTCCCTCAAAAAACTGGAGGAAGGCGATCTGGTGACTGCCACGGTGATCGCGGTGGATGAGGAAGAAGTAACCCTTGATCTGAAATCCTACACCGAGGGCATCATCCGGGCTTCCGATTACAGCCGTGAGCCGGGATTTCAGTTAAAGGAAGCGGTCCATGTAGGCGATGAGGTAACCGCCACTGTCATCGGCCGGGATTCTAAAAAAGGAAGCATCCTGCTGTCCCGGGTGGAAGCTGCCGATGATCTGGCCTGGGAGAAACTGAATCAGTACATGGAGGACAAGACCGTACTCGACGTGACGGTAAAGGGTGTGGTAAACGCCGGCGTCATCGCGTATGTGGAGGGTATCCGCGGATTTATTCCCGCCTCCAAACTGTCTCTCGGCTATGTGGAGGATCTCAACGAATATCTGAACCGTCAGATTCAGGTACAGGTCATTGATCTGGACAGATCGAAAGACCGCCTGATTCTTTCCGCCAAAGATATTCTCCGTGAAAAAGCACGGGAAGAGCGAAAAGCGAAAATCTCCAACGTGGAAATCGGTCTGGTCACCGAGGGAACCGTCGAGAGTATCAAACCTTACGGCGCGTTCATCGACCTGGGAAATGGGCTGTCCGGTCTGGTACACGTTTCTCAGATCAGCGAAAAACGGATCAAGGATCCCTCTGTGGTTCTTTCCGTGGGCGACAAGGTGAAAGTAAAAGTTATCGCCATCAAAGACGGAAAGCTGAGCCTCAGCATGAAGGCTCTGAACGATGTGGCCGCTCAGGAGATTGAGGAAGAGGTATATGAGCTTCCCAAGACCGGGGAAGCTACCACCAGTCTGGCCTCCCTGTTCGCCAATATCAAACTGTAAAACCTGACTGCCGTATTTCCGGCAAGGATGCCGGCCCGGTACTTACCATGTACCGGGCCGGCATTTTTTATTCCTGCGCGCGGATTGTTTGTGGCAACAGAAGATTTTTAAAATTTTGTGAAGTCTATTGTATTTTTCAGAGAAACGGTATATTATAATAGCACGATGTGGTTTTGAAAACTACATATCGAATTTTGGAAATTATATTGTGTCGTGTTTTTTGATTGGAGATGATTTTATGAAATTCAGATTAAAGGATCCCGGAAGCGCAATCACTCATTTTATCGCCATGGTTATGGCGCTTCTGGCCGCCGCTCCGCTGCTGATCAAGGCAGCCAGGGAGCCGGATCATCTGCATGTGATTGCTCTTTCTATCTTTGTACTCAGTATGGTGCTGCTGTATATGGCCAGCACCCTGTACCATTCGCTGGATATCAATGAAAATGTGAACCGGCGCCTGCGAAAGATGGATCACATGATGATTTTCGTGATGATTGCCGGAAGCTATACCCCGGTATGCCTGATCGCTCTGGAAGGAAGAACAGGAACCATCCTCTGCGCGCTGGTCTGGGCGGTGGCCATTCTGGGTATTCTGATCAAGGCATTCTGGATCACCTGCCCCAAATGGTTTTCTTCCGTCATCTACATCGGTATGGGCTGGCTGTGTGTACTGGCTTTTTCTCAGATTTTTCACGCACTGTCCCGTCCGGCCTTCGGATGGCTTCTTGCAGGCGGCATCATCTATACCATTGGCGGCGTCATCTATGCGCTGAAGGTTCCGCTGTTTGACGCGAAACACAAAAATTTCGGTTCTCACGAAATATTCCATCTTTTCGTGATGGGCGGAAGTGCCTGCCACTTTGTTACCATGTTTCTTCTGGCGGGCGCACCCGTATAAAATTTTCTGCCGCATAAACGAAAATCCGGAAATTCTTCTGTTGATTTCCCGTTTATGCGGCATTTCTGTTCTATAACTTTGATTTATGCATGAATCAGGATTCTCAATTTCCTGTTTTTCCTATTTTTAACAATTTATTTCCCATTTCAACCAAAATTTTATGGCAAGATCTCCTGAAATTTATTATAATAATAGATACAATCGCAGTAGTATTTTTATCCACTGTAATATCTGATGAAAGTGAGGGTTTTTCATGAAGCAGAATAATATGCTGGCCATGATCCTGGCCGGCGGAAGAGGGAGCCGCCTCCATGAGCTCACAAGGAAAGTGGCCAAGCCGGCGGTGGCTTACGGCGGAAAGTACCGGATCATCGACTTTGCGCTGAGCAACTGTGCCAACAGCGGCATTGATATCGTGGGAGTTCTTACCCAGTATGAATCCATTCTTCTGAACAGCTATGTGGCTGCCGGAGGACGCTGGGGACTGGACGCGAAAAACAGTGGTGTCTTTGTGCTTTCCCCCAGAGAAAAAGCGGATACGGATCTGGATGTCTACCGCGGAACCGCCGACGCTATTTCTCAGAATATGGATTTTATCGATTCCTATTCTCCGGAATATCTTCTGGTGCTGTCCGGCGATCACATTTACAAAATGAACTACGCAAAAATGCTGGCGTTTCATAAAAAGCAGAACGCGGACGCCACCATCGCGGTGATCGATGTTCCTCTGGAGGAAGCCAGCCGTTTCGGTATTCTGAACACAGATGAAACGGGCCGGATTCAGTCCTTTGAAGAAAAGCCCAAGAATCCCAGGAGTACACTGGCTTCCATGGGTATCTATATTTTCAACTGGAAATCTCTTCGGAAAATCCTGGTGGCCGACCAGAAGGATACGGAATCCCAGCATGATTTCGGAAAGGATATCATTCCCGTACTGATCGGACAGAATAAGAGTCTTTACGCGTACCGGTTCGAAGGGTACTGGAAAGATGTGGGAACCATCGACTCTCTGTGGCAGGCCAACATGGATCTTCTGGACAAGAACAATCCGCTGGATCTCAACGATCCCACATGGAAGATCTATACGGAAGATTCCACCACGCCGCCCCATTATATCGGGCCTGACGCTTCCATCAAACGGGGCTTCATCACACAGGGCTGTATCATCGAAGGGGAAGTGTCCAATTCCGTGCTGTTCACCGGCGTAAGAATCGGCCCCGGCGCTGTTGTTACCGACAGTGTGCTGATGCCCGGCGTTACCGTTGAAGCAGGAGCCGTGGTCAACAGAGTTCTGGCGGCAGACGGCGTTACCATCGGGAAAAATGCTTCTGTGGGAAGCAAGGACGGCAGCATTGAGCTGATCGCTCGTAATGTAAAGGGGGTAGAATAATATGGAAAGGGCACTGGGAATTATAAACTTTTCCGGAAATCATATCTGGGTAGACGGCATGCAGGATTACCGCCCCATCGGCGCGTTTTCCTTCCTGGGCAGGTATCGGGTCATCGACTTTCCCATATCCAACATGACCAACAGCGGTATCGATCAGATTCAGGTTTATATTCAGAGAAAACCGCGCTCCCTGGTGGAACATCTGGGTACCGGACGACAGTATAATATCAACTCCAAACGCGGAAATCTTCAGATTCTGTTCTGCAGAGACCGCACAGAGAATATTCTTTACAAAAATGATGTGGCCGCTTTCGCGGAAAATATGGATTACATAGAAGCAGCCAACTGCAATTATGTGATTATCGCTCCTGCCTACATGATTTATGTACAGGATTACAGCGAGGCGCTTGAGACTCACATTCAGTCCGGCGCGGACATTTCCCTGATGTACCATGCCGTAGACAACGCGAAGGAACACTACCTGAGCTGTCATATTCTGAATCTCAACCGTCAGAAGGGTGTGGAAACCATCGAAGCCAACCGGGGAACCGCCAAAAACCGGAACATCTTCATGGATACTTATATTATGAGGAAGGACCTGTTCATGGATCTGGTAAAGCAGGCAAGAAAGCTTTCTTCCATGTATACGCTCCACGACATTGTAAACAGCAAATGCAGTGAACTGGATGTACGGGCCATTGCGCACCACGGATACTTTGCGTCCATCACGGATTTCAAGAGTTATTATGACGCCAACATGTCTCTGATCAACTTTAAAACGGCAGCGGAGGTATTTCAGGAAGAATGGCCGGTTTATACCAGAACCAACGATTCCTGTCCTACCCGGTATTTTGAGAGCGCGACAGTGAAAAATTCCGTGGTATCCAACGGCTGCCTCATTGAAGGGGACCTGGAAAATTCCGTCATCGGCAGAGGCTGTACCATCCGCAAAGGAGCGGTGATCCGCAACTGTATCCTGCTTCCCGGCGTAACGGTAGGGAAGGATGCGGTTCTGGAGAACCAGGTGGTGGATAAAAATGTACGGATTGTTCATCCCATGAAGATCGTGGCAAATCCGGAGCAGCCCGGATATATCCGGAGAGACGACGTCGTCTGAGGAAGAGATTTTCTGTAACGGTCATCTTCGGAAGTCGGAAGAAGCTATTGACAGTTTTTTCAAAAAACAATACCTTTCATGAGCAGCTGTTTCCCTTTGACGCAATCCCCAGAGTCATCAGCAGGTCGGAATTTTCACGGCTGGAAAAAGGACTGAAGCAGCGCGTCACGGCGTTGAATCTGTTTCTGAAGGATATTTACAGCGAAAAAAAGATTTTAAAGGATGGGGTGATTCCGGAAGAATTTGTCTACGCTTCCAGCGGATATCTTCCCCAATGTGATGGTATCCTTCCGCCCAAAGGCATTTACTCCCATATTTCCGGCATAGATCTGGTTCTTGGAAAGGACGGGATATGGTATATCCTGGAGGACAATCTTCGGATTCCCTCCGGAGCCTCCTACCCCATGATTGCCCGGGAACTGTGCCGCAGAAGCAGTCCCCGGACTTTCCACGATATTTCTGTGGCGGACAACCGGACGTACGCGGACCTTCTGAAAAAAACGCTGGATTATGTAAATACCGGCGGACTTACCGTGGTTTTTACTCCCGGAAGATATAACGCCGCCTATTTTGAGCACTCTTATCTGGCCGAACGCATGCACGTTCCGCTGGCATCCTGCAATGATCTCACGGTGGAAAATGACCGGCTGTATTTTAAGGATTACAGCGGGAAAAAAGAGCCGGTGGGCGCCGTGTACCGCAGAATTTCTGACGATTATCTGGATCCCATGAATTTCCTTCCGGAATCTGTGATTGGCGTCCCCCACATCTTCGATATTTACCGCAAAGGCCATGTGGCTCTGGTAAACGCTCCCGGAAACGGCATTGCGGATGACAAGGGCATCTACTATTTTGTTCCCCGTATGATCCGGTATTATCTGGATCAGGAGCCGGTGCTGAGCAATGCTCCCACCTATCTTCCTTTCTACGAAAAAGATATGCAGTATGTCCTGGAACATTTTGATACGCTGGTCCTGAAGGATGTGGCGGAAGCAGGAGGCTATGGAGTGGTCTTCGGGAATCGTATGAGTTCGCAGGAGAAAGAACATTTCATCGCTCTGCTGAAGCGGGAGCCCCGCCGCTTTATCGCCCAGGAGGTCATCGATTTCTGCGACCTTCCCATCATGGAAAAGGGCGAGCAGGTTATGCGGCGGTTTTCAAACTGCTTCCCCTTTGAGCAAAAATTGTACGTTTCAGGAAAAGGCTGCAGCGGAATTTTTTTCTTCCGCTGCAGCCCCTTTTTCCGTTCATTCTTTCAAATCCATTTGTTTTCCCTGCGGCCTTTGTTTTTATCCCCGGCAGCTTTGTCCCCCACAGGAAATTCTCCGAACCCGCCCGGCGGCCTTCGCGACAGTCGAACCGTAAAAAAGATCACCGGTCCGAACAGCGCCAGTGCCCATATAATCCAGAACCAGACGCCCACTCTGCCGGACCGGACAGCCATCCACTGGGAATAAGCAAATACGATCACCATTCCCAGACGAACCGATACCAGCATGGATGCCAGATTCTGATACACCCACCTCCGGTTCTGCTCTGTGACTTTTACAGATCCCGTGTTCCAGATCCGCGGAAACCGCAGCACGATGGTAAGTCCCGCAAACAGGACGGCGCACAGAATCACAGTAAACCACAGCTCTCCTTTTCCTCCCCAACGGTCCGGCTGTCCGTCAAAGCCAAAGTGCAGAGGCATCTTTTGGGGCAGCCGGGGAAATGTCCAGCAAAACCACAGCAGCCATGCTGCCATAAGCCCCCAGGAAATCCGGCCAGTCCAGCGGATATAACCATTTTTCTCCACCTGTATTCTCTGTTTCATGGCTGTCACCTCCCATGTCTTCAGGCACCTTTTCCCATGATCAGCTTTTCTTTATTCTTTCTGTCCATGTGCTTAATCTGGGCCTCCCGGCGCATGGCTTCCTCTTTTGTGGAAAAAGCCTCATAATAAGCCAGCTCCACCGGTCTCCTGGTTCGGGTGTATTTGGCTCCCTTTCCCTGATTATGGGTTTTTATGCGGCGTTCCAGATCATTGGTCCATCCGGTATAATAGGTGCCGTCCCGGCATTTTAAAATATAAGTATAATTCATGATAATTCCCGCTTTTGTTTTTTCTCTATTATAATATAATTTTTTTCCAATCTCCATGGTTTTCTTTTTTCCATTTTTCCGGAAAATGTTACAATCTTTTTACATCTTCCGCATAGGAGATACCTGTAAAATCTGATATAATTGTTCATTAAGAAGTGAATCAGCGGATACAGACAACGGGAAGTGTTTACAGATGAGGGGATGCGGTTTTATGACGAACAAACAGGAAAAAAGCAGAATTTTGATTATAGAGGATGAAAAGCCCATTGCGGATCTTCTGGCATACGGACTGACCAGAGAAGGGTTCCAGGTACAGTGCGCCGGTTCGGCGGGAAAGGGCTGGAAGCTTGTGGGGGAATTTTCTCCTTCCCTGGTGCTGCTGGACTGGATGCTTCCGGACATCAGCGGAGTGGATCTGTGCCGGACCATCACGGAGCGGTACAACATTCCCATTGTCATGCTGACGGCCAGAGGCAGTGTGGAGGATAAATTGTACGGGCTGGAGACCGGAGCCGATGATTATATTACAAAACCCTTTGACCTGCGGGAAGTAATTGCCCGGGTCAAAAGTATTCTGCGCCGTTTTGAAAAAGCGGAAAGCGAACGTGCCAAAAAGGAGCAGGCACAGGGCACAAATTCGGAGGATCTTCTCTGCCGGGGCCCGCTGGTGATTTCCCGGCAGGGCTGGACCGTGACCAAAAACGGCCGGCGGATGGATCTGACGCCCAAGGAATTTGAGCTTCTGGTTTTTCTGCTGGATCACCCGGGACAGGTCTTCACCCGGGCCGTACTGCTGGAACAGATCTGGGGGTATGATTTTGAGGGCGATACCAGGACGGTGGATATCCATATCCAGAGGCTTCGCAAAAAGCTGGGAAATGATGTGGGGCTGGCCACTGTTTTCGGTGTGGGGTATAAATATGAACCGGAAAAACAGGCAGAATAAAAAAGCAAAAAAAGTACGTTTCTGGAACAGTCTCCGCTTTCGGGTATCCGCCGGCCTGATTCTCACCTTCGGAGCCGGCGGTATTATTCTGTGTCTCACGGTGCAGAGTCAGCTGAACCGGAGTCTTACCCAGAGGATTGAAAAGGATTGCAATGATCTGCGGATGGATTCGCAGATTTATTCCCGTCAGATCTTCATGATGAACGGCGAAAACAACGATGAAGAGGGAATGATTCACTGTTCCCGTCAAATTCTTGAGGAACTGTCCCGGACAGAGGGAAGGACATTATTTCTCTATACACTGGATGGCATCCTGTCCGCCTCCGGTCCCGGGGAACTTTCCTCCGGGATTGACAGCGACAGCCGGATCACCGGTACGGAGGCTTTTTCCCACGCCCTGGAGGGAGACGCGGCCTTTACCATGGTCTTCGGATCCGGAAATTCCTGTCAGGTATTTTTTTCTTCCCCCGTGCAGGTGGAGGGGCAGAATGTGGGGATTCTGGCTGCCGTCATGGATTACTCTTCCGTGCGCCGGGAAAATCAGGAAATTCTTCGGATGATGGTTCAGGTGGTGTGCGCCGGTTATCTGCTGTCCGGCCTCGTGGTATTTTTCCTCCTGTGGTCCGTGACGCGGCCGCTGAAAACCCTGAGCCAGATTTCCGGCAGGATCTCCAGAACCATGAAAAAGGAACATACCCCCATCGGAAATCCGCTGAAGGACAGTCCTCTTCTGGAGCGAAAGGATGAAATCGGAGAGCTGGCGTCCAGCTACAGCCGGATGATGGGAACCATTGAGCTGCAGTTTGAAAAAATTCAGCAGGATCGGGACAGTATCCGTTCCCTGATGGAAAGCCGGCAGGAATTTTACAATAACGTGACCCATGAGCTGAAGACACCGCTGACCACCATCCAGGGCTACGCGCAGCTTCTGGAGGATGGGGGAGCGGAGGATGCACAGTTTCTGGAAAAGAGTCTGGGACACATTCTCAGCGAAAGTACCCGCCTTCACCGGATGGTGGTGCAGCTGCTGGAAATGGGCGACCGGAAAGCAGATGGTACACCCACGCCTGTGGATCTTGTTGCGCTGGCCAGAAGCGTTGCCGCCTCCATGATGCCCAAGGCGAAACGGTATGGGTGTTCCATCCTGGTGAAAGGAGACGGGCCGCTTGTGACACTGGGGCAGGGAGAACGGCTGCGCCAGGTGCTGATTAATCTCACTGATAATGCCATCAAATACGGAAAACAGGGCGGCGCCATCATCCTGGATCTGCGGTCCGGCAGGGAACAGGCAGTCATTCAGGTGATCAACCGGGGAGATCCCATTCCCCAGAATCGCCTGGAAGAAATCTTTGAACCATTCTGCAGAATCGACAAAGAGTATTCCAGGGAGCTGGGAAGCGCCGGACTGGGACTTTCCATCTGCCGGAAAATCATTCAGGAGCATCAGGGTACCATCCGGGCCTTTTCACATCCGGACGGAATCAACATCTTTGCCGTATGCCTGAAACTTTACCGAAGACAGGAGGCAGAAGAATGAAAATCACAAAATGGAACCTGCAATGGCCGGCAGCCGCCGCTTTTTTTCTGGGACTGACGCTGTGCTCCGGCTGCGGGCTGACTTCCCGGGAGCGCACAGTTCTGCTCCCCGCGCTTTCCACGGAAAATTACGGGGATCTGGAGCAGATGCTGACCCTGTCCTGGAATACGGATGTTCCTGTTTTCAGCACCGGATTCCGCCGGGAAAACGGGAAAGCATATCTTTATACGGCAGTCACGGAAAATCAGGAGATTTATATTCGTCAGTACGATGCTGTTTATGGATTTTATCAGGACATTTTTTGTCTGCCCACCACCAACTGCTTTGGCATCTGGATTTCTCCGGACGGGACAGAAGCCGCCTGTCTGTCTGATGACACCGGTTACAATCTGTCTCTTTCCATCTACCATCTTTCCGACGGAAGCTGTACGGTACTGGCGGAATATCTCTATGATGTCCAGGTGGACGGAGTCTGGTCCGCGGACGCCTCCTCCTTTCTGGGCTGGAGCGCCCAAATGCCTGACGGGAGACACCAGGCGCAGTGCTGGTACTATAAGCGCCAGGGAAATATCACCGCTCCCCTGACCATCGACCTTGCGCGGGGAGATTCTTTTCTTCTTCACGGCGCGCTGTCCTGGAACGGCGGACTGGGACTTATCGAGGGACTCTCTTATGAAGCCATTAAGAACGGCGATGAGGTCTCTGATCTTTATCTGGGCTATCTCCATGAACTCGACGACTCGGAACTTCTGTACTTTGTTCCTCCGGAAGACGCAGATAACGCCTACCGCCCTGCCTCTTTCGGAGAAAATACACAGCTCTACCTGCAGGCTTCCCTGTGGCATGGACAGCTTCCCGATATCAGCCTTCTGGCTGTCAACAAGGAGCAGAACAGAGCAGTAACTGCGGAAGATTTCGGATCCGGATATATGGTGTACAGCTATACCCTTTCCGGAAGCGGCACATTTGGAGGCCGAAAACTGCTCTATCGGGGGGAAGGACAGATCCAGGAGCTCCGTTTTTCCTGCGACGGAGAGCATGTCCTGATTTTTGAGGCAGAGCCAAGCTCAGAGGATCTGGCAGAGGCCCTGGGCTGGGATTTGGATAACGAAGCGATGGATACTCCCGACATCGAGTTTTCTGTTCCCGTCCAGGCGGAAGACTGGCAGGCAGTCATACTGGAACTTCCATCGGAGGATTCCTGAAATCTATTTTGGATACTTCTTTTTTACATTTTGGCGAAGACCCTGAAACATCCCTCTGCTATACTTTTTCCTGTAGCAGAAAACGCCATCGGCTTCACAGATGCAAAGTTGAGGGGTAAATATGGATAAAAAAGAAAGCCGGCTGATCATCCGCCGGGACTGTATGGAAAATAATGTGCGCGCCATCCGTCATCTGACCGGCGCCCGGCTGATGGCTGTTGTGAAGGAAGACGGGTACGGTATCGGGATTGCGTCTGCTTACCGGATTCTTTCCGGCTGCGGCGTGGACTTTTTCTGTGTGGGAACCCCCAGAGAGGCGCTGACGCTGCGGAAGCTGGGGTTTTCCGGCGATATTCTCCTGCTGACGCCGGAGTATTCCCTCCCGGTGTGCAGTCAGCTGCTGGAGGAAAATATTCTTTTTATGGTGGGAAATTCAAAGCAGGCGGATGTGCTGCGCCAGGCCTCCCGGGGTATGCGCAGATCTCCACGGATTCACATAAAGATCGATACCGGCCTGGGGCGGTACGGATTTTCCCGGGATACGCTTCTCACCGTGAAATTCTGCACGCTGGATATGAATATTGAAGGCGTCTACACGCATTTTGCCTCCTGTGGAAGAAATTACCGGAAAAATATTCTTCTGCAGAAGCAGCGCTTTGACCAGGCGCTGAAGATTCTGGAGGCGTCAGGCGTTCCCGTTCCCTTTGTCCACGCGGCCGCCAGCCGCACGCTGGCCTGGGCCGGGGATCTGGGGTATGACGGGGTGAGAATCGGATCTCTGCTTCTGGGGAGAGAGACAGAGGGACGGACGGATTTTCAGGATGCGGTTCGGCTGGAAGCAAAAATCTGCGAAAAAAAATGGTATCCTGCCGGGGAGTATGCAGGATACCGGAGAGATGTGAAGCTGAAAAGGGACAGCCTCATCGGCGTGGTCCGGGCCGGCTGCGGGGACGGCCTGGGGCTGACAAGACAGTCCCGGGAACGTCTCGGACTTTTGCGGCATGCGGTCCGGAATATGTTTTTCCCGGATCACGCATACTGTCTGTCCAGAAACGGAAGCCGCGTCCCCATTCTGGACAATACCGGCACCGGCCATACACTGGTGGATCTGACAGGACTGGGACTCAATCTGGGAGATGTACTCTCCTTCCGGATCAATCCGCTTCTGGCGGATCCGGATATTCCGAAAATTCTTGTGGGGGATGGGGAGGAGATGAAAGATGCCGCGTCTTTCTGAGGGATAACGTACGGCCCTTGTATGGGATCCCGAAGCCTGTGGAAAACGCAGCCTGTGCGCATGCTTTTTTGACAGTGAAACCGGAAGGATGAAATGTTACACGCCATGCGAACTTTCCAGTGTTTTAGGGTTGAAACTTTTCCACCAAAGGCATATAATATACTTTCCATTATCATAATAAGAGTTACAGAAAGTAGCGCCTTACTTTACCAGAGCGAGGGCGCTACTTTTTGCATGTAAAATTGAATATTTTTTTCAATAACACTATTGATTTTTTACAGGAATCCTCCTATAATGAATATATGAATAGTTGTTCATATGTTTTATGAATCTTAATCAAGGAGGAATTCCTATGCTGAATAAAATCCGTCTTACAGAAAGACTTCGCGCGGAGGCCTGCGGCTGCGGGCACGAGCACTCCCACGGCCATTCGCATGGCGATGAACATGAGCACCACCACAGCGATTCCTGCTCCTGTGGGCATGAGCACCACCATCATAACGATTCCTGCTCCTGTGGACATGAGCACGCCCATGATGAAGAGCATGAACACCATCATCATATCGATTCCTGTGGCTGCGGTCATGATCACTCCCACGGAGCGCATGAGGAAGCACACGAACATCACCACCACGGCGATTCCTGCAGCTGCGGACACGACCATTCCCACGGCCATGCACACGAGGAAGAACACGAACACCACCACGCCGCGGCCATTCCCGATGGATATGTGAAGAAGATTTATTTGGTGGAAAATCTGGGCTGCGCCAACTGTGCCGCCAAAATGGAAGCACAGATTCAGAAACTTCCCGGCGTGGCGGATGCCACCATCACCTTCGCCACCAGGCAGCTGCGGGTAGCAGCGGCCAATCCCGATTCCCTGCTGCCCCGGATGCAGGAGATCTGCGCCTCCATTGAACCGGAGGTAAAGCTGGTTCCCCGCACGCGGCGCGCCGCATCCTTCGTCACCAGAACGTATCTGATAGACAATCTGGACTGTGCCAACTGTGCGGCAAAGATGGAGTCCCGCATCAATGATCTTCCGGAGGTGGAGGAAGCTTCCATCACTTTTGCCACCAAACAGCTGCGGGTCACCGCCGCGGACCCCGACGCTCTGATTCCAGAGATACTTCGCATCTGCCGTACCATTGAACCGGACGTGACCATAACGCCAAAGGAGAGCAGAGTTCATACAGCGGAATTCTCTCAGACTGCGTCGGGAACTGTCCCCGCGAAAAACTCCTTTTTCGCTGCCAACAGAAAAGATATCCTGTCCATTGGATTTGGCGCTCTTTTGTTTATCGCCGGAGAGATTTTTCTTCACATGAATTTTGAGCTGGCATCCCTGCTGGTTCTGGCGGCCGGTTATGTGATCCTGGGCGGAGAGATCGTTCTCACTGCGGTTCGGAACCTGTTTAAAGGCCAGGTGTTTGACGAGAATTTTCTGATGAGTATCGCCACCTTAGGCGCGTTCGTGATCCGGGAATATCCGGAGGCAGTGGGCGTTATGCTATTTTACCGGGTGGGCGAATTTTTTGAGCATGTGGCGGTGGAGAGAAGCCGTTCCCAGATTATGGACGCGGTGGATATGCGTCCGGAAGTGGTCAATCTGGTTTCCGGTGACAACATCCGGGTGATCCCTGCGGAAAATGCCCGGGTGGGCGATACGCTTCTTGTCCGCCCCGGGGACCGGATCCCCCTGGACGGCACCGTCCTGGAAGGAGAAAGCCGGATCGATACCTCTCCGGTAACCGGCGAGCCTGTGCCTGTGAAGGTTTCCGCAGGTTCATCGGTAATCTCCGGATGTGTCAACACTTCCGGACTGCTGAAAATCCGTGCCGACAAAGTGCTGGAGGAATCCATGGTCACCAGAATTCTGGATTCCGTGGAAAATGCCGCTGCCAGAAAGCCGAAGATTGACCGTTTTATCACCCGTTTTGCCCGGATCTATACCCCCTTTGTGGTAATCCTGGCTCTGTGTACCGCCGTCATTCCGTCTCTTGTTACCGGAGACTGGAATCACTGGGTGTACACGGCGCTCAGTTTTCTGGTAATCAGCTGTCCCTGCGCGCTGGTACTCAGTGTTCCCCTGGCCTTCTTCTCCGGAATCGGAGCCGGCTCCAAAAAGGGCATCCTCTTTAAAGGCGGTCTGTCCCTGGAAGCCATCGCCACCGTCAAGGCCATTGTCATGGACAAAACCGGAACCATCACCAAAGGCAACTTTGTGGTTCAGGATGTGGTACCCGCCAAAGGAATTTCCCCCGATCAGCTGCTTTCCTGGTGTGCTTCCTGTGAATCCGCCTCCACCCATCCCATCGGAGAGAGTGTGAAGGCAGCGGCAGTGGATAAAGGTCTGGCGATCACCCGGCCTCTGGCGATTCAGGAAATTGCCGGTCAGGGAATTCGTGCCCATCTTCCGGATGGAATCTTTCTCTGTGGAAACCGCAAGCTTATGAAATCCGCGGGGATCTCCATGAACGGATATCAGAATCCCGGATTTGGCACGGAGGTCCTGGTGGCCAGAGACGGGGTTTTCATCGGACATCTGGTTATTTCTGATACCATCAAAGAAGGCGCCCGGTCTGCCATTGGACGGATAAAAACTCAGGGCATTGTCACCGCCATGCTGACAGGCGATGCCAAAGAGAGCGCTGAAGCGGTGGCCCGCGAAACGGGCATTGACGAGGTACACGCCCGGCTTCTTCCCCAGGAAAAACTGTCGGAGCTGGAAAAAATCCGCGCAGCCCACGGTTCTGTTATGTTTGTGGGCGACGGCATCAACGATGCCCCGGTACTGGCCGGCGCGGATGTGGGAGCCGCCATGGGAAGCGGCGCGGATGCCGCCATTGAAGCGGCGGACGTGGTATTTATGACTTCCGACATGGAAGCCATTCCACAGGCCATCGCCATTGCGAAATCTTCCCGGTCCATTTCCATGCAGAACGTGGTATTTGCCCTGGTGGTAAAGGTACTGGTAATGATTCTTGGCCTGTTCGGCATCGCCTCCATGTGGCTGGCAGTCTTCGCGGACACCGGAGTCGCCATGCTGTGTGTGCTGAACTCTATCCGAATCCTGTATAAAAAGTAAAACGCGACGTTCCCGCAAATCGTCATCAGACCAAACTGCCGCACGAACATACAAGTTGTCATAAAAGGGGGATATCCGACCGGCCAGACGCTTTCCGGCCCATCGGATATCCCTTTTACACATCCAACTTCATTCTCTATTTTTCCCTTTTATTATACTCGACAAAGAGGGTATATTCAACAATTTTCTGCTTCACACATTCCACTGAAATCCCAGCGCGTCCACCAGAGCCTTCGCGATAATCATATGTCCCACCTGGTTGGGATGCACCCGATCCCAGGACATATAAATGGCCGGATAATGGCGGAAATAAGCATCCATGCCTGCCTGAGCATCCGCATAGAGAACGCCGTATCTTTCGGCCACTTCCTTTGCTTTTGCCCGGTACTGATCTGCCATGGCCCGCATAGGATCCTGATGATTCTGCTCCATAAAGCAGGGCGGCATCAGACAGATTCCTTTCACCGACGGAAGCGTGGTCTCCAGCATCCAACAGAGATTGCTTTCATACTCCTCCAGGCTGACACTCATCTCCGGGTGAAGACACTGATCAAATTTTCTCCAGATATCGTTGATTCCGATCATAATGGTCACCCAGTCCGGAGCGAGATCCATCACATCCTGCTGCCACCGTCCCCGCAGATCCCGGCTGGTATTGCCGCTGATCCCCGTATTGAGCACACGGATCTTTTTCTCAGGATAATTCATATCCAGAAGAGCCTGTACATTTCTGGCATAGCCGTCTCCCAGATTGCCGTCTCCCTCTCCCACCGGATACTGTCTGCCGCAGTCCGTAACGGAATCTCCGGTAATCAAAAGTGTCTCCCTCTCTCCAATTATCATCTCTGGCACCTCTTTCTGTCCGCATCAAAAATAGCCGGACATTTTTTCTGATGTATTATGTTTTTCCTATTGTAACATTCTCTGGCGCCGGGGACAAGAATTCCCCTTTTGTTTATGTAAAGGTTCTGCAGAATTTTTCCGCAAAACCCTTTTTCATGACAATGAAAAGTTCACGCAGTATGCTTTCCATTGTCTATGTGAAGCAATCGATCCCTTTGTATATCACCCGGAACGGATGGCCTATGCCGTCCGCAGCAATCCTGACCTTCTGCCAGAAACTCTCGTAATGTGTAACTGTAACACATCAGACACCGCGCTTCCGAGCGTCTGACGTTCCAACATCTCGATTGCGGATTTTTCATCCGGCAGGCGTCCGCAGCCGCAGCGTGCGCTGCCGTTGGTAAATACAGGAGCACTCTTCCGGCCTGCCGCCGGAATCTTTCCCACACTTTACTATATGCATTCCTTCCGTTTCCGTGCGTTTCCATCCGGTTGATTTTCTCCGGACGGTTTTCCCGTTACAGTCTCTCCTTCCGGTTTCACTGCCGCGTTTACTCCACCACCGTCTCAATATAAATCATGGGATCCACCGGAGTCCCGTCCTTCGTCATGGCAAAATAAAGATTCGGTCCTTCCTTCACATAATATCTGGTGGGATCGCTGACATATCCGATGATGGTTCCCGCTTCCACGGTCTGCCCTTCCTGAACGGCCACATCCTTCAGCTGTCCATACACCGCCTGATACCCATTTCCCATGTCCATGGTGAGCGTGGTGCCTGTCTCAACAGTTTCCGAAATGGACACCACCTGGCCGTTGGCCGCCGCCTGCACCGGGTCGCCCGCGGCCGCGCTCATCACCAGAGACGGATTGTATTTGTACTGGTCCAGTGTGGGAAAATAAGTGGTGGCATCCATGCTGTAATCAATAAGCACTTCTCCATTTACCGGCCAGAGCATGATGGTATCCTCCGTAAAATTCAGTTCCGGCGCCACCTGAGCTGCCGTATCCTGAGCCGGTTCGCTGGTGTTTTCCTGCGCTTCGGGGGCTTCCTCCCGGGAAGCCTCCGGCGTCTGTGCAGCCTCCTGCTGCGTTTTTTCGCTGAGTGCTTCCGTATTTTCCGCCTGGGCCTGATCCGAGGTTACATCCTCCGTATCACTGCCCCCGCTGTTCATGGCATCCTCCTGCCCCTGGGACAGATCGGATAGAGGTGTCTCCTCCGCCATCTGCTGTTCTTCTGCCTGGTTTTCTTCCTGCTTCTTCACACTGTTTTCCGAGCGGTACATGGTCACGCCCGCCACCGCCACAGCCAGCAGCAATGCACAGCTGAGAGCGATCCGTAATGTTTTTTCTTTCTTCATCATACCTTTCACCTCTATCAATGTCTTCAAAATGAGAAGCCGCTGCTTCCCTCACATTCATAGAATTTCCAGAATGATGAAATCTATACACTTCCCAGTGAAGTCTCCGGAAAATAATGCGACAGAATCTCCCGGTAGGTACTTCCCTGCTCTGCCATCCTGGCAGCCCCATACTGGGACATTCCCAGTCCATGCCCCAGTCCTCTGCACAGAAAGCGGATCTTCCCATCCAGTTCCTGGATGGTGAAATTGCTGGAGGAAAGCTCCAGCTGATCCCGGAATTCCTCCCCCGGAACCTGAAGATTTCCCACCCGTATTCTCACCACATAATCCGAGGAATCCCGCTCCACAATTTCCATCTGATCCAGAAGAGGCGCTTCCGAAAGCTGCGCCAGAGGAAAACATTCCCCGATTCTTGCCCGCAGGGCTTCCGGGGAAAAGTAATGCCCGTGCAGATAATCCGGCGATCCGGTATCTTCGGGACTCTCCACGCCGGTCAGGTACTTCAGTTCCCCCAGCACCTCATCCCCCGGCCGGGTGCGGCCGGAACTGACCCGGTGGAAAATTCCCCGACAGATTTCTCCCTCGTACAGCAATACCTCCCCTTGTGTATCATCCGCCGCTTTTTCCATCTTCTTCAATGCTTTCCGGTAACTGTCACGGTTCCTCTCCTCCCGGTAAATCTCCATCTCTTCCGCCCAGATGGAATTGTGCATTGCGTTTCCCTGCTCCTCCGGGTCCTCCTGTCCCGTATTTTCACCGAAATAATACAGGCTGCTCCTGGTAAGAACAGCCTGTGCTTTCAACGCTTCCTCCGGATAATCCCAGGGAATCTCCCCGCACAGAAGCACTGCGAGAACATTCTCCAAATCGGCCTGCTTTGTCATGGCAATCTCCTTTTTCCCCGAAATCAGATAGGTAAGCAGCAGGGGAAGAAGTATCAGCATGACACCGGCCACAGCCGCATATTTCAGCCATTTCTCCATCCATTTCACCGGCAGTCACCAACGGGAAGCCCACAGGCCTCCCCGAAAGCTTATTATCCAGTCTATGAAGTTTCATGGCATTTCATGTATTTCCACCAGAATCTTTTTCTTTTTGGCAGACGGCGCCACTGGTATTCTGCCGTCTTATGGTACAGGCTGTCGCAAAAGCTCCTCTCCAGGGGCGTCACCGCCTCCCTGCTGTAAGCTGCTTTCTGAACAATGGTCAGAAAACGTTCAAACTGATCTCCCCTGCTTTCGAAAATTTCCTGTTCCAGCCGGCGGGCATCCTCCGGATCGTTTCCGGTCAGCAAAAATCCTCCGTCCTCCAGAATCCGTGACATTTCCCGGGCAATCTCCCGCACTGCGGCCCGGAGATTTTTCTGTCTGAACCTGCGTCTTCTTTCCCGAATCCGGACTTCCCGGAAAGTTCGGAAAGAGAACACTGCAAATGCCGCAAGAAGCGCCGCCAGAACCGCAAAAACCACCGCAGCCGCAGCGGCCTCCGAAAAAATGCTCTCTGAAGCCGTTTTGATATCGGTATTTCCCGGCTGCGCGTCGCCGCCCTCCTGATCCGCTGTCTGTGTAGGCTGCGGCGTCATCTCCTGCGCGGGCGTAGGGGTGACTTCCCGGGTGGGCTGGGGAGTGGGGGGCTGTCCTGAAGCGGCGGGCAGCTGGGCGTCCGTCTCCAGGGAATCCCCGTACCCCGGCGTTACCTCCAGGGGAATCCACCCGATTCCATTCTGATAAATCTCCACCCAGGCATGAGCCTGTGTATCCGGTACCTGCGCCGTATATCCGTCGTCGCCCGCAGAAAAATCCGCTGCCGGTACCACATAGCCGGTCACATACCTGGCCGGAATTCCCAGCATCCGGAACATCAGCGTGGCGGTGGTGGCAAAATGAATACAATAACCGCTTTTCTGGTCAAAAAAGAAATATTCCGCAAAATCCGTTCCCTCCGGCACCGGTTCCAGATCCATGCTGTACCGGTGTCCCTCCTGAACGGAGGATACCACAAAGTTTATGACCTCCTGCAAAGTAGAAAACTCCCGTTGTCCACAATATTCCTTCAAACGGTCCAGGTTATCCACAGGAACCTTCAGATACTGCCCGGCCACATAATTCCGGTAAATTTCTTCCAGACGGGCAGCTTCCTGAGGCAGACTTCCCCACTCCAGCATTTCCTGCCAGTTTACATAACCATCATACTGCATCCGGGTATCGCTGCTTCCATACCAGGCGTCTCCTCTCAGATTTCTGTCATCCGGTGTCTGAAATCCATAGGGAACATAACCATAATCCCCTCCGCCCCGTACCTTTTCCACAGTCACATTTCCGGATTCCTGTGTTCCCGTATTTCCCACATACAGGTACAGAAGATTCTGGATCGTCCATGCATCCCTTTCCCCGGAAAAAGTCCGGCGAAACTGCTCCTCGTCCGCCTGATGCCAGTAAGTTCCCTCATAGGTATCTCCCACATAGCCTCTGAGATATACATTTCCTTCAGGCTCCTGTCGGAAAGTCACCGAAAGATCTGTCTTCCCGTCCTGATCCACCGAGGAATTGGTCAGTCGTCCGCTGAGAGTGGCCGCCCCCTGCCCCGGCCAGCCGTTCTGAACCAGATCATTGAACTGACGCTGCAAATTTCTGGCAGTGGTATACATTCGAATATTCAGCGGATGAACCTGTTCAAAAATCACAGGCCCCAGCAGCCTGGCCGCCAAAAGTCCCGGCGCTACCAGCAGAACGGCTGCCAAAAGTCCGGCCCTGCGCTGAATTTTTCCGTTTCTGCCACCCTGGGGAACTGCCATCACATACAGAAGCAGGATGCTTCCTCCGGTCATAATCAGTCCCGGACTGCTGATGGACACTCCGCAGATCAGCAGCAATGCCGTGATCATCACCTGCGTCAGCACCAGAAAAGAGGTCTTTCCCCTGGCCAGCACCCTGCCTCCCAGAAGAAAAATCAGCGCTCCGTACACCGCGCAGACCAGCACCGGCACATTCTCTAAACTTTCTCCTGCCCGGGCCGCCAGGGTAAATCCATAATGACTGTTCAGCTGTTCTCTGACACAGTTTTCCGCCGCCAGATAACCGCCGATCAACCGTTCTCTCAGTCCCGCGCAGCTCCCCGCGAACAGCAGCCAGCAAAAAAGCCCGGCTGTTCTTCTTAAAGAGGGAAGAAGCGTGACGCCCCCTTTCAGAGCCGTGAAAATCAGCAGTACCACGGCCGCCTGCGCCGTATTTACCGGAAAATCGAAGGAGTCCCGCACCATCCACAGGGAACCTGTCATACACAGAAAAAAATACAGACAGCGCAGTCCAAAGGTATACCCTGTCCATCCCGTTTTCCCCGTACTCTGAATTTTTGTCTCCCGGGATATGGAAAATCCCGCGTATGTTTTTTCTTTTTCCATAACAGACCCCTTATCCCAGCAGCAGTTCTCCGCTCTCCAGTATCACCCGGGGATTTTCCGAAAGATCTCTCCACAGCGTCTGATCCTTCCACAGACACAGATCCGTATCCAGCCGCAGACAGCAGATCAGGTTCTCTCCCCGGTACTTTTCTCTATACAGTTCTTCCAGATTTCCGGCGCCGGTATGGAATCCCGCCCGATATAAAAGCTCCGTAAGCGTATACAGATCCTCTTCCTTCTCCATGGATAATCTGGAAATATCTTCCTTTGCGGCGTCCATCCAACCCACATAGTGGGGACAGCCGGCCTCCAGCAATCCCCGGGAAATGGCCAGCCCCGCTTCCAGAAAATCATCCAGATACCCTTTCTTCCACTTTAAATCCAACAGAAACACCACCGGTCTTGCCACCGGAAGGCTGTAATCCCTGACAATCAGCTCCTCGCTGCCCGCACTGCGTTTCCAGTGGACGCTCTGGATCCGGTCTCCCGGACGATATTCCCTCAGCTGAAAGATTTCCGATACATCGTCCCCCGGACGGCTTTTATCGAATTCTTCACTGTCATCGGGGGCATATCTGATTTTTTCCTCCGGACGGATCATGGCCTGGTACATCCGCGGAAGAATTACCCACCGTTCTTTTTCCGATACCTTCACCCGGCTTTTGAAAATCCGAAGAAAGTCCCATACCCACACCGATCCCAGTTCCATCTCCACCGGCCCGCAGTGTTCTCCCACAAATCCTTTCAGAATCCGCACCCGGCTTTTCCCATCCGCGGCGCCGGACAGCCGGATCATCTCCGTCTCCGGATAAAAGGTATTTTTCATACGAATCCGGGCCTCCGCCCGCATCAGAGGAATCCGGGAATTATTTTCCAGTTCCAGTCCGGCCTCCATCCGTTCCCCCTTCTCCGTCACCGAAAGGGGCATACAGATTCCGACCCTGATTTTCGATATCTGAAATTTCAGTATCAGCCAGGAAATAACCGCCGCCAGCAACTCCAGCACCGCAAATCCGATCAGTGCGCTGCTGTAATAAAGAAGTCCCCAGAAAACCGTGGCCGATACCAGCAGAAGATATATGATTTTCCCCTTCAAAACACACCCTCCCGATTTTTTACCTCTGTCTTCCTGCCGTTTATTTTCTCATCACCGACGGTTTCGGGGTATTATCCAGAACAGCCTTCAATACCTGCGCGGCTGTCACCTGATTTACCCTGGCCTTGGCGTTCATCCGGATTCTGTGACACTCCACATCCAGGAAAACATCCTCCACATCCTCCGGAACCACATACGTCCTTCCTCTGAGAAATGCCAGGGACTGAACCATTTTTGCCAGGGCAATGGTCCCCCGGGGACTGATCCCCAGTTCAATCAGGGAATGCGCTCTGGTAGCGGATACCAGTTTTCCTATATACTGATAAACCGCATCGTGAATATAGATTTCCTGCACCTGACGCCGGATATCCAGCAGCTGATCCGTTCCCAGCACCGTTTCCACTTCCTGAAGGGGATCCTGCCGGATTTTTCCTTTTACGATTTCCAGCTCATATTTCATATCCGGGTACCCCACGTTCATACAGATCATGAACCGGTCCAGCTGGGATTCCGGCAGCATGGAGGTACCGGCGCTTCCCACCGGATTCTGGGTGGCAATCACCACAAAAGGCTTCGGCAGTTCCCTGGTCACATGATCCACCGTGACCTTTCCCTCCTCCATCACCTCCAGAAGCGCGGACTGGGTCTTGGGCGAGGTACGGTTGATTTCATCCGCCAGCAGCAGATTGCACATCACCGCTCCCGGCTGATATTCGAACTTTCCCGTACTTTTCTGGTACATGGAAAAACCCACCACATCCGAAGGCAACACATCCGGCGTAAACTGAATCCGGTTCTGCCGAAGTCCCAGCGCCCTGGAAAAAGCCAGCGCCATGGTGGTTTTTCCCACACCGGGAATATCTTCAATCAAAATATGCCCTCCCGCCAGAATAGCCGTCATAATTTTTACAATGCAGTCATCCTTTCCGATCACTGCCTTTTTTATCTCCTGAATTGCCTGAAGAACCGGCTGTACCTCTCTGTTCATTTTGTCAATTCCTCCTGCTTCGTTATTCGCTCTGCTGCTGCGATCAGTTTTTCTGTAACAGTGGAAGCGATGGTGGGAACACTTTCCGGATGAATCCACCAGGTCACCGTGGATTCAAACAAAATATTGCAGGATGCTCCAAATTCCTCGTCCGCATCATAAAAGATATAGGTCAGTCCGATCTGCGGCAGCGGATAAATCCGAAATCCCGCATCCCCATACGGCACCCCGGTTCCTCCCAGCGCCAGGCATGCCTGCGCAAACAATTCTGTTTTCCCCGTAAAATACTCCACAATGGGATCCACCGCACTCTTTTTGTATGCCCGTTCAAAGCAGGCCGCCTCCCGGATCTGCCGAAAAGGCACCCATTTGTCACTGTGTACCGCATCCATCCGGAAAAAACAGAGATGGTGCATAATCAGAAGCCGCTGTGTTACATCGGGAATCTTCCCGTTTTCATCCGTGATCCTTCCTGTCCTTCTGTCAATTCTCCAGGGTTTTCCGAACCACGGAATCGTAAGGGTTTCTCCATCGCACCCCAAACCCAGCTTTTCAGCCGCTGCCTGCTGATCCATTTTCAGGAACTCCTCCTGAAAATGAGAGAAAACTTTTTCATAGTTGGATTCATATTCCTGACTCATTTCTGTACCTCTCCTTTGTATAACAACAGTTTATCAGCTTTTGTATAGGGCAACAACTGTATTTTTATGTATAAGTTTTATTAACACGAGACATTTTTTAATTGAAATGGAAATCCTGCCCGACTATAATAAAAACTGAGGTGATAAAAATGCATATAAGAAGAGCACAGGAAAAAGATCTGCCCGGGCTTTATAAGCTTCTTTACCAGGTGAATGACGTACATCACCGGGGGCGTCCGGATCTTTTTAAAAAGGGCGGAAGAAAGTACACGGAAGAAGAACTGATAACCATGATCCACGATGACGGAAAACCGATCTTCGTGGCGGTGAACGATGATGAGGAAGTGCTGGGATATGCTTTTTGTGTCTTTATACAGCACAAAGACGACCACATCCTCACCGATATCAAAACGCTGTATATCGATGATCTCTGTGTGGATGAAGAGCAGAGAGGCGCTCACATCGGCAGCAGCCTGTACCGGTATGTCCTGGATTTTGCCAAAGAGAGTGGTTGCTATAATGTGACATTGAATGTATGGGCGCTGAATGAATCCGCCTATAAGTTTTATCAGAAATGTGGGCTTTCCATACAGAAAATCGGGATGGAGAAGATTCTATAGCTACACAGAATTTTCTCGCCATCCATAACAGACGGTCTGTTTCATAACAAAAAGGGCTGCGCTTTACCGGTATCTGAGCATATCATCTGCTCTCAGTATCGGTAAATCCACAGTCCTTTTTTATCCCCGTACTATCTCAGTACAATGAAGTTCACGAAGCGTGCTTTTCCTTGTTTATCCGCTATCTCGCCGCCCGATAAATCTCCTCCATATCTTTCTCATCCAATTTTTTAAACGCCCCTATCGTCCGTGTCCCGAAAAAGCTGCACTTATGTGCCAGCTCCCGGATCTTCTCCTCCGTAAGCGCAATCCCCATATCCCCGATACTCACCGGCATTCCGATCTCCCGGAAAAATTCCTCCATCCGCCGGATACCCTCCAGCGCCGTCCGTTCCGGATCCGTAAACCGGTTGGTAACTCCACACACATTTACCGCAAACTGGGCGAACCGTTCCGGCATCTCACGATATACATATCTGGCCCAGCTGCCCCACACAGCCGCCAATCCGGCGCCGTGGGCCACATCCCAGGCCGCGCTCAGCTCATGCTCCAGCTGATGGCAGGCCCAGTCTCCTTCTGTGCCGCAGCCGGTAAGACCATTGTGGGAGAGGCTTCCCGCCCACATCACCTGCGCCCTGGCGTTGTAGTTTTCCGGATCCCCCATCAATATTCTGGCATTGTCCATCACGGTCCGCATCAGGGCCTCTCCGATTCCATCCGTCAGCATGGTATCTTTCTCCCGGGTAAAATACCGCTCCATGGTGTGCATGATAATATCCACGCACCCGCAGGCCGTCTGGTAAGCCGGGAGCGTATAGGTCAGTTCCGGATTCATTACCGCGAAGCGGCAGCGGCACAAGTCATTGTTCAGCCCACGCTTCAGCCAGCCGTCCTCATTGGTAATCACCGAAGAATTGCTCATCTCGCTTCCCGCGGCCGCAATGGTCAGCACAGCCCCCACCGGCAGGCAGGCCTGGGGATTTCTGGATTTGTCATAAAAATCCCACACCTCGCCCTCATTGGCTGCCCCGTAGCCGATGGCTTTGGAGGAATCGATGACACTGCCGCCTCCCACAGCCAGGATAAAATCCACCTCTTCTTTCCGGCACAGCGCGATCCCCTCATGCACCATGGAAAGCCTGGGATTGGGAACCACTCCTCCCAGCGTCACATACTCCACGCCTTCCATTTCCAGAGACCGGCAGATCCGATCCAGCAGACCGCTTTTTACCGCGCTTTTCCCGCCGTAATGCACCAGAACCTTCCGGCATCCTTCCGCTTTCACCAGCTTTCCCGTCTGCTCCTCTGTATTTTTTCCGAACACCACTTTTGTGGGTGTATAATACTCAAAATTGATCATCCTTCTCCTCCCATTTTCTCCTTATCCCAGCGCCACATCCAGAATCATCATCAGCACAAATCCCAGGGCAAATCCAATCGTTCCGATATTGCTGTGTTCTCCCTCGCTGGCCTCCGGAATCAACTCTTCCACCACCACATAAATCATGGCTCCCGCCGCAAATGCCAGCAGATACGGCAGCATGGGATCAATCAGCCAGAACAGAGCGATGGTAAGGGCCGCCGCCAGCGGCTCCACAATACCGGAAAGAACGCCGTAAAGAAATGCCTTTCCTTTTCCCGTATTTCCCTCGCTCCTTAACGGCAGTGAAATAATCGCTCCTTCCGGGAAATTCTGGATGGCAATTCCAATGGAAAGGGCCATGGCTCCCGCCAGGGTAATTTCAGCCTGCTCTGCCATCATTCCCGCAAATACCACGCCCACCGCCATCCCTTCCGGAATATTGTGCAGCGTCACCGCCAACACCAGCATCGTAGTCTTTTTAAGCGCCACATGGGGGCCTTCCGCCTTACTGCTCCCCATATGAAGATGCGGAATCACCCGGTCCATCAGCAGCAGAAATCCAATTCCCAGCAAAAATCCCACCGCAGCAGGAACAAAAGCCAGTTTTTCCATTTTCTGTGAAGCGTCCATGGCAGGAATCAGCAGAGACCACACCGAGGCAGCCACCATCACTCCCGATGCAAAGCCCAGAAGCGCCTTCTGTACCAGCGGCCGCAGCTGATTTTTCAGAAAAAATACGCAGCCGGATCCCAGCGCTGTTCCAAGAAACGGTATGATAAGTCCAATAAATAGTTCCAATTCTTCTCCTTTCCGACGTTACCGCCATAGAAGTATTCTTTCCCGGACAGACACCCTTCCCACCGACTGTCAGTCCGTCTGCAATCAGTCCAGATGAAACGCCAGGTGCAGCGGCTCAGACACCGGGCTGTTGTCCGGATTTGTCTCCATAATATCCGCCATATAATCCCACCACTTCCGGTTAATGGCCGTATCCGCCGACGCGTCCCATTTTTCCTCGTCTTCCAGTTCAATATAGGCAAACAGTGTATTGGTATCCTTGTCGATAAAGATACTGTAATTGCTTCCGCCATACTGATGAATCATCTCCTTCATCTCCGGCCACAGCTGGTTGTGCCTCCGCTCATACTCCTCGGCCATTCCTTGGTAAAGCTTCATTTTAAAACCTTTGATCATTGCGTTTTACCTCCCTGTATTTTCTTTTCTATCTTTTGCTTTTTGCAGCTTTCGGATCCTTCCGGGAATCAAATATTTTTTCCAAATTTTATTTTTAAACAAACAAATGTGTTTTCCCAAACCTTATCTTAGATTATAACAAATTATCAGTAAAAAACTACCCGGAGAAATCAAAATTCAAAAAAACCGCCGTACAAGTTTCCTCATACGGCGGCAGCATTCTCATTGTCTTTGTTTTGTCCGGCGGTTTATCATCCCTTTTGAACTTTGGCATCCAAACAATGTCGCGCTTTATCGTTTTTCTTACCGGGCTGTCCCATCCTGACTTCAAAGGATTATTTTTCAAATCCTTCCGGATACAGTTCCTCCATAATTTCGCTGACGTGCTCTATCCGGTCGCACCGCCAGGCATTTTCACCGCAGAACAGCAGGGCGTTGTCCACATCGCCCACGGCGGCGCGGGTCAGGGCCCGGGTAATGCAGTAGGGGGTATTTTTCGGATCGCAGGTGGAGATGCACTGATAACAGCGGGTAATCTTCTCCGGCTTCTGATCCTTTGTCTCGATAAAATGATTCCGGATGGCTCTTCCCGGCATTCCCACCGGACTGTCCACAATCATGATATCTTCCTTTTTCGCGTCCAGATACGTCTGTTTGTATCGGTCATCGGCATCGCATTCCCAGGTGGTCACAAAGCGGGTTCCCATCTGCACCCCGTCTGCCCCCAGCTCCCAGGCATGTTCCAGATCCTTTCTGCCGAAAATTCCGCCTGCCAGCGCCACAGGAATATCATGACCGTACTTTTTGGCGTATTCCTTTACCACTTGGACGATTCCCCGAACCTCCTCATCATAGGTTTCCGGGGTATATTCCTCCAGCTGTTTTCTGGTAAATCCCAGATGTCCGCCGGCCTTGGGTCCTTCAATCACCACCAGATCCGGTTCCCGGTGGTAATGGCGATCCCAGAGTTTACAGATCACCTTTGCGGATTTTACCGTGGATACGATGGGGGCAATCTTTGTCCTGCTGCCCTCCACCAGTTTGGGAAGATCCGTGGGGAGTCCGGCTCCCGAGATAATCAGATCAGCCCCTGCCCGCACAGCAGCTTTTACATATTCCGCATACTGCCTGGTGGCCACCATGATATTTACTCCAATAACGCCTCCCCTGGCAATCTGACGGGCCTTCTTAATTTCTTCCCCGATCACCCGCAGATTGGCAGCAATGGGATTTTTTTCAAATTCCGGATCCCGAAAACCGATCTGTGCCGTGGAAATCACGCCCACACCGCCGCAGGCGGCCACATTTCCCGCCAGACGGGAAAGGCTGATCCCCACCCCCATTCCTCCCTGAATCACAGGAATCCTGGCTGTCAGGTCTCCGATCCGAAGCGCTCCTCTCCTCATCGATCCATCTCCTCTCTTCTTTCCGGTCACACCGCCGAAAAGAACTCCTTCCGGGCTGACCGCAGGTCTAAAACGCCCGGAATCTTTCATATCTGGATGCCGCCATCTCCTCTCCGGACATGGCGCTCTTTTCCTCCAGAAAACGATCCATCGCCTTTCTCATACAGGCGGCAATCTCCGGAAGATTTTCCTCATCTGCCGGCTCCTCCTCCGGAATCACCCATTCCACAATGTGGAGACGTTTCAGGTCTTCTGCGGTGATTTTCATGATCTCGGAAGCCTCTTTTGCTTTCTTTCCATCCTTCCACAAGATGGAGGCAAAACCTTCCGGGGAAAGGATGGAATACGTGGCATTTTCCATCATCCAGACCTCATTGGCCACCGCCAGGCCCAGCGCGCCGCCGCTGCCGCCCTCGCCGATGAAAATACTGAGAACGGGAACCTTCAGCGCGGACATTTCCATAAGATTTCTTGCGATGGCTTCTCCCTGGCCCCTCTCCTCGGCTCCGATGCCGCAGGCAGCCCCCGGCGTATCCACAAAATTGATGATGGGACGGCCGAATTTTTCCGCCTGCTTCATGAGCCGCAGCGCCTTTCGATACCCTTCCGGAGACGCCATACCGAAATTCCGGTGGATATTTTCCTTGACGCTCTTTCCCTTCTGCTGGCCGATCACCGTCACCGGCTGGCCGTTGAGGGTTCCGATGCCACCCACCACCGCGCCGTCATCCCGAAACGCCCGGTCTCCGTGCAGTTCCGTGAACGTATCAAACACCTGTCCGATATAATCCAGGCTGGTGGGCCTTTCGTTGCTTCTGGAGATTTCCACCCGCTCCCAGGCGGTGAGCGGCGTTTTCTCTTTGTGAGCTTTCTTTTTGGATTTTTCCTGGGGCTTCGTATCTTCCGGCTGATCCTCCGGCAGCTGTTCCATCTCATTTTCCTGAAGGAAATGAGATCTGATGTCGGGATAAGCCCTGTAAGTCAGTTTTTCACTGTGGAGAGCCATCAGACGGGCGATGGTCTGCTTCAGATCCTTTCTCTCCACAATTCCATCGATAATCCCCTTTTCCACCAGAAATTCCGCCCGCTGAAATCCTTCCGGCAGCTTCTGTCCGATGGTCTGGGCGATCACCCGGGGACCGGCAAATCCGATCAGCGCTCCCGGCTCTGCCAGAATAATATCTCCCAGCATGGCAAAGCTGGCGGTGACGCCTCCCGTGGTGGGATCCGTCAGTACCGGCAGATAAAACAGCCCCGCATCCGAATGACGGCGGATCGCCGCGGAAGTTTTTGCCATCTGCATCAGAGAAATGATTCCCTCCTGCATTCTGGCTCCTCCTGAACTGCAGAAAATCACCACAGGAAGCCTCAACTCGGTGGCTTTTTCAAAAGCTCTGGTGATTTTTTCTCCCACAACGTATCCCATACTTCCCATCAGGAAACGGGCGTCACAGACTCCCAGAACCACCCGGTTCCCGTCCACGGTACATTCACCGATGGTAACTGCCTCCCGGATCTTCGTCTTCTGCTGAAGTTCCTGAATTTTTTCCTCATATCCGGGGTAATTTAAAGGATTTCCCCCTTCCAGATCCGCAAACCACTCCTGAAAACTTCCCGGATCCGCCACCATGCGGATTCTTGTCTTGGTTTTGATGCGAAAATAGCCTTCACACTTCGGGCAGACATAGGCGTGATTTTTCACATCCTCTTTGTAAATCAGCTCGCCGCATTTGGGACATTTCATCCAAAGTCCCGCCGGTACGGAAGGATTCTGACCCTTCTGCTCCTCATCCTCCCGGTCGCCGAACAGCGCTGCCGTCTTTTTAAACATATGCTTCAAATTTGCCATGGTCCTTACCTTCCTGCTCCTGTTGTTTTACCTGCCAAATACGCTTGTCCGTTTTTACGGCGCTGTCTTAATCACACGAAAAATGCTTCGGTATAAAGTCCGTAGTGATATCTCCGGACTGAAAATCCTCGTTGTTCAATATTTCATACTGAAAATCCACGTTGGTGGTGACGCCGTCGATGATCAGCTCACCCAGTGTACTTCTCATCTTGTCGATGGCCTCCTGGCGGTCTCTTCCGTGAACGATCACCTTGGCAATCATGGAATCGTAATAAGGCGGGATCTCATAACCGCTGTACACCGCCGTATCGATCCGAACACCATTTCCACCCGGAAGATGTACCTGCTCGATCACTCCCGGACAGGGACGGAAATTATGCTCCGGATCCTCCGCGTTGATTCTGCACTCCATGGCATGGCCCCGGAGCTGAATGTCCTCCTGCTTTACGGAAAGAGGATTTCCCTGCGCGATGGAGATCATCTCCTTAATCAGATCCACACCGGACACCATTTCCGTCACCGGATGCTCCACCTGGATCCGGGTATTCATTTCCATAAAGTAAAAATTCTTATTCCTGTCGAGAAGAAACTCGATGGTACCCGCGCTTTCATACCCCACGGCTTTTGCCGCCCGGACGGCCGCATCTCCCATCTTCTCCCTCAGTTCGGGCGTAAGCGCCACGCTGGGAGATTCCTCGATCACCTTCTGATGATGCCGCTGAATGGAACAGTCCCGCTCACCCAGCTGCACCACATTGCCGAACTTGTCGGCGATAATCTGAAATTCAATGTGGCGGGGATCCTGCACATATTTCTCAATGTACATGGTATTGTCGGCAAATCCTCTCACCGACTCCAGCTGTGCCACCTTGAAATTCTCCTCAAAATCTTCCGGTCCCTCGGAAACTCTCATTCCCTTTCCGCCGCCTCCGGAGGAAGCCTTGATCATCACCGGATATCCGATCTGCTCCGCCAGTTCCATGCCCTTTTTCGCGTCATAAACCGGCTCCTTGGTGCCGGGAACCACCGGAACACCAGCCTCCATCATGGTCTTTCTGGCCTCGGATTTATTTCCCATTTTGTCAATCATCTTTGCGGAGGGGCCGATGAAAGTGATGTTGCATTTTTCACACAGCTCCACAAACCGGCTGTTTTCCGAAAGAAACCCAAATCCTGGGTGGATGGCGTCCGCCTTCGTGGCGATACAGGCGCTCAGGATGCTTTCCATATTCAGATAACTCTGGGCGGCCGGTGCCGGTCCGATGCACACTGCCTCATCCGCCAGCTGGGTATGGAGAGCTTCCCGGTCCGCCTCCGAATACACTGCCACGGTTTTGATACCCAGTTCCCGGCAGGCACGGATGATGCGGACCGCAATCTCTCCTCTGTTGGCAATTAATATTTTCCGAAACATGCTACTATCTCCTATCTGGCGGCAGCCATAATACCGTCCTGCCGCCCTGTATGCCCCGTCTCAGCCGACAGCCACCGTCAGCTCAGCGGAAGCCGCCACTTTACCGTCCACTGTGGCAACCGCCTTTGCGATGGCCACCGGACCCTTCTGCTTGATCATTTCCACTTCCAGCATCAGCACATCGCCGGGAACCACCTTTTTCTTAAATCTGCAGTTATTGATTCCACCGAAGTAAGCGGTTTTTCCCTTAAACTGTTCACAGCTTAAAATACTGACGGCGCCCACCTGAGCCAGAGCCTCCACAATCAGTACGCCCGGCATCACCGGCTCCTGGGGGAAATGTCCCCGGAAGAAATACTCGTCATAGGTGACGCATTTTTTTCCCACCGCCCGGCGTCCGGGCTCCAGCTCCTCGATGGTATCCACCAGCAGGAACGGATGTCTGTGGGGAATAATATCCATAATTTCCTTCGTTGTCAGAACTGCCATTTCCATCCACCTCCGAAAAATCTAATCAGCCGATCACGAACAGCGGCTGTCCGTATTCCACCATCTGGCCATTTTCCACCAGAATTTCTTTTACGGTACCTGCATAGTCCGATTCAATCTCGTTCATCAGCTTCATGGCCTCGATAATTCCCAGGGTCTGTCCTTCCGCCACAGTATCTCCCACCTGTACAAAGGGAGCCGCGTCAGGAGCAGAAGCACTGTAGAAGGTTCCCACCAGAGGCGCCTTCACCACCTGACCCGCCGGCATTTCCGTGCGGGTCTCATCGGTTGCCTGCACATCTGCTGCTGCCGGTACGGCGGCGGGAATGGTTACGGTACTGTCCGCTGTGGCAATCACCGTCTCCTTCTTCTTTCCCATGGAAATTTTAAATTCTCCATCCTTCATCTCAAACTGCGTCAGATTAGAATCAGATACGGTTTTTATCAAAGTAATCAGATTATCAAACTCCATATTTTCCTCACTTCCCGGCCGAATGGCCATAAAGGTATCCCTGCAAGGGGTTTCCTCACTCCTCATACTTTTTTACTAACAGGCTTGCGTTATGTCCGCCGAATCCCAGGGAATTGCTGAGCGCGTAGGTAAGATTTTCCTCCACGCCCTCTCCGGGAACGTAATTCAGATCCAGTTCTTCATCCGGTGTGGTATATCCCGCCGTTGCATGGATAAACCCATCCTGGATCTCCTTCACGCAGGTGATAAATTCCACTGCGCCGGCAGCACCCAGCAGATGGCCGATCATGGATTTTGTGGAATTGATTTTCATATTATAGGCATGTTCTCCGAACAGCCGCTTGATAGCTCTCGTCTCAAACAGATCATTGTGGTGTGTGGCGGTTCCGTGAGCATTGATATAAGTCACTTCTTCTTTCTCAATCCCCG
Organism: Candidatus Pullilachnospira intestinigallinarum; assembly: GCA_018711275.1. Taxonomy (GTDB): domain Bacteria; phylum Bacillota; class Clostridia; order Lachnospirales; family Lachnospiraceae; genus Pullilachnospira; species Pullilachnospira intestinigallinarum. Next base: position 36,383 of record DVIN01000033.1, read on the forward strand.
CCTCACAAATTGCCAGTTCCATGGCTTTTGCGGCGCCGGAACCATCCTCTGCCGGAGAGGTGATATGGTAAGCGTCACTGGTTGCTCCGTATCCCACCAGTTCACCCAGAATCACGGCGCCTCTCTTTTTGGCATGCTCCAGTTCCTCCAGTACCACCACGCCGGCGCCTTCGCCCATTACGAAGCCGCTGCGGTTTTTATCGAAAGGCAGAGAACATCTTTCCGGATCCTCCACGGTGGACAGTGCCGTCAGCGCGGTAAATCCTGCCACGCCGATGGGGCAGATACTTGCCTCTGTTCCTCCCGCCAGCATCACGTCCGCCTCGCCGTGCTGAATGGTGCGGTACGCCTCGCCGATGGAATGGGTTCCCGTAGCACAGGCTGTCACCACGTTCAGACTCTTTCCCTTCAGTCCCAGCTGAATGGATACATTTCCCGCTGCCATGTTGGAAATCATCAGCGGTACCAGCAGCGGATTCACTCTGGAAGGTCCCTTCTCATGAATCTTCACGCAGGCAGTTTCCGTCACCTGCAGACTTCCGATACCGGAACCGATGGAGCAGCCCACCCGATAAGGATCCTCTTTCTCCATGTCCAGTCCCGCCTGAGCGAATGCCTCCTTTGCTGCCACCACTGCGTACTGACAGAACAGTTCCATTCTCTTAGCCGCCTTGAAATCCATATAATCCTTTGCCACGAAATTCTTTACCTCCGCGGCAACCTTTACTTTATAATCTGCGGTATCGAATCTGGTGATCGGTCCGAATCCCAGTTTTTTGTTTTTCAGACTGTCCCAGAATTCTTCCACGCCGATGCCGATGGGAGTCACGGCTCCCATACCAGTCACTACTACTCTTCTCATAATTTTCCTCCCATTCTCACATGGCCATACCGCCGTCCACGCAGATCACCTGTCCGGTGATATAGCCTGCCCGGTCAGAAGCCAGAAATGCCACTGTCTCGGCAACATCCTCCACACGGCCGAACTTTTTCAGCGGAATCTGTTCCGTTGCCGCATTTCGCACCTGCTCGGAAAGCACTGCCGTCATCTCCGTATCAATAAAGCCCGGAGCCACTGCGTTCACCGTGATTCCTCTGCTGGCCAGTTCCCTTGCCATTGTCTTGGTCAGACCGATCACTCCGGCCTTGGAAGCCGCATAGTTGGCCTGTCCCGCATTTCCCAGAACACCGGATACGGAAGCGATGTTAATGATTCTTCCGCTTCTCTGTTTCAGCATCTGGCGGGAAAGATGACGGATAGTGTTGAAACATCCCTTCAGGTTTGTCTCCAGAACCAGATCAAAATCTTCCTCGCTCATCTTCATAATCAGTCCGTCCCTGGTGATTCCCGCATTATTTACCAGAATATCCACCCGGCCGTATTCCTTAATAATTTCCTTTGTCATCTGCTCTGTCTCGGAGAAACTGGAAACATTGCATTTCCAGATAACAGCCTCCCCGCCTTCCCGGCGGATGGTCTCCTCCACTTCCCGGGCTCTGTCCTCAGAACCATTGTAATTGATAATCACAAACGCTCCCTCCCGGGCCAGCGTCAGCGCGATCTGTCTTCCGATTCCTCTGCTGGCTCCTGTCACCAGCGCCACCTTTTTCTCCATGATTTTACTCCTTTATATCCGGAAATTTCTTCCATCCATTATTTCAGTTCTTCCAGTTTGGAAAGATCCTCCACCTTTTCCACGTTCAGGCCCTTCACATCCCGGCTGATCTTCCGGAGAAATCCGGTCAGTGTTCTGCCCGGTCCGATTTCCACAAAGGTATCCACGCCATCGGCAATCATCCGCTCCACGCTCTGCTGCCATTTCACAGAGGAATATACCTGACGGGACAGAAGTTCCTTTACCTGGGACGCATCGGTCACATAATCCGCCGTCACATTGGTTATATAGGGAATCTCAAAATTCTTCACTTCCACGGTATCCAGCACCTGTCCCAGCTTTTCTCCCGCATCTTTCAGCATCAGGGAATGGAAGGGACCGCTTACCTTCAGCGGCACGCATCTGCGGGCTCCCGCGGCTTTCAGGTTCTCGGCTGCCGCCTCCACGGCAGCGGACTCACCGGTGATGACGATCTGCCCCGGACAGTTATAGTTGGCCACAGAGACTATTCCCTCTGTCTGCTCACAGATTTCAGCAATCCGCTCTCCGTCCATTCCCATCACCGCGGTCATGGCTCCTCCGGTGGGAACCGCTTCCTGCATCAGAATTCCCCTCTGGCGGACCACCCGGAAAGCATCCTCCATGGACATCACCTCAGAGGCAATCAGGGCGCCGTATTCTCCCAGGCTGAGACCTGCGTGAACCTGTGCATGGATTCCCCGATCCTCCACAGCCTTTAAAATGGCCGCTTCCACCGTCAGCATGGCGATCTGCGTATACTCTGTGATATTGATATTTTCATTTTCCTCAAAGCACAGTGCAGGGATATCCAGTCCGGATGCGGCAGAGGCTTTTTCAAAAACTTCGCGGCACACCGGAAACTGCTCATAAAAATCCTTTCCCATTCCCACATACTGGGCTCCCTGTCCGGGAAATACAAATGCAATCTTACCCATGATTTCCTCCGATTTTGTCGAAATTTCTCTTGTTTTGATAATCAAACTATATATTTAACAAAAAACCGACTTTACTGTTTCCAGCAAATGCCGGTTTCCCGCTTTTTACCAGTTGTGCTTATTCAGAAGCGCCTCTCCCTGCTCCATGATCTCCAGGATAATGTCACGGCAGCTCTGTCTCTTGCTGATCAGACCGGCAATCTGGCCTGCCATTACCGTACCATTCTTGATATCGCCGTCCATAACAGCTTTTCTCAGAGATCCCAGGGTCAGAAGCTCCAGTTCTTCAAAGGGAGCGCCCTCCTGCTCTTTCTTCAGGTATTCCTTCGTCATCTGATTCCGCAGAGAACGAACCGGATGTCCTGTGGTGGTTCCGGTAACTGTGGAATCAATATCTTTCGCCTTGATAATTCTGTTTTTATAGTTATCATGTACGATGGATTCGTCTGCCACTACAAACCGGGTACCGATCTGTACGGCTTCCGCGCCCAGCATCATGGACGCCGCAAATCCTCTTCCGTCTCCGATTCCTCCGGCCGCGATCACGGGAATATTCACCGCGTCTACCACCTGGGGAACCAGGGTCATGGTGGTGGCGGAACCGATATGTCCGCCGGATTCCATACCCTCGGCAACCACGGCGTCCGCTCCGGCACGCTCCATCATCTTGGCCATAGCTACGGAAGCCACCACCGGAATCACCTTGATGCCCGCTTTTTTCCACATCTCCATGTATTTTGCAGGATTGCCCGCGCCTGTGGTGACAGCTTTTACGCCTTCTTCCACCACCACCTGGGCCACCTCATCCGCATGGGGGGTCAGCAGCATCACGTTCACGCCAAAAGGCTTATCCGTCATTTCTTTTACTTTTCTGATTTCCTGTCTTACCACATCTGCCGGTGCACTTGCCGCGCCAATCAAGCCAAATCCTCCGGCCGCCGATACTGCGGCTGCCAGATGATGTTCCGCAACCCATGCCATACCTCCCTGAATAATGGGGTATTCAATTCCCAGCAACTCCGTCACTCTTGTCTTCATAAGCTCCTCCTCGTCTTCACCGCTGCCGCCTCCGGCAGATTCTCTGCATCCTACGGCATCGAAAAGGTGTGGATTAGTCCTCCACACCTTTGCCTTTCAGATATTCCATAACGCTTCCTACAGTGGTCAGCTCTGTCAGCTCCTCGGAAGGAATCTCGATCTCATATTTTTCTTCCAGAGCCATCACCAGCTCAAACAGATCCAGGGAATCGGCTCCCAGGTCATCCTTAAAGGAAGTGGATTCTGTAATACTGTCCGCATCGCAGTTCAGCTGCTCAGCAATAATTTCCTTCATTTCTTCTAACATGATCGTTCTCCTTGGAAATATATTCTATTTAAAATACTTTGACATTCAAAGTATAATGCTGTGTATCCTATTTGTCAATCACCATTTCAAAATTTTTCATCTGTTTTTCCGGAATTTATCACACTGCCTTATCCCAGCGGAATCTCCAGGGTAAATTCCTCCGTCTGCCCCTCCCCCGAAGATGTCTGAAGGGTACCCGAAAAGCTTACGCTGCTGTCGCTGACACTCCTGTCCTCAACTACAGCCATTCCGTCTCCGGGATTGGCAAAACCCGCTGACTGAACAAAAAGATCTGTCTCCGTTCCTGACAGATTCTGGCGGTAAATACCAGGCTGCTGAGTGTTTGTTCCCCAGTAATAGATATCCTTTCCCACAATACCGATAAATGTCCCCGGAATCGTTCCCACCAGATACCTGTCGCCAAAGTCTTCATCCATCCGGTACACATTGCTGAAACTGTCTCCATAATACAGATATCCTTCGTTATACTGAAGATTATAGATATTCGGCGTGTCTTTCGCTTCTGTGACCGTTCTGTCGGAACCGTCCCTGGAAATGCTGACATATACACGTCCTTTGAAATTCATAGCCTCCAATTGTGGATAACCAACGTAGACAAACCGGTTTTCTGTGGATATCATGTGTTTCGACGCATCCGGATAGTACACCAGACGGTCAAGCACCGTCCGGTTTCCTTTGCCATCCACCGCCACCAGTTTCCCAAGCACATCCGGATCCCCCTCCGTATTATCCTCCCAGAATCCGCCGGTACTTTCCACTTCCTCCTCGGTAAAATCTTCCTCCGTACATCTCTCAATCTGATAAGTTTCATCTCCCTGATCAATAACAATCGGAGAGTTATCCACATACCCCTCCGGATTTTCCTTTGTTTTGCACCCGGATACCAATAAAATCCCCATCAGTATCCATAAGCCCATCCATCTTCTGTTCTTCATAGATTCCTTCTCCTTATGGTTCTTTCTTTCATCTTATCATAGAATCAGGGAATAATCATCAGCAATCAGCAAAAATCGGCACAAAAAAAGCGAAGATAAATATCTTCGCTTTCCACATTGCATGAGGCATCGGGGATTCGAACCCCGGACAACTTGATTAAAAGTCAAGTGCTCTACCGACTGAGCTAATGCTCCATATATCAACTGGGCTAGCTGGATTCGAACCAGCGAGTGCAGGAGTCAAAGTCCTGTGCCTTACCGCTTGGCGATAGCCCAAGACCGCCTTACGGCTAAGGTGGATAAAGGGATTCGAACCCTTGGCCTCCAG
>DVIN01000034.1 GCA_018711275.1 Candidatus Pullilachnospira intestinigallinarum
AGTACACGACTTGTCACGGAGGGTGCTCTGGAACCCTTTTTCTTTCTGTATACTGATGACAGTATACAGGGCAATCCAGAGACATGCAAGCAGAGCAGCATAATGCTAAACTATGAGGTCAAAAACATTCAAAACACTCTCATGAGTACATTCCTTAAGCTTTTGAATTCCATACCATTTATTTACATTTGATATAATTCTAGCAGATACAGTTTCTTCTTTATGTATATAATTCGGTTTTGTAAAGTAATCTAGCTCTTCAAAATAGTCTACTTTATCAATCCAGAATAAACAATCTACAATTTCAAAGCATTTCATATATGTGTGAATTAAGATAACCCAAGTATCGCACAATCTTTTAAGGTGTTAATAGCAGTATATGCACCCACATTATTCCAATACCGAAATACTATATTGCTTATTTCGTCCGCAGTTGAAGCAGATGCAACTTCTGCAGAAAAGTCAGTACCATCTGGTCCCGTCCATGCCCCCAGCCCAAGGGGTACGTCACCACTGATTCCACCCGGGTTCACCCATCTTATTGTAACACCAAAGGATGTCGAACCCGTAATTCCAGAAGATATCCCCAATGCATTTTTATCATCTGCTGTTTTCGCCTGAACGCGAACATATGTTTGACTCTGTGCCATTTTTCAATTCCTCGCTTTCAATAATATATCTCTTTAAACTAGAGCAAAATCTTTTATTTACTTTTTTTGTACTACCACTTAATGAAGATAGGGCTCCCGGACACAATCTACAATATGCATATATTTCACAACTATTACATGCTTTAGGCCATTCTTGCTTTTCTTCAAAGTCAATAAGATACTGCCAGTTTTTTTTAAATGTACACGTAAATAATTTTATATCCGGCTCATCCATAAACGAACAAAACCGCATCTTCCCATCCCATGTAATCCAGAAACTGTTCCGATACCCCTTGCAATGCTCGCAAGGCTTATCCCCTTCTTTCCTCCATGGATGTTCAATCATCCACTGTACATCCGCCCGGAAGTCCGTGGCTGTTTCCTCATCAATCGCCACCGCCGCCGCATCCGTCTCCGCCCCACGGATGGAAGGATGCACCGCCGTTGAATAAATCCACGGGATCCCCATTTCCTGCGTATACCGGTGAATATTCGCCAGATCATCCTTATTATTCTTGATCACCGTAGTAACCGCCAGCACCGGAATCTCCAGCTGTTTCAATGCCCGGATCCCCGCATCCACCTGTGCGAATCCATGCTCCACCTCGCAGACATCCCGATACATCTCATCGTTGGAACCATAGATGGTCAGTTTCACCAACTTTGGAGGATACTCTTCCAACAGCCGCAGAACCTTCCCTTTCATAGTGGACGCATTGGTCTGTAAGGTGATAAAAAATCCCATCTGCGCCAGTTCCCGGTAGATGGTTTCAAACTCCGGATGCAGCGTGGGCTCGCCTCCGGTGATGCACAGATACAGCATTCCCGCTTCCTTCGCTTCCCGCGCAATCCGCAGCCATTCCTCAGCGGTCAGCTCCCGGCCAAACTGGGGGATCCGCTCTTCCTTCAGATGTACATAACACATTTTGCAATTGAAATTGCAGCGGGGCGTCAGTTCAAAGGTTCCGGATATGGGAATGGCCTTTTCCCTGGCTTCTTTTGCCAGCAATGCCGCAAACTGGTCCCCCGGCGGAAAGCCGCCGCACAGATCATCACCTGGCATCATTTTTCACCACCACTCTCACGGAACCACCCATCGGTTCCGGATCTCCCGGTTCCCGCTCCAGAATGTTGTTCCGCTTCAAAGTCTCAATAAACTGTCCGATATCCTCCAGAGCCGTCTCTCTTGTAACTCCTTCGTACCGTTCCAGAATTTTATCCGCCAGTTCCTCCACCGTAAACGGATTTTCTTTCATATAATCCCACAGAAATGCCGCGGAGGAAGACATATACACCATATTGGGAATCTCCTTCACACGCTTTCCTGTTGGAACAATAATGTACTGATCCGCCACTTTTCTCAGAACCAGCCCGTCTTTCAGCCGCAACCTATCACTCCTCCCCTGCTTCCAATCGGATTTCCACAAGAAAGTCCGTCTGATCACTTGTCTCGCTTTTCCTTTATGTAAATCAAAGTTTAACAATGTTAAAATACAATAATTTCATTTTTCAGTCAATGCGGAATGTCCCATTTTAATGGCTTTTTTCATGTTTTTGTCCATTTATCCCGCTTACATTCCGCGTATCCCTTCTCCTCATACCTAATGTGTTATGTAAACTTTTTCTTGTTTTCTCATTCCCTGTGATTTTTCTGTTTTATTAAGGACTTCTTCATTTACTCTGACAGATTTGTTCCCGATACACCAACGATTTTTCCGGGAAAAAGCTGTCGGATTTTGCGAAACTTTTTTCGCGCATATTTTTTTCGTTTTTGTTGACATTGTTATAGGAATGTACTAGATTTTACAGTATACGTTCCATTTACTCACGATTTCTTTTCAAAACTTTTCCTGCTTTGTCAAATCTCAGTATTTTTCATACTCTCATTTGTACCTGATAAAAGTATTTCTATCCATTCCAATTATGAAAACAAAAATAGCCGCCCTGTCTCTGGTCAAGATTGGCGACTAATTTTTGACTGAACTTTGATAATATGTTTACCATGGCAGCCGGTAGGGCGGCTGTGACTCCCTGTCCTGAGTCTTGTCAGGAGGGGATGCTTATGAATGATTATGAATTGTTTATGATAACACTGACTACAGCCAGTCTGATCGTATCAATCCTTACATACACCCATAAAAAATAGCCGCCCTGCCCTAGAAAAGTAGGCGGCTATTTTCTATAAACAATATCGCCAGGGCAGGGAGCCCTACCCTCCCTTACCGGCTGTCTTGTTAAGCGTATTATAGGGCAGGCCATTGGATTTGTCAAACAAAACCTGAAGCCCGGGCACTTTCCGGCATCCATTTTTCTCTTGTATTTACCGGTATTTCCAGTATAATGAAACTGTATCTGCCGGAAGAGGTAACTGTTACCGGAAAACACCTTTCCCTCCTCCGGCCAACACCAGATATCCGGCCCCCCTGCAGGGATCCCTTTATGGCCATATGGCTGACAAAAGAAAGGAGTTTCCATGAAAAAGATTCAGCGTATTCTGGCCCTGGCAGGCGTTGTCCTTCTTGTGGCCATGTACGGTTCCACACTGGTATTCGCCATGTCGGGAAGTCCCGATGCCCAGGACTGGCTGATGGCTTCCCTGTACTGCACCATTGTGGTTCCCGTTTTTCTATACGGATACAATCTCATTTACCGCTATCTGAAAAACAGAAACCAGAACGATACCCAAAACCAGGAGAAAAAAGGAGATCACCATGATTAAAAATATTATATTTGATGTGGGAAATGTGCTGATGGACTATGATTCCGAAGCTTATATGATCCGTCTCGGCTTCGATGCGGACACCCGGGCGGCCATCCAGGCGGCCATGTTCGGCAATCCCCTCTGGAACGAGACCGACCGTGGGGTAATGACGGACGAAGAGCTGGAAGAGGGCTTTGTGAAAAATGCTCCCGCCAAATACGAAGATGCCGTGCGTCTGGCTTACCGGCGGGCTTCGGAAACCATTTCCCTTCTTCCCTATGCCGTGGACTGGGTAAAGGGCCTGAAAGAACGGGGCTATCATCTTTATGTGCTGTCCAACTACAGCCGGAAAATCTATGAGGAGACGAAGGATCAGATGAAATTTCTCCCTTATATTGATTATGCGGTATTTTCCTATCAGTGCAAACTGATCAAACCGGATCCCGCAATTTACCGCCATCTGCTGAATACCTGCGGCCTGGACCCCAGAGAAACGGTATTCATCGATGACCGCCCGGAGAATGTGGCCGCTGCTGAAGAGGAAGGGATTCATGGTATCGTGTTCTCCTCCAAAGAGCAGACACAGAACGATCTGGAGAGATTGTTGAAGAAATAATGCGGTTTGCGCTGTAAAAATACACGTCTCATAGCTTTCCATCAGAAACAGAAATCCTCCATTTTCCGGATTTCTGTTTCTGATGGAAAGACTGACTGCGCCATATCCGGTCAACCATTCGCCTGCTTTTCCAGTTTTTCATCTGCATGTAGATAAGATATCGTTGTCGAACACTGTCGCATTCACACGAAATAATTTCTTCAAAATTCATTGACATTTTCCCTTTTGTATGCTAACTTAAACATTACAAAAGCATTTTATTTTTATTCTTTTGTGACACGTCTGTTTTTCATTTCCTGTCTTTCAAGAACTTCAATGCTTTGTATTCCCCATTTTCACAGGCAGGGAGGTTCCTGAAAAGAGAAAGAATCTCCCGATCCCTTTATGGCCATTCGGCCAAACAGATGAGCCCCCTCCGGGGATCCCTTTATGGCCATTCGGCCAAACAGATGAAAGGAGATTTTATGCAGGAAAAGAATGTTGTTACTATTGATTATCTCGGTGATCCGGAGCGTTTCGCTGATTTTCTGAATGCCCGGTGGTTTGGTGGCAGGAAGGTACTTTGGCCGGAGAATATCCAGGAATGTAAACCTGCCTCTTCCCGGATCTGGAAAAACTCCGGAACGCTTCATACCAGCGAAGTGATTCGGGATCTGGTGCGGAAGGTGCAGCTGGGCTCCTGCACCATTCTGGTGGCACTGGAGGCCCAGAGCGACATCCACTACGCCATGCCGGTTCGTGTCATGAATGGAGACAGCATGCAGTATCATGAACAGTGGCGGCGAATCCGGCGCAGACATCGAAAGAAAAAGGATCTGAAAGGCGCACAGTATCTTTCCGGATTTTCCAGAAATGATACGGTTTATCCCGTTGTCACGCTGGTGATTTATTTTGGCCGGAAGCCCTGGGATGGGCCCCGCAGTCTCCGGGAAATGATGGCTCCTGTCATTTCAGAAGAGTTTCCCCCCGGCCATTCAGACAATTTTGCACAGGTACAGGCCCTTATTGTGGACTATCCCCTCTGGCTGACGGAAGTTCGCAGTTTTCCGCATCTGGAATATTTCCGCACAGACCTGGGAATTGTGTTTGGATTTCTGGCCAATGACAGTGATCCGGGAAAGCTCCGGATATTTCTCGCTATTCATAAAAAGGAATTTCAGTCTCTGCGGGAAGACGCCTACGATATGATCACTGTCATATCCCAGGACTGGAAGCTTGCAGAAATAAAACAGGATTATCAAAATGAGAAAGGGGAAGTGAATATGTGTAAAGCAATCGACGGTTTATTGAAAGAGGAATTTCAGAATGGTGAAGAAAACGGTATCCGGCTGACGAAAAAGGTATTTCTCCTCTGGAATTCCGGAACCCCCAAAGCAGAAATCGCAAAAAAATGCGATATCAGTCCGGAAAAGGTGAACAGAATTCTGGAATGGGATGAATGATTTTCCTGGATCTTCCTTTTCTTTTGTGATAGGATAATCTTATCAAAAGGGAGGATTTTCCATGATCCGTAAGCTTCTTCTTATCAGAAAATCAAATAATATGATCGGCATCTGCCTCTGTATATCACAGACATAAAGCGGCGGTTCCGCTATACAGAGGCATTGGCGACAGCAAAGCCGGAAGGTGAAACTGCCGCATTTGACGGGATCGTCCGTGCGAATATGTTCTGTGACAGCCATCACTGAAAACGACACCGTGAAAGGGGCGGACGCATGACATATTTGAATGGGAAAAACGTACTTCCAAAAGAGCTGTTCCAACAGGTTCAGCGCTACTGTTCCGGTCAGCTGCTTTATATACCTGCGCCCTCCGGCCACAGAAAAGGCTGGGGCGAGGAAACCGGCATCCGCCGGGAGCTGGCGGCCCGGAATCAGATCATCCGGGAGAAAAAACGCCAGGGCTGCACTCTGGAGGAACTGGCAGAGGAATTTCATCTCTCTGTTTCCAGTCTGAAGAAAATCATCCATCAGCATTAATGGCATAATTGCAGACATCCGGAGAACCTTTGACCATCGCAAGATCGCCGGAAGGTTCCCCGGATGTTTTCACTTTTCCCTGTGGCAGAATGCCGCCGCGGCTCCCATTGTTTATCCTTCGTAACCATTCGATCTTCTGTCTTCTGGCACATACCATTTTCTCTGTGCCATGTACAGACGATAATACTCGCCCCTCATGCCCAGCAGAGCCTCATGGCTTCCCATCTCCACCACCTGTCCTTCTTTCATGACGATAATCCTGTCCACTTTCCGGCAGATTCCGATTCTGTGTGAGACAATCACAGCGGTTTTCCCCCGGGACAGTTCCAGAAACAGGTTCAGAATCTCTGTTTCCGCCACAGGATCCAGGGCCGCCGTGGGCTCATCCAGCAGCAGGATGTTCCCTTTACGGAACATGCAGCGGGCCAGAGCCAGTCTTTGCCACTGGCCGCCGGAAAGCTGGCGATCACCGAATTCTTTTCCCAGCACCCTCTCCCGTCTTTCACTGCCGGCCAGATCTGCAAGGCCAACTCTTTCCAGCAGTTCATCTATTTCCGCAGTCTCTCCCAGAGCCTCCCATCTGCCGATTCCCACATTTTCTCTGGCGCTCAGCTCATACCGCACAAAATCCTGAAGCAAAACGGACACGTTTCCATAAAAATCTTCCCGGTCTGTTTGCTCCAGCTGCTGACCTCCATAACGAATTTCCCCGTCCGCAGGCTGATAAATCCCCAGAAGCAGCCTTGCCAGCGTGGTTTTTCCGCTTCCGTTCTCTCCCACGATGGCCACCGTCTGATTTTTTCTCACGGAAAACGTAACACTGCGAAGTGCCGCAGCCTTGGCGCCGGGATAAGAAAAACATACCTGTTTTGCCCTAATCGCGTCAAAATCTGCCGGAAATTTTTCCGTGCCATTCTCCGTTTCGCGAAGATCCGTAAAACTGTAGTAGTCACTGACAAATGCCGCACATTCCGGCATTCTTCCCAGACTCACCAGAAAATATCCGGCGGACGTCTGAAACGCTGAAAATGATCCCAGCGCAGCGGCGGCCATTCCAAAATCCACCTGTCCTTCCACCACCAGCCAGATGGTCAGCAAGATACTTCCCAGATATCCGCTGCGGCAGATCATCTCACACCCTGTCATACTTCTCACATCTTTTTTCCGGAATTCCCATACCTGCCGGTTTCTTTCATCCCGCACCGCCCAAAGCTTTTTTTCCAGATAACCGGCAGTCCCGTACAGACGCATTTCGCGGACGGCACGGGGATTGGCGAACAGTCCGTACAAATATTCCCGCTTCCGCTCCAACGGAGCCTGAAACCGCTTCAGCCGGTAAAATTCCTTTCCCCTGAACAGCCGCGCCACAAACTGGGGAAGAACACTTCCCATGGAAATCGCCGCCAGCGCCGGGTGGAAGGCCATAAGCACCGCCAGCAGCCCAAACGTTTTCAGTCCCTCCGCCGCCAGATTTTCCACCGAAAGCAGCAGTTCGGAGAAACGTCCCTGTTCGATACTGCTCTTTGCCCGCTGCAGTTGATTCAGCACCTGCTCATCTTCCATCACCAGCAGAGGAAGCACCGCCGCCTTTTCTCCCAGCTTCCGTTCCAAAGTACGCGTTGCGGCGGCATCCCCACAGACCATACAGTAATAAAATATGGTGTTGGCCAATTCCGAAAACAGCAGCAGCCCACAGATTTCCACAAACAGCAGCAGCCAGCCTGCCCCTGCCGGTGAGGAGCCTGACAGCGCATCGATCAGCATGGCGGTCAGCCATGTAACTGCAGCCGCAGCCGCCGACTGCCCTGCCATACACAACCATTGAAGGATCTGTACCAATGGCTGAATCTGCATCAGCTCTTTTCCGGAGCGTATCACCATTTTCCATGTGCTCATCCCATCCTCCTATTCCCCGTACCATTGCGCCTGCTGCCGGAACATGGAACAATACTTACCGCCCGCCTCCATCAGCTCCTGATGGCTTCCCTGCTCCGCGATTTTCCCGTCCGCCAGCACCAAAATCCGATCCGCCGTCAGCGCATGTGACAGACGATGGGCGATCAGCAGAAATCCCCTCCGGCGGGTCTCTTCTGCCCGGCACAACATCTGATGCAAATGTTCCTCCCCCAGAGGATCCAGCGCCGCCGTGGGTTCGTCCAGTATCATATAGACATCATCCGCCAGGAAAAAACGTCCTGCCGCCAGACGCTGCCACTGCCCTCCGGACAGATCTCTGCCTTCTTCTTCCGTTTTCCCCAGCGGGGCATCCAGTATTTCTCCCAGCTCTGCCTCCAGTCCCACACACCTCAGAGCCTGCCGCAGCCGCTGATCCTTCCTGATGGATTTCATATCGCCAAAGGCCAGATTTTCCCGGACCGTCAGCTGGTAAGGCACAAAGTCCTGAAAAACTGCCCGCACCACCTTTCCCAGTTCCTCCGGTCCATAAGTACCGATGTCTCTGCCGTCCAGCAAAATTCTCCCCTCCGTGGGGCGGTACAGTCCCAGCATCAGTGCAGTCAGCGTGGTTTTTCCCGATCCATTCTCTCCCACAAGCACCGTTCTTTCCCCCAGATCCAGCGTAAAGCTGAGATCTTTCAGTATCGGCTGGCGGCTTTGCGGATAAGAAAAGGATACCCTGTCAAACTGAATCCTGCCTGCCGAACCGGAAAGATGACCTTTTGCTTTTTCCTCTTCCTCCAGCATCAGAAATTTCCGCAGAAGGCCGGTTTTCTTCAGCTCTTCCGGAAGATTTCCGAACACCTCAAAAAGTACTGTGACCGTCTGTGCCATCTGCAGCACGGACTGCAGCAGCATGGCAAAAGTACCTGCCGATAATGTTCCCCGGTAAAATCCCGCCGCAAGAACAGACACCGAAGAAAACAGCCAGAGCACTGACCAGAAGCTTTTCCCCAGAAGCGCCGCCAGCATCTGATGTCGCGTTCCTTTCTGCTCCTGTTGGATTTCCCGGTTTTTCAGCTCCCACAGTTTTTGAACATAGGGAACCGCCTGAAAAATTTTCAGTTCCGTCAGGCTGTTTTTCCCGGTCAGCAGCCTCCCATAATATCTGCCTCGCCTTTGACTGCGGGTCTGTTTCTCATAAAGTGCAAACCACAGTTCCCCCGCCCTGCCGTTTTTCCGGAGCATCTGTGTCATACACAGCACAAACACCGGAACCAGCCCGGGAGCTTTCCACAGATAAATTGCCAGCATGCCGGCCAGTGTCCCTGCTGTCCGGAGCCCCTCCGCCAGCTTCCAGAAAGCGCTGCAGATTTCCCGGGACGGATTTTGTGAAATCCCTGAAAGCAAATCCTGTATTTGGGGATCTTCCATGCAGCTGTATTCCAGATTTCTCAGTTTTCCCATGAGCCGCGTCTCCAACCGGTCTGTCACCTGCATTTCAAAGCGCACGGCCAGAAGACCATCCGTCCCGGTCAGCAGCCCATCTCCCAGAAGAAGGCCCGCCATCCAGGCCAGATCCCGATACCAGACGGCGGACATCTGGCCGGAAACAGTAAAGCTCACAAGACCGTCCAAAATCCGCTGAAGAAGCAGCGCATTTGCCGGTACAAAGAGTGCTGACAAAAATGTACAAAACATTTTCAGAAATCCATACAGCGGCGCATGGACAGCCGCCAGTTTCAAGAGTTCTTTTATCTCCCGGTACATAAAATCAAACCTTCCGCGGACGCTTCACCGCCCCTTCTTTTACGAAAAGTATAGATCTTCTGCGGCAAAAATAACAAGACGAAAAAATTTTTTTAAATTTTTTTTATTTCCTGCGACATATTTATATATAAAATCCGTTAGGTGTTATAGGAGGATATTTTCGACAGTCTTTTTCCATTATCCTTTCAGCAGTCTTTCTGCGTTTTTAACCGGCGCATCTTTCTGCCAGACAGCTTCGCCGGTTATGTAACCATCAATTTTACCATACATTCTGAATGGAAAATTTCCCTGCAGCTTCATCCTTTTTCATTCACAGCTTACACTCGCGGGAATTTTCTCCAATGAGGGAAGGAGAATTTTTATTATGGAATATTTACAGGAAATTTTACACTTGAAACGCTCTTATCTGGGATGGCGTTATCTGACGTCACTGTTGACACTGGCACTGGAAAATGAGGATTATCTCCTTTTTCTGGAACGTGGAGCGTTTCCCGTCATCGCAAAACAATACCATACAAAGGTTCACTGCATTGAACGGAATATCCGGACAGTGATTGATCAGTGCTGGAGACCGGAAAGCCGTTTGGGTCTCCAGAGTATCTGTCCGATTCCGCTTTCGCAGAAGCCGACAGTGAGTGAATTTATTGATATTCTCTATCTTTATCTGGTCAGACAGAACCAGCAGAAAAAGACAGCAGAATATGATCGTTAAAACCATCCGGCGATACCCGGAATGATAATGGGAAAAGACTGAAAACGAAACTATCCTCCTTCCCATAATCACCCATATACTACATCTATAGTTATTGTATGTCAATATTTATAGACGTTTTGTTTTTCGTTTCTGATTTCTGAACATTTTCCTCCAGTGGTTCCTTCGAACCATGCCAACATCTTTTCACATCATCTCTTGCCTGTTTTTTAGGGAAAAGAAGGAAGTTTATCGAAAGATTTTAATTCTCTTCCTGTCTGCTCAAAACCTCTGTGCTTTGTATTTTCCCATTTTTCACAGACAGGGAGGTTATAAAAGGATCTCCCCTCCGGTTATTTGCTTTGCTGATTTTCTGATATCCGCTATGCCATGCCCCCTACAGGTTATCAACGGAGACAGTATCCACTATCATGAGCAATGGCGAAGGATTCGCAACCGTCCCCGCCGTAATCGCGATCTGAGGGGATCCGGCTATCTGTCCGGCTTTTTAAACGGATCGTATTGTTTCAGTCATTACACGGGTCTTATACTTTGGACAAAAGCTCTGGGATGCTCCGGAAAACCTGTGAGATATAATGCCTGTCAACGATCTGCCGGAAACCGTACGTCATTATATCGCTGAAAATCTTCTTTACACTTATTTTCTGTTTGTCTCTTAAAAATGCTTTCCAGTCTCAGCACCACATCTATCATTATATTCCATCAATAACTATAGATGTTTTACTTTCCAAATTTTTCCACATAGTATGAAACTTGAATTCTCGATATATTTCAAATAATTTTTACAATCACAATATAATAATTTGTATTATATTACATTTATCTGATTTTATTTGCGCTTTTACTGTTTGTTTTTGCACCAGAAAGGAATCGAATGAAAAATACGGATTTGAACAAAGAAGTCGGAGGCCGTATTCGTATGATACGGGAGTACTCCAATCTCACAAGAGAAGTTCTTGCCGAAAAAGCTGACATTTCTGTCCAATTTCTCGCTGATATCGAAAACGGACGAAAAAGCATGACTGTCAACACTCTGAAAAAACTGTCGGAAAGTCTGATGGTTTCCTGTGATTATCTTGTGTTTGGGAATCCACCTTCTGTCTCTGATCAAAAATGGAACGCTGAATCACCTCTGCGCCATATGTTGGAGACGCTCACTCCCCGGCAGAGAGAAAACGCAGAAGAACTTCTGAAAATCTATATTCGTGCGGTGCATTCCGATGATTAACTGGTCTTTTCGTCATCTTCCACATATTTCATGGAATCAGTGCATTTACTGACAAAAAATGCAGCAACAGGAAATTTCATTCCGAACTTTCCTGTTGCTGCATCATCTTTTAACAGTGACAGATATAAATTATCATCCCAGAGAAACCTTCCCATCCTTCTCCATCCGGATCACACGCATATGTGCCGGATTCTCATAATCCTTCTCATATCCGTCATCATGATAATACTCATACACCGCTTCATTTTCCACAAATGACAGATACTGAAGATCTTCAAAATCCACATCTGCCACGCACTGTCCTCCTTTGGACATGGGAATCAGATGATCCGGCCGTACAAATACCACCACATCCGTCAGCGCCACATCCACATAATGATCTCCGGCCTCCAGGATCTCTTCTTCGCAGCTTCCATCCTTCTTAAACTGCACCATCTTCATCCGCTCCGGAAGATATACATATCTTCCTTCCGCATTCTGCTCATAGACCGGCGCAATCATCAGGCCGTCGCCCAACAGCAGCTGATCCTCCACCCGGACAGCTCTGGCGTCCTTGGGATAATCAAAGGCCAGCGGACGGAACATCATTTCGTCCCGGAGCACTGCTTTCATATACTCACTGTACAGATACGGCAAAAGCTTGTAGCGCATCCCGATAATATGGCGGAATCCATCCATATCTTCAAACTGATACGCCTCCTGCTCCCTGGTTCCCCTGGCCGCGTGATTCCGCATCAGCGGAGTAAAGATCCCCAGCTCCAGCCAGCGCATCAGAAGATCTTCCGTGGTATCTGAACCAAATCCGCCCAGATCCGCCCCCGTGTACAAAAATCCGCACATATTCAGGGACGGCAGCATCCGCAGATTCAGCAGAATATGGGACCACCAGGATCGGTTGTCTCCCATCCAGATGCCTCCATACCGGTGCATACCGATATAGGAAGAACGGGAAAACATCAGAATACGCTTGTCCGGCTCCAGGCGCTCAAAGGCTTCCCCGGCCGCTCTGGTCATATTGTAGCCAAACAGGTTATGTACCCGGTCATGGCGAACCATCTTTCCATTCATATTATGATAGAACTTGGTATAATCGTCCACGTTATTGGACAGTCCATTCACCAATCCCGTAAACTCCCAGAACAGTTCCAGATCCAGGTTTTTTCCCTTATACTCGCCCAGCTGCTCCATCACCTGATTCAGCCGGTCCTCCGTATAAAAAATGGCCGGCTCATTCATATCATTCCAGAATCCTTCCACGCCCTGATCCAGCAGGAACTTGTACTGATCACCGAACCAGTCTCTGGCTTCCTTGTTGAGCATATCCGGAAACAGCGCTTTCCCCGGCCATACCGCTGCCACAAAAGGAGTACCGTCCTCCTTCCTGCAGAAATAGCCTTTTTCCAGGCCCTCCTCATAAACGGAGTACCCCTCCTCCTGCTTCACGCCCGCATCGATAATGGGTACCAGGTGAATATTCTGCTCCTTCATTTCCTCATTGAACTTTGCAAAATCCGGAAATGCCTCGTCGTTCAACGTAAAATCCTTATACCGCTCCATATAATCGATATCCAGATAAACACTGTCCAGCGGAATTTCCAGCTCCCGGTATTTCTTTACTACCTCCCGCACGTCGTCTTCATTCTTATAACCCCAGCGGCTCTGTCCATAACCAAAAGCCCACATGGGAACCACATAGCTGCGGCCGATCATATGACGGAACTGTTTTACAATATCCTTGACATTCTCACCCGTAATCACATAAACATCCAGATTCCAGTCGGAAGCAGTGATTCTTATTTCATTTCTCCTGGTATATCCCACATCAAAAGTAATAATCCCGGGATAATCAAAAAAAACTCCAAACTGCTCTTTCCCGTCTACAACCAGAAAGTTATGGGCCCCGTAAAGCGCCCGGGTATCCTCGTGATGATGGGGATCGTCACTGCACTTACTCTCGTAAATCCAGCCACGCTTATTGATTCCTCTTACATTTTCTCCCAACCCATACACCCGGTCAGAATCCTCCATGGAGTAGGAAAACGTCATAGTCCCCTCATCCACATCCAAAAACGGCACCTCACCGCCGTCTGCCTTGGGCTTCTCAAGAATCGCCTCTGTCTCAATCATTTCGCCAAACACAAACCTGCGAATCATACGCCAAACCTCCCTGAATTTCCCGGCTTTTGCCAGATTTTTTCACTTTTTCTTAATTATACTGTCTCTCCCCCGCAAATACTCACCCTATTTTATCCAAAAACTACACTATCTTTACTTTTTGACCTTCTGCACAGCTCATGGAATAAATTCCAATTTCAGTCGATTCAAACGCCACTCCTTTCGCCCCCACTAAAACACTCCCTATTCAACCGAAACATCCCAAAATCTATTCGCCCCTCCCAAAGAAATAACCATTTCACCCGACACGCCTCCCGCCCACCACATTCAGGCGCGGCTTCCACCCACCCGCCCGCCGGGGCCACAGGGCGTCGAGGGCTTTCCGCCTCTGAACGCGCAAACGGCGCCGGATGTCTGTGGAGGAGAAACACAACGTGTTTTCCAGCCGCAGACATCCGGCGCCGTTTGTACGGGCAGCGAAGGGAGCCCCGAACCCTGTGGCCCCGCAGCGGGCGGATGGGCGGCAGGATGCGCCGTCCCCATACCAGCCACTTCCCCCTACTGAAAATCAAACAACGAAATCTGATTCGACTCCGGTATATCCCCGAACAATTTCAAATCATCCATAAAGTCAATCACCGACTTGCTCACCTTCGTCCGGTCCCGGAAGTCATCCTTGGACAGAAACGCCCCGTCCCTGGCTGCCAGTACCACCGCGTCGGCCGCCTTGTCGCCCAGTCCCTCAATGGTATCCAGCGCCGGCATCAGCTTGCCGTCCACGATCTGGAACCGGTGGGCCTGGGCTTTATAAAGATCCACCTCCGTAAATTCATACCCGCGGGCATACATTTCCTGCACCACCCGCATATCCTTCAGCGTATCCTGTTCTTTCTTGGACAACGTATCCGCCCGTTTCTTATAATCCGCCAGATAGTACTCCAGCCGCTCCCGTCCCATACACATCAGCTCATAGGAAAACGCCGAGGCACGGATACTGAAATAGGCCGCGTAATAAGCCAGCGGATGGTAGATCTTAAACCAGGCAATTCGAAACGCCATCATAACGTAAGCCGCCGCATGGGCCTTGGGGAACATGTACTTGATCTTTTTGCAGGACCAGATATACCAGTCCGGCACGTCATGGGCCTTCATCTCCTCCTCCCACTCCGGTTTCAGTCCCTTTCCCTTACGCACGCTCTCCATGATGGTGAAGGACAGCTCACTCTCCAGCCCCTTTCCGATCAGATAAATCATGATATCGTCACGGGTACAGATGGCTGTGGAAATGGTGGCCTTCCCCTCCTGAATCAACGTCTGGGCATTTCCCAGCCACACATCCGTTCCGTGGGCCAGTCCCGCGATTCGCACCAGATCCGAAAAATACTGGGGCTTGGTGTCAATCAGCATCTGCATGGCAAAATCCGTACCGAACTCCGGCACACCCAGGCAGCCCAGCTTACATCCGCCGATATCCTCCGGTGTGATGCCCAGCGCCTCCGTATTCTTAAACAGTGACATTACCGCCTTGTTGTCCAGAGGAATCTCCTTGGCGTCCAGCCCGGTGAGATCCTCCAGCATCCGGATCATGGTGGGATCATCGTGTCCCAGAATATCCAGCTTCAGCAGGTTGGCATCGATGGAGTGATAATCAAAATGAGTGGTCACAATATCCGTATTCACATCGTTGGCCGGATGCTGTACCGGGGTAAAGGAATTGATATCCTCCCCCACAGGAAGCACGATGATGCCCCCCGGGTGCTGCCCGGTGGTCCGCCGGATGCCGGTGCATCCCTGCACAATCCGGTCGATTTCGCAGTTCCGCTTGTGGATTCCCCGCTCCTCATAGAAATTTTTCACATAGCCGAAGGCCGTCTTATCCGCCAGCGTACCGATGGTACCTGCACGGAAGGTCTGACCGGCCCCGAAGATAACCTCCGTATACTTATGGGCCTTACTCTGATACTCTCCCGAGAAATTCAGGTCGATATCCGGCTCCTTATTTCCCTTAAAGCCCAGGAATGTCTCAAAGGGAATATCAAAGCCTTCTTTTTTCAGCGGCGCCCCGCAGTTGGGGCAGGTGGCGTCCGGCATATCGCAGCCTGCCATTCCCGCAAACTTCTTTACTTCAGGAGAGTCGAAATCGTAATAATGACATTTCTCACAGTAATAGTGGGGACTCAGCGGATTTACCTCCGTGATTCCCGCCATGGTGGCTGCCAGGGAAGATCCCACGGATCCACGGGAGCCCACCAGATAACCGTCCTCGTTGGATTTCCACACCAGCTTCTGGGCAATGATATACATCACGGCGTAGCCGTTGGAAATGATGGAGTTCAGCTCCCGCTCCAGTCTTTCCGAAACAATCTTTGGCAGCTCCTCCCCGTAAATCTCATGGGCCCTGTTATAACAGATCTCCCGCAGCATTCCGTCGGAGTTTTCGATCACCGGCGGAAATTTTCCATCCCGGATGGGACATACCCGGTCGCACATATCGGCCACCTTATTGGGATTGGTGATCACCACTTCCTCCGCTTTCTCTGCTCCCAGATAGGAAAACTCCTCCAGCATTTCCTCCGTGGTTCTCAGATACAGCGGGGCCTGCTCTCCCGCGTCGGAAAATCCTTTTCCGGTCATGATAATTTCCCGGTAAATGGCATCCTCCGGATCGATGAAATGCACATCACAGGTGGCCACTACCGGCTTCTTAAACTGCTCGCCCAGCTTGACGATCCGCCGGTTCAGGTTTTTCAGATCCTCCTCGGACGTAATATCATCCCGGTTTTCATCCCGCACCATAAACATATTATTGCCGATGGGCTGGATTTCCAGATAATCGTAGAATTCCACCAGCCGGGCTATCTCCTGTTCCGGTTCGTCCCGCAGGAGCGCCTGGTAAAGCTCTCCCGCCTCACAGGCAGATCCGATCATCAGCCCTTCCTTATGTTTCAGATACACGCTCTTGGGGATTCTGGGCCGCCGGTTATAATAATCCAGATGGGATTTGGAAATCAGCCGGTACAGATTCACCCTGCCCTCCTCGCTGGTGGCCAGGATAATGGCATGGTAGGTGGGAAGCTTTTTGATGGTATCCCCGGAAAGTTTTCCCGCCTCGTTGAGCGCGTCCAGATCCAGGATATCCCGCTCCCGGCACATGGCCAGGAATTTCACGAAGATCTCCGCCGTACAGGCAGCGTCGTCCACCGCCCGGTGATGATTCAGAAGCGGGATGTTCAGGGCCTTGGCCACCGTATCCAGCTTAAACCGGTTCAGACCCGGCAGCAGGAGCCTTGCCATGCCCACGGTGTCCACATAGGTAAATTCCTTCTCCAGTCCCAGCCGTTCACAGTTGGCGATGATAAAACTCATGTCGAAACCGGCGTTGTGGGCCACCATCACCGCTCCCCGGGAGAATTCCAGGAAACGGGGCAATACCTGTTCAATGGGGTCCGCGTCCACCACCATGCTGTCGTTGATGCTGGTCAGCTGCTCGATCCGGAAAGGAATGGGCACCTGGGGATTGACAAATTCGGAAAAGCGGCTGACGATCTTCCCGCCTTCCACCCGCACCGCGCCGATCTCGATGATCCGGTTGGCCGCCGGACTGAATCCCGTGGTCTCGATGTCAAACACCACATAGGGCTGCTCCAGATCCTGCCCTTTGCTGTTGGTAACCATCCCCTTCACATCATCCACCAGATAGGCTTCGCAGCCGTAGATCACCTTGAAGGGCGGATACACCTGCTTCATTTCCTCCCTGGTGGCGTCGGGATGACTCTTCTGATACTCCTTCCGGTAATCCGCCACAATATCATCATAGGCATGGTTGGCCTCCGGGAAGGACTGCACCACTCCGTGGTCGGTGATGGCGATGGCCGGATGCCCCCACTGGTACGCCCGCTTCACCAGCACGCTGGCGTCGGTCACCCCGTCCATGTCGCTCATTTTTGTATGGCAGTGCAGCTCCACCCGCTTTTCCGGACTGTTGTCCATCCGGTGGGTGGTGAAATCGCTGATTTTCTTGATTCCGGCCAGAGAGCCGATGGTGATCTCATGGTCAAACTTGTCGATGGTGGTGACGCCCTTCAGCTTCAGAAAGGCCCCTGCCTTGATGCTGCCCTTGATCTCCGGCACCTGCTCGTTGTGGAGAAACATTTTCACCGTAATGGTATCGGTGAAATCCGTCACATTGAACATGTAAATGGTTTTCTCATTGCGGATTTCCCTGGCCTCCACGCTGGTAACCTTTCCGCGGATCACCACCTCGCCCATCTCTCCGGCAATGGAGTCAATGGGAATGGCGTCTTCCTCAAAATCACGTCCGTAAATCACGTCCGGATTGTCCGACCGTTTCAGCGGCCTGGGCCCGTCGCCATAACGCCCCTGCTGATATTTTCCGCGGCCCTTCTGGAAGTTGCCGCGTCCATTCTTATAACCGCCCCGGCCTTTTGTGCCGCCGGCGTCTTTCGGCAAGGCTCCTGTCTGTGTCTGACCGGAGGGAGGCTTCCCGGTCCCCGGCGCCTGCGCGGCAGCCGCTCCGGGCACATCCTCCAAAAACGGTACTTCCGGATTTCCCGCGCCCAAAGCAGCGGAATCCAGATATACGGCGCTCTCCGGCGCCCCGTAAGCGGCGGCTCCTTCCGAAAGCGGATCCCCCTCCAGGGCCGGGTATTCCCCTGCACCCTGCAGCTTTCTTCCTACCTTGGAGTGGGCCAGAATCTGCCGGGCTTCCTCCAGGATTCTCAGCTCGCTGTTTTTGTGAACCTTGCTCTCCACCGCCTCCTTAAAAGAGGGGTGTACCCGCAGGTTAAACCCGCACCGCTCACAGAAAATCTTTTCCAGCAGCCGGATCAGCTCTCCCTCCTTTTCCCGGGCAATCACTGAATCCGTCATCACCAGATCCATGGTCTCCGGCTCAGGGAAGGAAATCTCCGCCGTGGCGAACAGATTGTATTCCAGCATGCTGTACCGTTTCAGTTCCAGCAGAATACTGGGCCGGTACACCTCCATAAAATTCTCCGGAGTATACTGGCGGGACAGCTGAAATTTTTCTATGATCTTCACCCGGAGGCTGGCATTTCCAAAAAACTGCTCCCGGATCGCCTCCTCCAGATGATAAATGTGCTTTTTATGAATCCACTGGCTGCTCATGATATAAACCCGCAGACAATCCTTCTGCGGGTTTACAGCCACTTTCATTACCTTCACCGTACCCAGCAGCGCCTCCAGTTCGGCGTCCACCTTCAGATGCGGAAATACATCCAGAAATTCCTTTTCTGTCATTTGTCACCACTCTGTTCCTGATTCCAGTTCAAAAGCTCTTCTCTCAAAACGCCCAGAAGCTGATCCTCCGGTACCTTCCGGATGATCTGACCCTTTTTGATCAGCAGGCCCTCGCCTTTTCCTCCGGCAATGCCGATGTCCGCTTCTTTTGCCTCCCCCGGCCCGTTCACCACGCAGCCCATCACCGCCACCTTGATGTCCAGGGGAATGTCCTGCACCATGTTTTCCACCTGGTTGGCCAGACCGATCAGATCAATCTGGGTACGGCCGCAGGTGGGGCAGGAAACCACTTCGATACCGCCCTTTCTCAGCCCCAGCGTCTTCAGGATCCGTTTGGCGGATTTGACCTCCTCCAGCGGGTCGCCGGTGAGGGACACCCGGATGGTATCTCCGATTCCCTGATACAGAATAATCCCCAGCCCCACCGCCGATTTGATATTTCCGGAAAACAGCGTGCCCGCCTCCGTGATTCCCACATGCAGCGGATAATCCGTTTTTTTCGCAATCAGTTCATGGGCTTTGGCGCACATCAGCACATCCGAGGACTTGATACTGATCACCAGGTTGTCATATCCCAGCTCCTCGATGATCCGCACCTTGTCCAGCGCGCTCTCCACCAGTCCCTCCGCCGTCACGCCGTGATACTTTTCCACCAGTTCTTTTTCCAGGGAACCGCTGTTGACGCCCACACGGATGGGAATCTCCCGATCCCTGGCCACATCCACCACCGCCTGGATCCGCTCCCTGCTGCCGATATTTCCCGGATTGATCCGGATCTTGTCCGCACCGTTTTCCATGGCGGCAATGGCCAGCCGGTAATCGAAATGGATATCCGCCACCAGCGGAATATGAATCCGCGGTTTAATCCCGGAAAGCGCGCGGGCCGCCTCCTGTGTGGGCACCGCACAGCGGATAATCTCACATCCGGCCCGCTCCAGCGCCAGAATCTGCGCCACCGTACGCTCCACATCTTCCGTTTTCGTATTGGTCATGGACTGGATCAGAACGGGATTCCCCCCTCCGATCACCCGATTTCCGATTCTGATTTTTCTTGTATGCTCTCTGTACATTCCACACGCTCCCATTTGAAATTCCGGCCGCCCTCTGGCATTTTCCTGCCGCCGGGCCATCCGCGCTTCTGTTCTCAGCGGATTTCCAGAAGCTTCTGTTTCAGTTCATCTTCCATTTCCCGCAGCTTGACCTCGGCGGCCTGCCGTTTGGCTCTGCCATCGGTCTGAATCTGCATCACCTCATCCAGGGTGGAAATCAGCGACGCATTGGTATTCTGCAGGGTCTCCAGATCCACGATTCCCCGCTCGGACTCCCTGGCGCTCTCCACCGCGGCGGTTTTCAGCACCTCCGCGTTTTTCTTCAAAAGGGCGTTGGTCATATCCGTCACTTCCCGCTGGGCTCTGGCCGCCTGGGAGGAATGTTCCACACCCAGCGCCAGCACCATCTGACTTTTCCACAGAGGAATGGTATTTACCACCGTGGACTGGATCTTCTCCACCATCATGGTGTCGCTGTTCTGCACCAGGCGGATCTGGGGAGCCGTCTGAATGGAGATCATCCGGGTCAGTTCCAGATCATGGATTTTCTTTTCAAACCGGTCGCACAGTCCCGCCAGATCCTTGGCCGCCTGGGCGTCTTCCGGCAGTCCCGAAGCCTGGGCTTTGGCCGTAAGCCGGGGCAACTCCTGCTCCCGCACCTCTTTCAGCTTCTTCTTTCCCGCCAGAATGTACATGGACAGTTCCTTAAAATAAACCAGGTTCTGATCATACATCTTGTCCAGGATAGCGATATCCTTCAAAAGCGTCACCTGATGGTCTTCCAGCACCTGGCAGATTTTCTCCACATTGGTCTCCACCTTGTCATACTTTGTCTTCAGGGCATTCAGCTTATTGGCCGGCCGTTTCAGGAATCCCAGAAAGCCCCGCTCTTCCTCCGCGTCAAAGCTTTTCAGTTCCTGCACCACGCCGGTGAGCATCTCGCCCACCTCGCCCAGATCCTTGGCCTTCACATTCTCCAGGGCCGTCTCTGAAAAATCCGCCATTTTTTTCTGAGTTCCCACCCCGTACTGCAGAATTCCGGTGGTATTATGCAGATCAATCTGTTTGGAAAATTCCTCCACCATCCGGCGCTCTTCCTCCGAAAGAATGGAATCATCCAGTTTCGGCTCCTCCTGTACAGGCGCCGGCTCCTGCGCAGGCTGGGGCGCTCCTCCAAAGGTCAGTGTGGGGGTATCCGTAAAATCCTTCCAATCTGTACTCATCATTTCACTCCTCTGCTTTTCTCCGAAATCTGATCATCGGTGAGTCCTTCCTGGGCCAGCATGGTGTTGAGCACGGAAATATCTGAGGAAATATCCCATGCCTTCTCCTCAAAGAATCCATCCAGCAGATTCTCAAAGGCCAGATTGATGGTATCCAGGGTCTCCTCGATTTCCTGTTTCATCTTCACCACATTGTCCCCCGCGATGGGTTCCCTCTCCAGATCCACATAAGCGTCCACCAGCTTCTTTGTGGTGGGCAGATAATAGCCCATAAACTTTCTCAGTTCTCCGGCCAGCTCCGGATCCTTCTCCACCTGTTCAAAGATTCTGGTCATGATCGTCTCCAGCCGGGCCAGCTTCTGAGAAATCTCCTCTCCCGGAAGCGCTTCGTTGCACTGGCGGATATGCTGAATATATTCCTGTCCTTCCTCCAGAATTTTCCTGCATTCCTCCGGCAGACGGCTGGTCTGTTCCGCGTGCTTCTGCTGTTCCTGCTGCTTCTTCCGGACTTCCTGCCGGGTCAGCAGATACTGCTGATACATGGCGTCCGTGACGATGATGCAGGTCTCTTCCTCATCCATATGTCCCTGCAGGAACATTTTTCTTTCAATCATCTGTTTCAGATCCCTGCGCACCTTCCGCTGGCTGATGCCGCAGCTCTCCGCCAGTTCCTTCACGGTGCCGTATCCCCGGGTACCGATCTTCTTTATATATGCCCGGAAACGTTTGGCCCTTCCTCTGGCCCGCTGTCCGCAGATTCCCAGCACCAGTCCGGCAGCCATCACCGCTCCCAGAATGACGGTGCCCAGAATCCCCAGGATCCCCAGCCCCGGCTCCAGAAGAAGCGCCAGCAAAGTGGCAATGGTACTCAGCGCAAACACGCCTGCCAGAGAAAATCCGGCAATGGCCATCACCGTTCCCAGGATCTGATCCGAGGTCTGCTTCGCATACAGGGCAGGCTGTCCGCCCTCCCGGCGCACGGCCGCCCTTCCTTGCGGCTGATAACCGGGGGATGCGGATTTCTGATACCGGTCCTGGTAGGAACGTGTGCCGGTGGGGGACGGATCCGCCGCATCCTTCCATGCCTGCTTCCAGTCCTCCCCGGTGTTCTTCAGGCTCTCCCGAAGTCCTTCTCCGGCTCCCTTCATTCCTTCCTGAAATCCGCTCACCGCGTCGTCCAGGATTCCCTTCACCTGCCGGTTCAGCTCCTGAAAATTCTGGGACTCCACCGCATCCTGTACAATATTGCGGATCCGGTCTCCCATTTCATTCAAGTCTTTTTCCTTCATGATTCCCTGTCAGGCCTTTCTCTCATATCTCGTGAAAGTAAATTCCAGATCGAAATACGTCTGCTCCTCGCTCTCTTCCACCATCTCCCACTCCGGCATCTGATCCAGATTCGGGAAATAGGTGTCCGCTTCATAGGCAAAATCAATCTTTGTCACATACGCCTCTGAACAATACGGGAGCAGCGCTTCATAGACAGATCCGCCTCCCGCCACATAAATTTCATTCTCCGGATACTTTTTCAGTTCCTCCAGAAGTTCCGGAACGTCATGTACGATCACCGCGTCTTTTACATGATATCCGGGATTTCTCGTCAGAACCACATTGGTACGATTTTTTAAGGGAAGTCCGCCCGGAAGGCTTTCCAGGGTTTTCCTTCCCATCACCACCACCTTTCCGGTGGTCTCCTGACGGAAAAACTTTTTATCGGAAGGGATGCTCACCAGAAGATCGTTGTTCTTCCCGATTCCCCAGTTCTGATCCACAGCTACAATCAATTTCATCTTCTTATCCTCCTCAGACCGCAATGGGTATATTTTTGATCTGCGGTCCCGTCACATAGTCTTCTACTTTCAGATCCTCCACCGTAAAGTCATAGAAATTCCGGATCTCCGGATTCAGCCGCACTTTTGGCGCGTCATGGGCCGGACGGCTGATCAGTTCCTCCACCAGCGGAATATGCCGGTCATAGATGTGCGCATCCGCAATCACATGCACCAGTTCCCCCAGCTCCATGTCGCTGACCTGAGCGATCATCATCAGCAGCAGGGCATACTGACACACATTCCAGTTGTTGGCCGCCAGCACATCGTTGGAGCGCTGATTCAGAATGGCATTCAGCACCAGCCGGTCACTGCCCGGACGGGTGGTCACGTTGAACGTCATGGAATAGGCACAGGGATACAGGTTCATGGCATGAAGGTCCTGATGCACATAGATATTGGTCATGATTCTCCGGCTGTAGGGATTGTTCTTCAGATCGTACAGTACCCGATCCACCTGATCCATCATTCCTTCTTTATACTGATGCTTCACTCCCAGCTGATAGCCGTAGGCCTTGCCGATGGAACCGTCCGCATCCGCCCAGCTGTCCCAGATATGAGAATGCAGGTCATGAATGTTGTTGGACTTCTTCTGCCAGATCCAGAGGATCTCATCGAAAGCGCTCTTCAGCGCCGTCCTGCGCAGCGTCAGCGCCGGAAATTCTCTGGAAAGGTCATACCGGTTCACCACGCCGAACCGCTTTACTGTGTAAGCGGGGCTTCCATCCTCCCATCTGGGACGCACCTTCTCTCCCTCCGTACTCACGCCGTTGTCAATAATATCCCGGCACATCTCTATAAAAACCTTGTCTGCGTAACTCATGTGATCCTCCTTGTGCTTTCTCGCTATCACTCATTATAATATACCCCATCTTTGAATTCAACCGCGGAGGGGATTTTTTGTGACGAACATGTAACAGTTCAGCCTTCCGGCTTCACTGTTACCAAAACACATATCCCGCTTTTGACACAGCCGGGAAATGGTGCTATCATTAGGAAACATCGAAAACAGAAGGCTCACTTCCCGGGCTTTTTCAATTATTGAGGAGGTTATTGTTTATGAACAGAATTGTTGTGGCTCTTTTAAAGCCCTTATCCTTTTTGCCGGCTCTGCTGGTAATGTATATGATCTTTTCTTTCTCCAGTCAGGACGGAACCGAATCGGGACAGCTCAGCTATAAAGTCAGTCAGAAGCTGGTGGAGGTGGGCGCTGTGATTCTGGATAAAGATCTGTCCCAGGCAGAAATTGACAGGTACGCGCAGGAATATCACGGACTTGTCCGGAAAGCGGCCCACATGACGGAATACTGTATCCTGGCCGTTTCTCTGTGTATCCCCCTGTACGCCTACCATGTCCGGGGTATCTGGCTGTTTCTGCTGGCGGGCTTCATCTGTGTAGCCTTTGCCGCCACCGATGAATACCACCAGACCATGGTGGCCGGCCGGGGGCCGTCTCCCCGGGATGTGCTCATCGACAGTGTGGGAGCCTTTATCGGCATCGTGGGAACCCAGCTGATCGGCTGGGCTGCCGTCAAAAGCTCCCGGGAACTGGAAGAAGAAAGGCATCCCCGCAGGAGACGCCGCCGGCGATGAAACACGCGAATCCGCATCCCGCTTTACAGAATCTTCCCATGAAATGAAAAAAGCCGCAGATCCGAACAGGGCAGCAATGCTCCACCGTTCTGATCCGCGGCTTTTTCTATACTTCCGAAGCCGTTGATTCGTAACAGTTCATCCTTCCGGCTTCCCTGTCACGCTTATTCCTTTCCTTCACCGGCATTCGCTGTCCCGTTTTCCGTCTCCGGATGCTCTGCAGTATTCTCTTCGGCATCTTCTTCCTCCGTCTCCTCCGGCGCCGGCGGCGGAAGGATTCGCTGGAAGGTATCCGTCAGCCAGCGGAAACGTCCGATGATATCATCCCGGAACTCTCCCGGCAGCATTCTCCATCTCCAGTTCATGCCCGTGGTGGAGGGATGGTTGATCCGCCCTTCACTGCCCGCGCACAGCAGATCCTGCATGGGAATCACCGACAGATCCGCCACGCTGGCATGGGCCGCCCGGATGAAATCCCAGGAAATATCCTCCCAGGGCCTGTCATAATTGTTGAGATACGCTTTGGAATACTCCCTGGCCCAGTCATTCATGGAATAGTACCACGCCTTCGTGGTGTCATTATCATGGGTTCCCGTGTAAACCACGCAGTTTCTCTTATAGTGATGGGGCAGATAAAAATTCGTATTTCCCGAATCAAAGGCAAACTGCAGCACCTTCATTCCCGGATACCCCGCCGCATCCAGCAGGTCAAACACCTTGTCATCCAGCGTTCCCAGATCCTCCGCAATCAGATCCATGGGCCCCAGCGCCTTCTCCAGCGCGTGAAACAGCTTCATACCCGGGCCTTCCACCCATTTGCCTCCGGAGGCATTTTCCGCGTCACAGGGAATCGAATAGTATTCCGCAAAGGCCCGGAAATGGTCCACCCGCACCGTGTCGTACAGTTCAAAGCTCTTCTTCATCCGCGCGATCCACCAGGCATATCCCGTTTTCTCATGGTACTCCCAGTCATACAGCGGATTTCCCCACATCTGTCCGGTGGCGGAAAAAGCGTCCGGCGGACATCCGGCGATGGCCTTTGGCCGGTGATCCTCGTCAAACTGGAACAGTCTGGGATTCGCCCAGGCGTCCGCGCTGTCGCTGGCCACATAGATGGGAAGATCCCCGATGATCCGGATGCCCTTTTTGTGGGCGTAGGATTTCAGTTTTTTCCACTGCTGCTGAAACTTATACTGCAGAAACCGGAAAAATGCCATTTCCTCCGCCAGTTTCTCTTTTGCCTTTGCAAGCGCCGCCGCATCCCTGGTCCGCAGTTCATCGTCCCACTCCATCCAGGGTTTTCCTCCCTGGCTGTTCTTCAGCGCCCGGAACAGACAATAATCATCCAGCCAGTAGGCCTCCCGGTCACAGAATTCCTGATATTTCTCATCCGCCTCAAACCGTGCAAATGCCTTTCTCAGAATCGGATACCGGGACTCGTAAATTTTCCCGTAATCCACAAAACGGGGATCCTCCCCCCACTGGCAGCTGTCGCACTCCTGGCTGGTCAGCAGCTCCTCCTCCATGAGCGTCTCCAGGTCAATAAAATAAGGATTGCCCGCAAAAGTGGAAAAAGGCTGATACGGGGAATCCCCATAACCGGTGGGCCCCAGTGGCAGCACCTGCCATCTGGCCTGTCCGGCCCAGGAAAGCCGGTCCACAAACTCATAGGCCTCCTTTGAAAAACATCCGATCCC
>DVIN01000035.1 GCA_018711275.1 Candidatus Pullilachnospira intestinigallinarum
GAGGGTTTAGGGCCACTGTGATATAATCTGAGTGTTGCAGTGGAACCTTTCCCGCCTGTGGGAAAGGAGTTTCACATGGGAAAAAATCTCAAAGGCAAAGAATGTGGCAAAGGAATCTGCCAAAGAAAGGACGGGTTGTATTGCGCGAGATTTGTAGATAAATCGGGAAAAAGACACGAAAAGTATTTTCGTACTATTCCAGAAGCGAGAAATTGGATTGAAGAAGCAAAATATGCGGATAAGCATGAAGAGGTGTTTGTGCCATCTGATACAATAGTCGATGAATGGTTCGATTTTTGGATTGAAAATATTGTAGGGGATTTGGCACCTAACACGCTCAGAAATTATCGTGAACGATATGTTAATAATATCCAGCCGGTAATTGGGAGAATGCTTTTATCCAATGTACGGCCTATGCACTGTAAGAAAGTGTTAATTCAAATGGATGCGGATTATGCTGGTTCTACGATTCGACAGACATACATTACTATGGGCACAATGTTCAAAGCTGCATTGATGAATGGCATGATTTCCAAACATCCGATGGATGGTGTCCGATATACGAAACCAGTCAGGGCAAAAGATGATATTCGTTTTCTTACACGAGAAGATCAAAAGAAGTTTCTCGAAGTGGCTAAACGATCTCATAATTATAACCAGTATGCGTTGATTCTTGAAACGGGATTGCGGACTGGTGAGATGATTGGCTTGACTTGGGATGCGATTGATTTTAATAAGAAGACACTCACCGTAAATAAGACACTGGAATACAGACATGGACAGCATTTTTGGCGTGCTGGGCCTCCTAAAACGCAGAACAGCTATCGTACAATACCTTTGACGGATAAAGCTTATGAAATCCTGAAGACGATATATGATAGCCGTACTGATAGAAAGGAGTCTCCATTACTCTCGCAAACACTGGAGTATATTGACAGGCGTACAGGTACTACTGCTCGTCTGGTTATGCACGATCTTGTCTTTATTAACTGGAGAACGGGGGAGCCTGCAAAAAACAGCTCTTACGATACCCATCTGTATAAGCTCTGTGATGAAGCCGGGATCAATCGTTTCTGTATGCACGCATTGCGTCATACTTATGCAACAAGGGCTATTGAGAGTGGTATGCAGCCAAAGGTTTTGCAAAGCCTTCTTGGTCATGCAAGTATTAAAACCACAATGGATAGATATGTCCATGTAACAGATGAATCCCTTGATCTAGCTGTAAGGCAATTTGAAAGGAATCGGGTATCCTGATATAAAACCCTATATAGTTAAATGAGAAAATGGTGTAAAAATGGTGTAGTGCCACCGAAAGGGAACCCGAAAAACCTTGTAAATACAACAAAAACAAAGGAGATGTAAAGATATATGAAACTAGGAATCGTGGGACTTCCCAACGTAGGAAAAAGCACCCTGTTTAATTCTCTGACGAAGGCGGGAGCCGAGTCGGCCAACTATCCTTTTTGTACCATCGATCCCAATGTGGGAATCGTTCCGGTGCCGGATGAACGCCTGAAGCTTCTGGGAGATTTTTACCATTCCAAAAAGGTGACCCCGGCGGTAATTGAGTTTGTGGATATCGCAGGTCTCGTAAAAGGCGCTTCCAAGGGAGAGGGTCTGGGAAATCAGTTCCTGGCCAATATCCGGGAGGTGGATGCCATCGTCCATGTGGTGCGCTGCTTTGAGGATCCCAACGTCATCCATGTGGACGGCAGTATCGATCCGGCCAGGGATATTGAGACTATCAACCTGGAACTGATTTTCTCCGACCTGGAGATTCTGGAGCGGAGAATTGCCAAAACGACAAAGACTGCCCGGATGGACAAGACGGCAGCCAAGGAGCTGGCGCTGCAGGAAAAAATCAAAAAGCATCTGGAGGACGGCAAACCGGCCATCACGCTGGAGCTGGAGGACGAGGATGAAAAACAGTGGATGAGCGGATATAATCTGCTTACCGGAAAACCGGTGATCTACGCGGCCAATGTGGCGGAGGATGACCTGGCGGATGACGGCGCCTCCAATCCTCATGTGGAGGCGGTGCGCCAGCTGGCCAGGGAGCAGAACAGCGGCGTTTTTGTGATCTGCGCGCAGATTGAACAGGAGATCGCAGAACTGGATGAGGATGAACGCCGGATGTTCCTGGAGGATCTGGGAATCCGGGAGTCCGGACTGGAGAAACTGATCAAAGCCAGCTATGAACTGCTGGGGCTGATGAGCTTTTTGACGGCCGGGGAGGATGAGACCAGAGCCTGGACCATCAAGATCGGAACAAAGGCTCCCCAGGCTGCCGGAAAGATCCATACGGATTTTGAGAGAGGATTTATCAAGGCAGAGGTGGTGAACTATCAGGATCTGCTGGACTGCGGTTCCTATGCGGGCGCCAGAGAGAAAGGTCTGGTGCGTATGGAAGGAAAAGATTATGTGGTGAAAGACGGGGATGTGATTCTGTTCCGGTTTAATGTCTGAAGCCGACACGGACCGGGGAACCTGTCGGGGCTTTCGTGGGGGAAAAACCCATAAAAAGCGCGGTAATCCGTCAAAAGAAAATTGTAAGAAAGAAAAAAACACAAGATATTGTTGCGGGAAATGGAAAAACATACAATATATGGAAAACAGGAAGATTTGGAAAGATCTTCCTGTTTTTTTTATAAAAAAGGCCCTTGTATTTAGTGGGCATTTGGTTTAGAATAAACACATAAGTGGTAGAAAGTGGAGAAAAGTGGAGCGAAAGGGAGAGAGTGTGGCAGCAAAATCCCTTCAAACCACCGGAGAGATGCAGTTGGGGAGAACTTCATCTCTCATTTTCGCAGGCAGTATTCCAAAGAGGGTAAATTCTATGTTCATGGGAGAGTACAGTCATACGATTGATGCAAAGGGAAGGCTAATCATACCGTCCAAGTTTCGCGAAGGATTGGGAGAAGAATTCGTGCTTACGAAGGGTCTGGACGGCTGCCTTTCCATTTATCCCATGGAGGAATGGAAGATCTTTGAAAAAAAACTGGAAGCTTTACCACTTACCAATAAAAATGCAAGGAAATTTTCGCGATTCTTCGTCGCAGGTGCCTGTATGTGCGAACTGGACAGGCAGGGGAGAATTCTCGTACCTTCAACGCTTCGGGAATTTGCCGGTCTGGAAAAAGACGTGGTGCTTACTGGAAATCTGAACCGCATCGAGGTTTGGAGCAAAGCGAAGTGGAGTGAAAATAACGATTACGATGACATGGATGCCATTGCAGAAGGTATGCAGGAGATGGGAATTGTCATCTGATGCGGCTTTGCGGCAAGGAGTAGATAACGTATGGAATTCAGGCACACTTCCGTGCTGCTGCGGGAGACCATTGAAGCGCTTCATGTGAAGCCGGACGGCATCTATGTGGACGGAACACTGGGAGGGGCGGGACACGCCTCAGAAATATGCAAATTATTATCTGCCACGGGGAGATTAATAGGAATAGACCAGGACGATGCTGCAATTACTGCTGCCTCGGAACGCCTCAGGGAGTATAAAGACCGCGTGACGATTATACGCAGCAATTATTGCAGCATGGTTTTGGAATTGGAAAAAAGGGGAATCCGCCGGGTGGATGGGATTCTGCTGGATCTGGGAGTATCTTCCTATCAGCTGGATAACGCCGGGCGGGGATTTTCGTACCGGGAGGACGCGCCTCTCGATATGAGAATGGATCAGAGACAGGAAAAAACTGCGGCTGACATCGTGAACGGCTACAGTGAAAGTGAACTGTACCGGATCATCCGGGATTACGGGGAGGACAAATTTGCGAAGAATATTGCAAAACATATCTGCCTTGCCAGACAGCAGGCACCTGTTCGTACTACCGGGGAGCTGGCAGAGATTATAAAACGGGCGATTCCCATGAAAATCAGGGCTGTCGGCGGTCATCCTGCAAAACGGACGTTTCAGGCGATCCGCATCGAGCTGAACCATGAGCTGGATGTGCTGCGGGATTCTCTGGACGGGATGATTGATATCTTAAATGACGGGGGAAGGATTTGTGTGATTACCTTCCATTCTCTGGAGGACAGGATCGTGAAGAATACCTTCCGGAGAAATGAAAATCCCTGTATCTGTCCGCCGGATTTTCCCGTATGCGTGTGCGGGAAGGTTTCCAAAGGCAGAGTGATTACCAGAAAACCCATTCTTCCTTCCGCAAAAGAGATGGAGTATAACAGCCGTTCAAAGAGCGCAAAACTGAGAGTATTTGAAAGGAAAATCCTTTCGGAAGGGGAGTCCGGAAGGATTTAAGGAGATAGTGTAATGGCCAGAAAAAGCAACAGAAGGGTAAATTCACGAGCGGAAAAGCAGGAACGGTATGTGGTGTGGGGAAATACCGTCCGCGTAGAAGAGGCCATACCGGAAGAGAGACCACAAAGGAGAAAGAGCGTAAGCCGGAGAGCACAGAAAAACAGGGCGAGGGCCGTCCAGATGAGCAGAGGGTATGTGCTGTTTCTGACGGTGGTATCTGTGGCCGCACTGCTGATGTGCGTGCGGTATCTGAAGCTGAAGGCTGAGATCACCACCCAGACCAGTCAGATTGCCTCCATGGAGTCGGCACTCAATGAGCTGAAAGCAGACAATGACGCCTTATATAATACGGTGACGTCATCGGTGGATCTGGAAAAGATCCGCCAGGAAGCCATGAACCGACTGGGGATGGATTATCCCCGGGAGGATCAGATTTATCAGTTCGACACATCAGGAAACAGCTATGTCCGTCAGTATAAGGACGTGCCGGATGCAGAATAGGTGATGAAGTGCAGAAAAGAAAAAGAAAGACCGGGGGGAATCCCCTGGTCACAAGAAAAATCAATAGCAGGATGAGGAAAAAGCTGGTATGGCTGCTGGGGCTGGTCGTACTGGCTTTAATCGGTTTATGTGTGCGTATCACATATATCAATGCCAGCGAGGGAACCAGGTATACTCAGCAGGTACTCAGCCAGTCCCAGCAGAAGTACGACAGCCGCGTGATCCCCTTCCGGCGGGGCGATATCCAGGACCGGAACGGGGTGGTGCTGGCCACCAGCGAAAAAGTCTATAAGATTATCCTGGACTGCCGGGTGGTAAACTCCAATGAGGATTACATGGAACCCACCATCAAAGCCATGGTGGAGGTGCTGGGGCTTGATGAACAGGAGATCCGGGACAAACTGGAAAATGAAGAGACAAAAAACAGCCAGTACCAGATCATGAAGCGGAATGTATCCATCACGGACAAAAAGGCATTTGAGGAATATGAAGATCCCGATGAGGAAACCGCGAAATCTCTGTCTAAGGAAGAACTTGAAGAACGCAGCAACATCAATGGCGTCTGGTTTGAAGAGGATTATCTTAGAACGTATCCTCTGGGATCCACGGCCTGCGATCTGATCGGATTTACCTATACAGGCAACACGGCAGACTGGGGTATTGAGGGATATTATTCCAGCACCCTGAACGGAGTCAATGGCCGCCAGTATGGCTATTTCACTGAGGACGCGGATGTGGAACAGACGATCATTGAACCGGAAAACGGCAATACTGTGGTCTCCACCATCGATGTGAATATTCAGCAGACGGTGGAAAAATATATACAGACCTTTATGGAAGGAATGGCTTTTGGCCCCAACGGCGACGAGGGAGCAAAAAATGTGGGAGTGGTGGTGGCGGATCCCAACAACGGAGAGATTCTTGCCATGGCCAGTTCCGATCCTTACGATCTGAATGATCCCAGGGATCTGGAGAAATTTTATTCTCAGGAAGAAATCGATGCCATGTCCGAGGAGGACATGCTGGAAAACCTGAACCTGCTCTGGAGGAATTTCTGCATCAGCGAAACCTTTGAGCCGGGATCCACAGTAAAGCCCATGACGGTGGCGGCGGCGCTGGAGAGCGGCTCTGTCTCGGCGGGTTCCACCTATGTGTGCGACGGCTATGAGATGTTCGGGGATCAGCAGATCAAGTGTTCCATTTATCCGGGCTACCACGGGGAGGAGACTCTGGCGGATTCTCTGAAATATTCCTGCAACGATGTGATGATGCAGCTGGCAGAACAGATGGGCGCGGAAGTATTCATGAAATATCAGGATGTTTTCAATTTCGGAAATCTCACAGGCATTGATCTGCCCGGTGAGGCCCGGGGAATTCTTCACAGTGGCTCAGATATGAATGTGACCGAGCTGGCAACCGCTTCTTTCGGCCAGGGATATACCTGTACGATGATTCAGGAAGTGGCGGCGCTCTGTTCCGTAATCAACGGAGGTTATTATTATCAGCCACATGTGGTCAGCAGGATCCTGGACGAAGACGGAAATGTGGTGAAAAACATCGAGCCGGTGATGATGAAGCAGACCGTATCTTCCGATGTATCCGCGCTGGTCAGAAGCTATATGGGAACCGTGGTGGAAAAAGGCGGAACCGGTTATGCCGCGAAGCTGGACGGCTACAGCATGGGAGGCAAGACAGGAACCGCGCAGAAAATATCCGAGGATACCGGAACCTACGGACGGGATTATCTGGTATCGTTTATCGGGTTTGCGCCCCTGGATAATCCCCAGGTGGTGGTCTATGTGGTGGTGGATGAACCCAATACCCAGTATCAGGCCGACAGCAAGTATGCACAGTATATCGCCAAACAGATTATGCGGGAGATTCTTCCTTATATGAATATTTTCCAGGACGAAGCGGAAACAGGAGAAGAAAACAGCGAGATGGCATACTTTGAAAATCTGATGGAGCAGCAGGCAGCGGAAAACGCCGTAAAGATTGCACAGGGTTACAGTGTGGAGGATGAAAATAACTCCGCGGCGGCCCAGGGAACAGATGCGGAAAACAGCACTGCGTCCGGGGAGGAGGCGGATTCTCAGGATAACGGCGATACCTCAGAGGAAGCAGATTCCCAGAGCGGCAGCGACACCCAGGAGGAGGCAGATTCTCAGGACAGCGGCGGCACTTCAGAGGAAACGCAGGCAGGCGCCGGTGATGGCAGCGAGCAGGGCATCGACAACAGCGGAAGTATCGTACCTCCCGACGAGGAAGAAGAGGTCACCGGCGGAGAAAAACAAGAGGACGGCGGCATCACCAACCAGGATGTGGAACTTCAGAGCGGCAACTGACGAATCCTTTGGAGAATAACCTCACAGAAGCACCCATAAACTTTAGGGAAGGTTTCTGTGAGGTTTTTTTATGCGAAAAAATATGACCTTCCACAAGAAAAAGACGGCGGTGGTATTTTTCTGCTGCGCGGCACTGCTGGCAGGGCTGGTGGGGAGGCTGGTATATCTGATGGTTTTCCGTTCCGGGTATTACGCGGAGAAGGCAGATGATCTCCATGAGCGGGAACGGGATATCAAGGCAGCCCGGGGAAAAATCCTGGACAGGACAGGAACCGTTCTGGCCGATAACCGGACCGTCTGCACCATTTCCGTGATCCACAGCCAGATTACGGAACCGGAAAAAGTCATCGATATGCTGGTAAAAGAACTGGGACTTACGGAAGAAAAAGCCAGGGAGCGGGTGGAAAAGGTATCCTCCATTGAGCGGGTGAAGACCAATGTGGACAAAGAAACCGGAGACCGGATCCGGGCCATGGAACTGGACGGCGTGAAGGTGGATGAAGATTACCGGAGATATTATCCTTACGGGCAGCTGGCTTCCCGGGTGTTGGGGTTTACCGGAGGAGACAACCAGGGGATCATTGGCCTGGAGGTAAAGTATGAAGAGATCCTAAAAGGAATCGACGGGAAAATTCTCACCACCACCGATGCCAGAGGCATAGAAATCGGGGAAATCGGTGAGAGCCGCGTGGAACCGGTGGCCGGTTATGATCTCACGGTGAGTCTGGACCGGAATATCCAGGAGTATGCCCAGCAGGAGGCGCTGCGGGTACTGGAACAGAAAGAGGCGGATGCGGTGTCCATTCTGATTATGAATCCACAAAATGGCGAGATCTATGCCTGTGTCAATGTGCCGGAATTTGATCTGAATGATCCGTTCACGCTCAATGACGGCACAGATACGGCGGCCCTGTCGGAAGAAGAATTGCAGGAGCGGCTGAATCAGATGTGGAGGAACATCTGTATCAATGATACCTATGAGCCCGGTTCTACCTTCAAGGTGATCACAGCGGCCGCGGGCCTGGAATCCGGGGCGGTATCGCTGGAGGATTCCTTTTACTGTCCCGGATACCGGGTCGTGGATAACAGGAGAATCCACTGTGCCAACCGGAAGGGCCACGGCAGCGAAACCTTTGTGCAGGGAGTGGAGAACTCCTGCAACCCTGTCTTTATCGATGTGGCGCTTCGGATGGGAGTGGATGAATTTTATTCCTATTTTCAACAATTCGGACTTTTGGAAAAAACGGGAATTGATCTGCCGGGTGAAGCTGGCACTATCACCCACCGGAAAGAAGATATGGGCCAGGTGGAGCTGGCCACCATGGCCTTTGGCCAGTCATTTCAGATTACGCCGGTGAAGCTGGCGGCCACAGTGTCCTCTCTGATCAACGGCGGCTGTCGGATCACGCCGCATCTGGCGGTGGAAGCCCGAGACGGAAACGGCACAGTGATCCAAAGCTACAGTTACGGAAAGGGAGAGCGGATCCTTTCGGAAGAAACCTCTGAGAAGCTTCGCTATGTGCTGGAACAGGTGGTCAGCGAGGGCGGAGGAAAGAACGCCAGGGTGGAGGGATACCGGATCGGAGGGAAAACCGCCACCTCTCAGACACTTCCGCGAAGCGCCAACCGGTACATCTCTTCCTTCCTGGGCTTTGCGCCGGCCGATGATCCCCAGGTGCTGGGCCTGTGCATCATCTATAATCCCCAGGGGATTTATTATGGAGGAACCATCGCGGCGCCGGTTATTCAGAGTATCTTTGAGAATATCCTCCCTTATCTGGAGATCCCCATGGAGGAGCAGAAAGCTCAGGATAACGGATGAACCGTATTTTCCGATGGACCGGATGGTAACGGTTCAGTCTTCTGCTTTCCGGCGAGTGCGCCGTGTGCCGGTGGCACACGTTTAGCGCCGACCGAAACGGAATATAGACCACGCTGCATGTGCAGCGGGATCCCGAGGCATACCGGCCGGGAAATCCGCCCGGAAAATGGTTGATGGATGGTGGGAAAAGTATTATACTAAAAAGGATAAAAATAAGAGAGGCAGCCTGCGACAGAAGAATGCGCGCTGCCTGAAGGTACGAGGTGAAATATGGATTTTAAAGTAGTGATACCGGTGCTGATTTCTTTTGTAATCAGTGTGATTCTGGCTCCCGTTATTATTCCTTTCCTGCGGAGACTGAAGGCATCCCAGACTGAGAGAACGGACGGTGTGAAATCTCATCTGGCCAAGGCGGGAACGCCCACCATGGGAGGACTGATTTTTCTGATTGCGACCACGGTGACGGCACTGTTTTATGTGAGGGACTATCCCAACATTATTCCGATTCTGTTTCTGACGCTGGGCTTCGGACTGATCGGATTCCTTGACGATTATCTGAAAGTGGTGCTGAAGCGCTCCGACGGCCTGCTTCCCATGCAGAAGATGGCCGGACAGATTGTGGTGACCGGCATTTTTGCCTTTTACCTGATCCGGTTTACCGATGTGGATCTGACGTTGCTGGTACCTTTTTCCGGCGGATATTACTGGAATATCGGATGGCTGGCGGTTCCGCTGCTTTTTGTGGCGGTGATCGGTACGGTCAACGGTGTGAATTTTACAGATGGTCTGGATGGTCTGGCAGCCAGTGTGACGATCATGGTGGCCACCTTCTTTTCCGTGGTGGCGGTGGGAACAGGCAGCGGCATTGAACCCATTACCTGCGCGGTGGTAGGCGCTCTGATGGGCTTTCTGCTGTTTAATGTTTTTCCGGCCAGGGTATTCATGGGAGACACCGGATCTCTGGCGCTGGGCGGTTTCGTGGCGGGAACCGCGTATATGCTGCAGATGCCGCTGTTTCTGATCCTGGTGGGACTGATTTATCTGGTGGAAGTGGCGTCTGTGATCATCCAGGTGACGTATTTTAAAAAAACCGGTGGAAAGAGAATTTTCAAGATGGCGCCCATTCATCATCACTTTGAGCTGTGCGGATGGTCGGAGACCAGAGTTGTGGCAGTATTCTCCATCCTTACGGCGATTCTGTGTATGATCGGTCTGCTGGCTCTTTAGGAGGAAAAGTCATGGAAATGAAAGACAGAAACGTATTGGTATTTGGATCCGGGATCAGCGGTATCGGCGCGGCGGATCTCTTAAAAGAGGTGGGTGCCCGTCCGGTGATCTACGACAGCAATGAGGCTCTGGATCCGGAGGCAGTCCGCCAGAAGCTGAAAGACGGGACGGACGTGCGGATCCTGCTGGGACAGCTGACGCCCGGGATGCTGGAAGGTATTTCTCTGGCTGTGCTAAGCCCCGGTGTTCCCACAGATCTTGCGGAAGTGCGGCAGATCCGTGACGCGGGTATTCCCATCTGGGGCGAGGTGGAGCTGGCGTATCAGATGAGCAGGGGCAGAGTCCTGGCGGTGACAGGAACCAATGGAAAGACGACCACCACTGCCATGCTGGGAAAGATCATGGCAGATTATCTGCCGCAGGTGTATGTGGTGGGAAATATCGGTACACCCTACACCTCGGTGGCGCTGGAAACCACCGACGATTCGGTGACGGTGGCGGAGATCAGCAGTTTTCAGCTGGAGACGATCCAGGAGTTCTGTCCGGAAGTCAGCGCGATTCTGAACATCACGGAGGATCATCTGAACCGTCATCATACCATGGAGGAATACATCCGGGTGAAGGAACTGATCACGAAAAATCAGAAGGAAAAACAGGTCTGTGTGCTGAATTATGAGGATCTGACGCTGCGGGAATTCGGGAAAACACTCCGGGCAAAAGCCGTGTATTTTTCCAGTCTGCAGAAGCTTCCCCAGGGCGTTTTCCTGGACGGAAAGAAGATTGTTCTGAGGGATGGAGACCGGGAGGAGGTTATCACCTCCACCGACCGGCTGAAGATTCTGGGACGCCATAATTATGAAAATACCATGGCGGCCGCGGCTATGGCCTATTACGCAGGGGTGCCGGTGGAATCCATCCGCCGCAGCGTGGAGGCCTTTACCGCGGTGGAACACCGGATCGAATATGTGACGGAGAAGAACGGCGTGGTTTACTACAATGACTCCAAGGGAACCAATCCGGACGCGGCCATTAAAGGCATTCAGGCCATGGACCGTCCCACGCTGCTGATCGGAGGCGGGTATGACAAGGAATCCTCCTATGAGGAATGGATCCGCTCTTTTGACGGCAAGGTGCGTTATCTGGTGCTGATCGGGCAGACCAGGGAAAAGATCCGGGACGCCGCCGCCCGCTGCGGATTTACTAACACCATCCTGGCGGACAGCCTGGAGGAAGCCGTAAAGCTCTGTGCCCGCATGGCTCATCCGGGAGATGCGGTGCTGCTTTCACCGGCCTGCGCCAGCTGGGGACAGTTTAAGAATTATGAAGAGCGGGGACGGATGTTCAAAGAGTATGTGCGGGCGCTGCCGGAGGAGACGGTGGAGTAAACGGCAGGCAGCCAAAAAACAGAAGACAGAAACTTACATAACAACAGCCGGAGACGGAAAAATGAACTTTTTCTGTTCCCGGCTGTGTTCTGTTTCCGATAGTGGAAAGTTTATCCGGTGTGCTTGCCCTTCGGAGAATGGAATGATACAATGCCGGTATGAGAAAAGAAATGAAAATTCAAGTGACAAAAGGAATCCTGGAACAGCTGGCGGCGCTTCCCGGGACAACAGACATCGGGAAACTTCTCCGGCATCAGGCGGGACTTACAAAGCGGGAGATCCGCCAGGCCAAATTCCGTCCGGGAGGGATCCTTAAAAATGGAGTCCGCTGCCGGGTGACAGAGCCGGTGAAACAGGGAGATATGATTCTGGTGTGTCTGGAATCAGAAGAAAACAGATCAGATCATCTGGAAACCTTTCAGGGAGAGGAGCCGCGCGCGCTGGCTGTGCTGTATGAGGACGAGGACCTTCTGGTGGCGGAAAAGCCTGCCGGAATGGCCAGTCATCCCTCCGGCGGCCATTACCGGGATACGCTGGCCAACCTGGTGCAGTCTCATCTGCTGGGAAAGGGCGAGGCCTGCCGGATCCGTCCTGTGGGACGACTGGACAGGGAGACCTCCGGCATCATGGTGTTCGCGAAAAATCAGGCCGCTGCCGCCAGACTGGGCGAACAGAGAAAAAAGGGGGAATTTCAGAAGATTTATACGGCGCTGGCAAGAGGAGAACTTCCGGCCGGAAGCAGCGGCTGTATTTGCCGGCCCATCGGGCCCGATCCCGGGAACCGGCTCCGGATGCGTATCGATGAAAAAGGAAAAGCGGCCGTCACCCACTGGAGAGCGGAGGCATCGGGAGGGGGATATTCCCTTCTGAAACTGTGGCTGGAGACCGGAAGAACGCACCAGATCCGGGTGCATATGGCATGGATGGGATACCCGCTGGCCGGGGACCGTCTTTACGGGGAGCATACGGAAAACGGGATGTGCCGGGCGGCGCTTCATGCGGGAAGGGTACGGCTGATCCAGCCGTTTACCGGGAAGGCGCTGGAATTTGAGGCGACGCTTCCCTGGGATATGAGGGAACTGGCAGAAAATACCCTCCGGGGTGTGCTGAGATTATGCGGTAAAGTACCTGAAACGTCAGGAACAATAATATTTCCGGAAAATCCGTCATAAGCTGAAATAAGTTGAGGCAGTTGTGGAACCCGTATGCTGCAAAGGGGCAGAGGGCGGCCTGCGGCGGGCTCACAGCGGAGGGCGGAACAGAATGAAAACCAAAATGGATAGAAGAGGGCAGCGGGAAGACAGAGAAATCCCCCATGCTCCGGCGGATCTTTTGCTGGGGTTTCTGGTATTGCTGCTGCTGGCACTGGGGCTGGTGCTGCTGTACAGTACCAGCGCCTACAACGGCCGGGTGAAATTTGACGATGCGGCCTATTACTTTAAAAAGCAGCTGTTTGCCACCCTGCTGGGACTTCTGGCTTTTTATCTGGT
Organism: Candidatus Pullilachnospira intestinigallinarum; assembly: GCA_018711275.1. Lineage (GTDB taxonomy): Bacteria > Bacillota > Clostridia > Lachnospirales > Lachnospiraceae > Pullilachnospira > Pullilachnospira intestinigallinarum. The sequence goes on from DVIN01000035.1 coordinate 13,038, forward strand.
ATCCCACATGGATTATCACCGGATAGCCCGGCTGGCCTGGCCCATTTACGGCGTCTCCCTGGTGCTGTCCACCCTGGTATTGTTTGTGGGAAGGGAATACAATGGTTCCAAACGCTGGCTGGCGCTGGGGCCTCTGTCGTTTCAGCCGGCAGAGTTTGCCAAGGTGGCGGTGGTGATTTTCCTGGCGCGTCAGATCAGTGAGAGCAAAAGGCGCACGGACACGTTCCGGTTTATGGCGCTGACCATGGCCATGCTGCTTCCCATCGTGGGGCTGGTGGGTACCAACAACCTGAGTACGGCGGTGATTATTCTGGGAATCGGAGGAATCCTGATCTTTGTATCCAATCCCAGATATCTGCCGTTTGTGGGGGTCGGCGCCGCGGGGCTGGCCTTTGTGGGAATTTTTCTCAGCCTGGAAAGCTACCGGCTGGAGCGTCTGGCCATCTGGAGAAATCCGGAAGCCTATGAAAAAGGATTCCAGACGATCCAGGGCCTGTATGCCATCGGAAGCGGAGGAATTTTTGGCAGAGGACTGGGGAGCAGTCTTCAAAAGCTGGGCTTTGTGCCCGAGGCCCAGAACGATATGATTTTTTCCATTATCTGTGAGGAGACCGGGCTGGTGGGCGCTGCCCTGGTGATTCTGATTTTCGGACTGCTGATCTGGAGGCTGATGGTGAACGCGGTGCATGCTCCGGATCTGCTGGGAGAACTGATCTGTACCGGAATCATGGGGCATCTGGCCCTCCAGGTGATTCTGAACATCGCGGTGGTCACCAATACCATTCCCAACACAGGCATCACACTGCCTTTTGTCAGTTATGGAGGTACTTCCGTTTTGTTTCTGATGGGTGAGATGGGGCTGGCAGTGTCCGTGAGCCGCAGTGCCGCAGGCAGAAGGCGATGAAAGTAACATCTTTCCCGCGTGTGCATAGATTAAAATAAGTGGGAGTGCGGGAGTGAAATCATTGGGCGAAATGATCATAGAGGGCGGACGCCCTCTTTTGGGCTGTGCCAGAATTCAGGGGTCCAAGAATGCGGCGCTGCCTATGATGGCCGCGGCCATACTGCACGAAGGAGAGGTGGCGCTCCATAACTGTCCCCGGATTGCGGATGTTTTTTCCATGGAACGGATTCTGCAGAGCCTGGGGGCCGAAACATGCTGGGAAGATCATACGCTCCGGATTTCCTGCAGAAATCTGCGGGGATATGAGATAGACAGGGAGGATGCCGCCAGTATGCGGTCCTCGGTGATGCTGATGGGAAGCCTGCTGGGAAGGCAGGGCAGGGTGCGGATCGCGCATCCGGGAGGATGCACCATCGGAGCAAGGCCCATTGACCTGCATCTGGGGGTGTTCCGGGCCATGGGAGCTGTGGTGGAGGAGCAGGGGGAGATGCTGGAGGCCCGGACCGGCGGGGAACTTTTCGGAACCAGAATCTGCTTTCCCATTTCCAGCGTGGGGGCCACGGAAAATGGAATTCTGGCCGCCGTAAAAGCCAGAGGAACCACCCTTTTGGAAAATTGTGCCCTGGAGCCGGAGATCACCCATCTGTGTCATTTCCTACAGGCCATGGGGGCGGAGATCGGAGGAATCGGCACCAGGAAGCTTCGGATCCGGGGCGTGCGCATCCTGCGGGACGTCAGGTTTGCGGTACCGCCGGATCGAATTGTGGCGGGCACCTATCTCTATGCGGCGGCAGCCACCCGGGGGAAGGTAACCCTTTCCGATGCACCGGTGGAAGAAATTTCTTCTATATTAAGGGTGTACGAGAAAATGGGTGGACAATGGGAGTACAACGGTGGTAAACTAATAGCGGACGCATCCGGGGTGGAACGGATGGTAAAATATACCCGAACCCAGTGTTATCCCGGGTTTCCTACGGATATGCAGTCCGTGCTGATGGCGGTGCTTCTGACCATTCCGGGGAAAGGGAGAATCCGGGAGGAAATTTTTGAGGATCGTCTGAAAACGGCCGGTGAACTGAAAAAGCTGGGCGGACAGATCCATACAGCGGGAAGAGACGCCTGGATTACAGGCGGAGAACCGCTTACGGGCGCCCGGGTGGAGGCCAGAGATCTGCGGGGAGGCGCGGCTCTGGCAGTGGCTGCGCTGGCGGCATCGGGTACTACAGTGATCGGCAATGCCGGTTTTGTGGAGAGGGGATATGAAGCGATTGATGCGGATCTGACAGCGCTGGGAGGCAGAATCAGAAGAATACCGTGACGGTCGGATCGGTCGGAATAGTCAGCCGCAGGATGCCTGTACGGGGATTGCAGACAGCAGAAGAAACTCTGCAGGGATTCGGTTGTCAGGTATAAGAGGTTAGAAGGGGACAGATGAAAAAAAAACATGCAAAAATCGTATTGACGAAGGATGGAAAGAAGGTGGCGGTATGCGCGGCGGCTGGCGTCGCGCTGCTGTCCCTGCTTTTGTTTTTTATCCTGTTTAAAGTGGACAGTGTGGATGTGGTGGGAAGCACCCGGTATTCCGATGAAGAGATCCGCCAGATGGCTCTGGGGTCTCCTCTGGACAGCAATACATTGCTGGCCGTTTGGTTTCACCGCCATCAGGAGGCGGAAGATATTGCCTTTGTGGATTCTTTTGACCTGGAGATGCTGGGCCCTCATGCGATCCGGATTCATGTAAATGAGAAGGATATTATAGGCTATGTGGCACAGGACGGCCAGAAGATGTATTTTGATAAGGACGGCAATGTGGTGGAGACGGAGGCTCAGGAGGAAAGTGAGATTCTGGATCCGGAGGCAGCCCTTCAGGAACTGGAAACGCTGAGACAGGAGGCTGAGGCTGAGGAGGCCCAAAAAGCGGAAGAAGAGGACGGAGAGGACGATGCGGACGAAGAGGACAGCGGGGAAGAGAATGGCACCTTGACGTCTCAGGTACAGATTCTGGAACCTGAAGTGTCTGATACCGGGGAAGAGGGAAGCGGCCAGAGCCGCGCGGCGGTGACGGATGTGCCGTTGATTCTGGGACTGGATATGCAGAATGTCCGGCTGGGAGAAAAAATCACGGTGAAGGATGACGGGGTGTTCAACACGATTCTGGGAATCACCCGCATGGTGGAGAAATATCAGATTCTTCCGGAAAGCGTCTGTTTTGATGAAGCGTATAATATTACCCTGGTATATAACGACGGACGGCTTCAGTGTCAGCTGGGCCAGGATACTCTGCTGGAGGAGAAGATCACCCGGGTGGCTGCGCTGCTTCCCAAGCTTCAGGATCGGACCGGCATCCTTCACCTGGAGGATTATACGGAGGATACGGTGAATCTTTTCTTTTCGGAGGAATCGCTGTATACGCTGAAACTGGCATTGGCCCGGGCAGAGGGAATTCTGGACAATGCGGACAGCCTGGCCGAAACGGAGCCCTCAGAAGAAACGGATACGGCCACAGGAGCCGGTCAGGAGGCCACCTCAGAAGAAACGGATACGGCCACAGGAGCCGGTCAGGAGGACACCTCAGGGGAAACGGATACGGCCGCGGGAACCGGACAGGGAGAGCCCTCAGGGGAAGCGGATACGGCCACAGGAGCCACCTCAGGGGAAACGGATACGGCCGCAGATGACGGTCAGGCGGAAGATACGGATACCGCTTCCGGTGATTCCCAAAAGTCGGATGAAGGACAGACCCAGGACGGGATGACTGGCGCGCAGCAGAACAAAGGAACCGCGGGTTCATCCCCGGGAGTGAGAGATCTGGTAGGCGGCTGAAGGGGGTTCCAAAAGAACTGTGGCAGAAGAAGCGGCGGCGCTGGCGCTGGCCGGCCCCTTGAAAAGAAAACTTCGGATGCGGAAAACCTGTAAAAAATATATGAATTTCTTAAAAAATGGTTGCGAAATGGACGAGAAAATTATATTATAGTCTATATGTAACTTAACTAGATAAGGCATAAGCACCCTAAGGGGAATGATAGATTGCGCAAAGCGAAGAAGGAGGAAGTACGTTGTTAGAGATTATGACAAATGAAGCGGAGTCTTCTGCGAAAATTATCGTGGTCGGCGTAGGCGGCGCCGGTAATAATGCAGTAAACCGCATGGTGGATGAGACCATCGGCGGTGTAGAGTTCGTGGGAATTAATACAGATAAACAGGCCCTGACTCTGTGCAAGGCCCCCACTGTTCTGCAGATCGGGGAAAAGCTTACCAAAGGACTGGGCGCAGGCGCGAAGCCTGAGATCGGTGAGAAAGCGGCTGAGGAGAGTATGGATGAGATCCGTCAGCTGATGGAGGGCGCCGATATGGTGTTTGTCACCTGCGGTATGGGCGGCGGAACCGGAACCGGAGCGGCCCCTGTGGTTGCGGGGATCGCTAAGGAGATGGGGATCCTGACCGTCGGCGTGGTGACAAAGCCTTTCCGTTTTGAAGCCAAGACCCGTATGAGCAATGCGCTGATGGGAATTGAAAAGCTGAAAGACAATGTGGATACGCTGATCGTGATCCCCAACGACAAGCTTCTGGAGATTGTGGATCGCCGGACGACCATGCCGGAGGCACTGAAGAAAGCGGACGAGGTTCTGCAGCAGGCCGTTCAGGGAATCACCGACCTGATCAATATGCCGGCACTGATCAATCTGGACTTTGCGGATGTTCAGACCGTTATGAAAGACAAGGGGATCGCTCATATCGGAATCGGAGAGGCCAAGGGGGACGACAAGGCCCTGGAGGCAGTTCAGCAGGCTGTGGCAAGTCCTCTGCTGGAGACCACGATTCAGGGCGCAAGCCATGTAATCATCAATATCTCCGGAGACATCTCGCTGATGGACGCCAACGATGCGGCAAGCTATGTACAGAGCCTGACCGGAGAGGACGCAAATATTATCTTTGGCGCAATGTACGACGATACCGCAGTGGATACCGCGAGAATCACTGTTATTGCCACCGGACTCAACGATGCCACCGCAAAACAGGCCAGTGTCAGCAAGGCTTCTTCCCTGCAGACCGCGAAGCCGGCGGCGGAACCGAAAAAAGAAGAGAAGCCGGCGCCTTCTCAGGGGCTGACCATGCCTTCCTTCCAGGTGCCCAGATCTTCCGGAGCCCCCACCACCAGCAATATTCCGAAAAAGGATATTCAGATTCCGGATTTCCTGAAGAGAAGATAAGAAATTTCAGATTAACAGAAACAGCCGCAGACTTTCGGGTCTGCGGCTGTTTTTTCAGCAAAAATATTTTTTTCGGATCTCTTCCGTCGGCATATCTTTCCCCGTCCATAGCCGGAAAGCCTCCGCTCCCTGATAAAGTGTCATATACAGGCCGTTGAAGGCGCGGCAGCCTGCCTGACGGGCGTTTTTCAGAAAAAGGGTTTCTCTCGGATTATAAATCACATCGGCCACCAGAAGATCGGGCCGCAGAAGGGAGCAGTCTGTAAGAATGGTGGCGTCCGTGTTGGGCGCCATTCCCACGGAAGTTCCGTTTACCAGAAGGTCCGCATGACCAAGAGAATCCGCTAGGGCTTTCTGGTCGCCGTGCTCCAGTATCCTTACACGACAGTCCGTTGTACGGTTCAATTCTTCCTCTATCCGCCGTGCCCTGGGGAAAAAACGGCTGGAGGGCCGTACAAAAATATCCAGCGCGGCAGCATGGTCCAGGGCGGCCTGAACCGCGATGGCGGTGGAAGCTCCGCCCATGCCCATCAGGGTAATTCTTTTTCCGTCTGCCAAAAATCCCTCCCGGGCGGCTGCCCGCAGGAAACCGATGCCATCCGTGTTGTGCCCGGTGAGAACGCCGTCATCACAGACGACGGTATTGACCGCACCGATGAGGCGGGCGGCAGGGGAGAGGTGATCGCACAGCCTGGCCATCTGGTTTTTGCAGGGCATGGTCACATTAAATCCCCGGATTCCCGCGTCGCGCAGTCCGGTGACCACATGAGAAAGGGTGTCTTCAGTTACGCGGAAACAGAGATATACATAGTCCAGGCCGAGAAGACGGAACCCTTCATTATGCATCATGGGAGAAATGCTGTGGGACACAGGATCCCCCAGCAGCCCGATCAGTTTCGTATGTCCTGTAATTGGTATTGTCATGGCGAACTCCTTATTTTATAATATAGTTTAATTGATTTTCTTTCACTATAACACAGATGGAAGAAAAAGAAAATGTGAAAACACGGCAGATCGAAGAGAAAGGAAGAGATTCCGCCGTAAAAGGACAAGGAGGAAAAAATGCGAGAAATCAAAGTGCGTGATACGGTGCTGGGAAGCGGTGTCCCGAAAATATGTGTGCCGGTGACGGGAAAAAAGGAAGAGGAAATTTATGCGCAGGCCCTTGAGGCTGCGTCTGCAGGCGCGGATCTGGTAGAATGGCGCGCGGACTACTATGAAGGACTGTCCGATTCCGGGAACGTGTGCGGAATTGTGGAGGGTATCCGCAGCAGGATTCGACAAATCTCTCTGATTTTTACGGTTCGGACTTCCCGTGAAGGCGGAATGTGGCAAGGTTCGACAGAAGATTATGTCAACATTCTCCAGGAAGCCGCAAAAAGCCCCCAGTTGGATCTGATGGATGTGGAACTGTTCCGGGACGAGACACGGATGCGGGCGCTCATCGGAGAACTTCAAAAGGAAGGAAAGCGGGTAATTGCATCCTGTCATCATTTTGAGGGAACTCCGGACACAGACGTTATGAAAACCGCTCTGGAGAAGATGGAGGAAGCCGGCGCGGATATCCGCAAGCTGGCGGTGATGCCCCATACCTCCCGGGATGTGCTTCGCCTTCTTTCGGTGACGCTGGACGCTTCCCGGCAGGGGGAGGCGCCGCTGATTACCATGTCCATGGGCGCCCTGGGCGCGGTAAGCCGCGTCTGCGGCCAGGTATTCGGTTCCTGTGTTACCTTCGGCACCACGGGAGAAGCATCCGCTCCGGGACAGCTGCCTCTCAACCGCCTGGCAGAGATCCTGAAAGATCTGCGGCCAGAATAGCCCCGGTTTGCGGCAGGAAAATCATAAGAAGTATCCCTATCGGAAAAGCGTTGACATAAAAACTGAAAAATGCGGGAAAGGGCTGTCGAGAAATTCCAGATTCCGACAGCCCTGTTTTGACAAAATTAACACCCCCGATCTCCTATAATGGTATTTGCTTATTCCAGTAAGTACGTATTCAACAGGGATCGGGGGTGTTTTGTGTATTATGAGGTCTTTATTGACGTCCTGTTCGTCATGAATTTTGTGATGGATTATTTCCTGCTCCGGCTGACGTGCAGGCTTCTTGGCCATTCTGCCACATGGCGAAGAAGCCTTGCGGGCGCCGCCATCGGCGCGGCGGGGATCTGCCTTCCGGCGATAGTCCCTGCAGGCCGACTTCTGAATACGATACTGATACATGTGGTAGTCAATACAATCATGGTAAGGTTTGGATGTAACCTGAAAAAATGGAGGGAGATTGCTCAGGGAGTTCTGGTCCTTTACGGAGCCGGATTCCTTCTGGGGGGTATGCTCCTCATGCTGCAGCGAGCCACAGGCAGCAGGGGAGTCAGAGCATTTTTCCTTCTGGGCACCGTCAGTTATATGCTCCTTGCGGCCGGTATCCGGGTTTGTTCCCGGGCAAAGAGAAAGCGGGCGCGGATTTACCGGGTCTGGCTGTACGCAAATGGGAAATGCTACGAAGGATTCGGCCTGTACGATACGGGAAACCAGCTGTGGGATCCAGTCTGTCAAAAACCGGTGAGCATCGGGGACGCTGTAATTCTCAATGAGCTTTTTCCTTCCGGGGTGTGTCAGGAACTGCGAAAATTCGGGGAGGGAGAAAAACCGGACAATGACGCGCTGCTTTGCAGCCTCCGTCCGCATTTTCTTCCCTTTCGCAGTGTGGGATGCAGCCGCGGGACCGCTCTGGCAGTGACACTGGATTATCTGTGTGTGGAGGGCCACAAGGTACATAAGGTGATTACCCGTCCGGTAATCGCCTTTTCCAGGGAAAGTAGTTCCATTTCGGGGGACTATCAGGTGATTCTTCATCCAAATCTGATAGACAGTTAGGAGGAATTTCTTATGATGTATGCAGCTGTACCCAGCCATTTCCGTTTCCGCATGATTCCCGGTTTTTCCAGAATGATGTGGAAGAAGCCGGGAGAAATCTACTATATCGGAGGGGCGGATGTACTTCCCGCGCCCCTGTCGCCGGAGCAGGAAAGTCAGGCCATACGGGAGCTTTCCGGCGGAGAGAATCAGGAAGCCCGTGCCAGGCTCATCGAACACAACCTGAGACTGGTAGTCTATATCGCCCAGAAATTTGACAATACAGGCGTGGGGATGGAGGATCTGATCTCCATCGGAACCATCGGCCTTATAAAAGCCATCAATACCTTTAAGCCGGACAAAAAAATCAAGCTGGCCACTTACGCTTCCCGCTGTATCGAAAATGAGATCCTGATGTATCTGCGAAGAAACAGCAAAACGAGAATGGAAGTATCCATCGATGAACCGCTGAATGTGGACTGGGACGGAAACGAGCTGCTGCTGTCCGATATCCTGGGTACCGATGAGGACGTCATTTACCGGGATCTGGAGCGGGAAGTGGAATGCAGCCTGCTGGGCCGGGCCATTCACAAACTGTCCAAACGGGAGCAGACCATCATCTGTCTGCGCTTTGGGCTGAACCAGCCGGACGGGAAAGAGAAAACCCAGAAAGAGGTGGCGGATCTGCTGGGAATATCCCAGTCCTATATTTCCAGGCTGGAGAAGCGGATCATGCGGCGGCTGAAAAAAGAGATTGTGAGATATGAATAAAAAAGTAAGATGATAAATTTCTTCAGTGTGGCAAATGCCACTTGTCAACGGTGCTGCAACCGGGTATAATGAGCAGTGGATTTCGGCGGACTTTATGCGGCAAATGTCCGGATGGGACAGCCGGGGAAGACGCCGGTGAGAAAATACAAGTGAAAAAGAGAATGGTCCGGCCATGAGGCGGGACTGTTGAAAAGAAAGAGAGGGACAGTCATGTATTGTGTAAAAAAAGTGACCGATGATTTATTCTGGGTTGGCAGCAGTGACCGCAGACTGGCTTTATTTGAAAATGTATATCCGATTCCCAGAGGAGTGTCCTACAACTCCTATGTGCTGATGGACGAGAAAACCGTTCTGCTGGACACGGTGGATCATTCGGTCAGCGACCGCTTCTTTGAGAACCTGACCCATGTGCTGGGCGGACGTACCCTGGATTACATGGTAGTAAACCATATGGAGCCGGATCACTGTGCCACGGTGGGCGAGGTGGTTCGCAGATACCCGGAGGTAAAGGTAGTATGCAATGCCAAGACGGTTCCCATGCTGAAGCAGTTCTTTGATTTTGATATCGATTCCCGGGCAGTGATCGTCAAGGAAATGGATACCCTGTGCACCGGAAAACATACGCTGGCCTTTGTGATGGCTCCCATGGTACACTGGCCGGAAGTCATGGTGGCATACGACACCACCGACAAGATTCTGTTTTCCGCGGACGGTTTCGGAACCTTCGGCGCCATCAACGGAAATCTGTTTGCCGATGAGGTGAACTTTGAGAGAGACTGGCTGGACGACGCCAGAAGATACTTTGTAAATATTGTGGGCAAATACGGCGTACAGGTACAGAATCTGCTGAAAAAGGCAGCCACCCTGGAGATCAAAATGATCTGCCCGCTGCACGGCCCCATCTGGAGAGAGAATCTGGGCTGGTTCATCGACAAGTATGACAAGTGGAGCAGCTACACGCCGGAGGATGAGGCGGTGATGATCGCCTACGGTTCCATCTATGGAAATACGGAAAATGCCGCTGATATCCTGGCATCGAAACTGGCGGACCTGGGCGTGAAGAATATTGCCGTATACGATGTGTCTGTGACGGATCCCTCCGTGATTCTGTCCGAAGCCTTCCGCTGCAGCCACCTGGTATTCGCCTGCCCCACCTATAACAACGGCCTGTTCACCAGAATGGAGACCGTGATGTCCGAGATCAAGGCCCATAATCTGCAGAACCGTACCGTGGCTCTTCTGGAGAACGGCACCTGGGCGCCCCAGGCAGGCAAGCTGATGAAAGAAGTATTTGCCGGTCTGAAGAACATGAATGTTCTGGAGCCCTCTGTGACCATCCGTTCTTCCCTGAAAGAGAACCAGCAGGAGCAGATGGACGCGCTGGCAAAAGCGATTGTGGATTCTATGAAATAAGTCAAAATAATATACTTTTAGATCAGATTAGTATAGGAAATCCCCTGTTTTTTGTATTATAATTCCAATTATAAGTACAAAGGACAGGGGTTTTTTGTGATGAACGACCAAAAAGAACAGACATCCGGCTTTTACCGGTCGCTGCTTCGGCTGGTAATTCCCATTGCCATGCAGAATCTGATCAGTACAGCGGTAAATTCAGCGGATGTGGTGATGGTGGGATATGTGGGGCAGGATGCGCTTTCTGCCGTTTCACTGGCAAATCAGGTCCAGTTTATCCTTTCCCTGGTGTATTCGGGAGTGGCCTCCGGGGCCACTATGATGGCCGCCCAATATTGGGGAAAACGGGATACCGGAACCATCGAGAAAATTATGGGGATCGCCATGCGGATTTCCGTGGGCGTTTCCGTTTTGTTTGCCGTGATGGCCTGCGGATTTCCGCAGCTGCTGATGCGGATTTTTACCAGTGACGAAACGCTGATTGCCATTGGCTGCGATTATCTGCGGATTGTGGGATTGTCCTATCTCTTTATGAGCGTGTCGCAGGTATATCTGTGTATTATGCGCAGCATTGAGCGGGTGGTCTTTGCCATGGCGGTATTCGGATCGGCGCTGATTATCAATATCTGTCTGAACGGCGTGTTTATCTTCGGACTGTTCGGCCTGCCCCGGATGGGAGCAGCCGGAGCGGCGCTGGCTACGGTGATCGCCAGGGCGATAGAGACAGGAATCTGTATGCTGGACAATCTGGGAAAAAGACCGGTACATTTCCGGGTGCGCAGTGTGTTTTCCGGATATCCGGTACTGTTTGGGGATTATATCCGCTACGCCATGCCGGCTTTCGGCAACGAAGTGGTATGGGGCGTGGCATTTTCCATGTATTCCGTGATTATGGGTCATCTGGGAAGCGATATGGTAGCTGCCAATTCGGTGGTTGTGGTGGCCAGAAATCTGGGAACCGTGGTCTGTTTCGGTATTGCCAACGGAGGCGCCATTTATCTGGGAAAGCAGATCGGGGACGGTCAGATGGATCAGGTGAAGAAAAATGCCAGCCGTCTGTGCAGGATAACGTTTCTTACCGGGATACTTGGCGGACTGCTGGTGCTGCTGATGCGGCCGGTGATGGTCCGGATGGTGGATCTTACGCCCACGGCCCTGTCTTATCTGACGGTGATGCTGTTCATCAACGCCTATTATGTGCTGGGACAGGCCATGAACACCACGGTGATCTGCGGTATTTTCCGCTCCGGAGGAGATTCCCGGTTCGGATTTCTCTGCGATACCCTTGATATGTGGGTGTTTGCGGTGCCGGCGGGATTTCTCGCGGCTTTTGTGCTGAAGCTTCCGCCCATGTGGGTGTATTTCATCATCTGTCTGGATGAATTTGTAAAGATGCCGTTTGTCTACCGGCATTATAAGAGCTACCGCTGGCTGAAAAATATAACCAGGGAGAATGTATAACGCTCCCCCAAAAAAGAAAACGGGGCCTTTTGGCCTTGAAAATAAATATAATCAACGAGGAGGATATTAAAATGGCAATGAACGAATATAAGCTGCCCTCGCAGCCGCTTTGCAGAAAGGAGTCCGTGATCCAGGGAGATCATTTTCGGATCACCATGCTGACGGAGGCGCTGGTGCGTCTGGAGTACAGCCAGGACGGTGTATTTGAGGACCGTCCCACCCAGTCGGTGCTGAACAGGGATTTCCCCACGCCGGCATACCGGGTAGTGGATGAGGAAGAGGAGCTTGGCATCTATACCAGCCGTCTGGAGATCCACTATGACAGAAAGCCTTTTGCCGCCAACGGCCTGACCATCAAAGTGAATGGGGAAAAAGGCGGCTGGGGAGCCACCTGGCATTTCGGCGAGGAGCCGGAGGATCTGGGAGGAACTGCCAGAACGCTGGATATGTGCGATGGCCCCATGGTGATTAATCCCAGGGGATATGGAGATATGCAGGAACCGGGGGAGGAGCCTTTTGTCGGCAAGCTTCCCATGGAACACGGTCTGATCTCCAGGAGAAGTTTTTCCTATTTCGATGACAGCCGTTCCATGGTACTGACAGAGGACGGTTGGATTGAACCCAGAAAAGAAGGGGTCAAGGATATTTATTTCTTCGGATACGGCCATCAGTATCTGGAATGTCTGAAGGATTTCTATCATCTGTGCGGAAAGACCCCGCTGCTGCCCCGGTACGCGCTGGGGAACTGGTGGAGCCGGTATCACAGATATACCGAGGACGAATATAAGGAGCTGGTGGAACGGTTTGAGAAGGAAGAGATTCCCTTCTCCGTGGCCGTGGTGGATATGGACTGGCATCTGGTGGATGATGTGGATCCGAAATACGGAACCGGATGGACCGGTTATACCTGGAATAAAAACTTTTTCCCGGATCCGAAGGAGTTTATGTCCTGGCTTCACGATCACAATATGAAAATTACGCTGAATGTGCATCCGGCCGACGGTGTTCGTGCTTTTGAGGACGCCTATCCCCGGGTGGCCGAAAAGATGGGAATTGATCCCGCCAGCGAGATTCCGGTGCAGTTTGACCCGGCGGATCCAAAATTCATGGAAGTTTACCTGAAAGACCTGCATCATCCGCTGGAAGAAGAAGGCGTGGATTTCTGGTGGCTGGACTGGCAGCAGGGAACCGTCACAAAGGTTCCGGGGCTGGATCCTCTGTGGATGCTGAATCATTACCATTTCCTGGACAGCAAATGGAAAGGTAACCGCCCCATGACTTTCTCCCGTTACGCGGGGGTGGGAAGCCACAGATATCCGGTAGGATTTTCAGGGGATACGGTGATTTCCTGGGAAAGCCTGAAATTCCAGCCCTATTTCACCAACACAGCCAGCAATATCGGTTATGGATGGTGGAGTCATGATATCGGCGGTCATATGATGGGAACACGGGATGATGAACTGATGGCCAGATGGGTACAGTACGGCGTATTCTCCCCCATCAACCGTCTCCACAGCACGGATAATCCTTTCAACGGCAAAGAACCCTGGAAGTTCGATAAAATTACCGAGGGTGTGATGGACGAATATCTGCGTCTGCGTCATGCCATGGTACCGTACCTTTATACCATGAACCGCAGAGCCAGCCGGGAAGATCTGCCGCTGGTACAGCCCCTGTACTATCTGGAGCCGGACCGGGAGGAGGCTTATCTGGTAAAGAATGAGTATTACTTTGGCTCCGAACTGCTGGTGTCCCCCATCACCGAGCCGCAGGATAAGCAGGCCAGAGCCGCCTGTGCGAAAACCTGGCTGCCTGAAGGATGCTGGGTGGATTTCTTCACCGGACTGGTCTATACGGGCGGCCGTATGATCAACGTATGGAGAGGTACGGAGAACATGCCGGTGTTTATGAAGGCCGGCGCCATTGTCCCCATGAAGGATATGAGCAGCTTTGACAACAGCGTGGAAAATCCGGAACACATGCAGGTGCGGGTATTCGCGGCTGCAGACGGGGAATTTACCCTGTGGGAGGACGCCGGCGACACACCGGAAGATCTGGATGAAAACTGGGCTTCCACCGCGCTTTCCATCCACACGGTGGAGGGTTCTTCCGTATTCACTGCTTCGGGAGCTCGCGGAAATCTTTCCGTACTTCCGGAGAAGAGAAGCTGGAAAGTGGAGTTTGCAGCGTGTGAAAACGGAGCGGTATCCGCGAAGGTTGACGGAAAGGAAGTTGAAGCGGAAGTTTCTTATGACGAAAAGACCGGTACGCTGACCGCCTTTGTGGAAAATGTACCGGTAACGGCAGAGCTGACCGTTTCCGTGGCTGGAACCATCCGGAAAAATCCGCTGGCAGATCTGTGCTATGATCTGCTGGAAAAGGCACAGATTGCCTATGAGCTGAAAGCGAAAATTCAGAAACTGGTGGAGAAGATGGGTGCAGACGCGATTCCCACCCTCAACACCCTGGGACTGAACGAGGCAGTATTCGGAGAAATCTGTGAGATCCTGACCGCAGGAAAGTAACAGAGAAATAAACAGGAAGAAGAAAAGAAAAACGGTAATCAGACCGCCTGGCGAGGCAGACCGGAAAATCCGGGAGCCTGCATCGCCGGGCGTTTTTTTGCCGTGCGGGTGAGAAGGCTTTCGGACAAAAATTGTTCACCGGACGTTTCCTTAAAAAGTCAAGGAGTAAAACTTTTTTTAATTTTCTGCCGGGTGAATAGAGAAAAGTCCATATGAGAATCATTTTATTAGAGCGAAGTATGCTCCAGAACATATTTTCAGGAGGATTCTTATATGGCACTGAACAAGGTAGAAATCTGCGGCGTCAACACCGCGAAGCTTCCAACACTCACCAATGAAGAAAAAGAATTGCTCTTTGAGAGAATAAAAAGCGGCGACAAAGAAGCCAGAGAATTATATATCAAGGGAAATCTCAGGCTGGTACTGAGCGTGATCAAACGGTTTGGCAGCAGTAATGAGAATGCCGACGACCTGTTTCAGATCGGATGCATCGGCCTTATGAAAGCCATTGATAATTTTGATACCACGCTGAATGTGAAATTTTCCACCTATGCGGTTCCCATGATTATCGGTGAAATCCGCCGGTATCTGAGGGACAACAGCGCCATCCGGGTCAGCCGCTCCCTGCGGGACATTGCCTATAAAGCCATATACGCCAGAGAAAACTATGTGAAGAAAAATCTGAGGGAGCCCACCATCACGGAGATTGCCGGGGAAATCGGCATTGACAAGGAGGAAATCGTGTATGCTCTGGACGCGATCCAGAGTCCCATGAGTCTGTATGAGCCGGTGTACACGGACGGCGGCGACACCCTCTATGTGATGGATCAGGTCAGCGACAAAAAGAACCGGGAGGAAAACTGGGTGGAGAATCTGGCGCTGCGGGACGCGGTGGCAAGGCTGGGAGCAAGAGAACAGCATATCATCCGACTGCGTTTCTTTGAGGGGAAAACCCAGATGGAGGTGGCGGAGGAAATCGGTATTTCCCAGGCGCAGGTAAGCCGTCTGGAGAAAAATGCTCTGAAGACCATGCGGAATTATCTGCGGCCCTGAGAAATGGAGGAAAGACGGAGGCCGCATGCCGCAGACTCAGAATTTCCGAAGACACCGGTCTTCCTGGATTTCCACCAGAATAATATCCTCCCCGATCTGCCGGATGCAGTTCCAGGGAATACAGAATTCACTGTCCCTCCCAAAGCATCCGCAGAATCTTCCGGGGCCGGGAATGATCAGTTCCGTGATCTGACCGGTCACCGGATGAAATTCCACATCCACCGGACAGCCGAGACTTTTGCAGGTACAGGTGTTGATCACTTCTTTCTGTTTCAGGTCAATAACACGCATGAAAAACTCCCAGAATACAGGCCGCAAAAAGATTCCGGCGCCGTCTGCGGGGGGAAAACGGGCCGTAAGGCGGTCTTTCTTTACTTTATTATATGAAACGGTGACAATTATCTTGACGGTTCCTCCGGCAGTATATTATAGTAAAAAGCAGCAGCGGAGCGGTCTTTGACGGACCGATTCCGGGATGGCCGTCTGTCAGGCACTTTCCGCCGCAGACGGCACTTTTACAAAAAAGAAATCGGGGGAGACGTAAAGCTTATGAAATGTCCGTTTTGCAATCAGGATAATACGCGGGTGGTGGATTCCAGACCGGTGGATGAAAATACGGCTATCCGCAGAAGAAGGCAGTGTGACGCCTGCGGAAAACGGTTTACCACTTATGAGAAAGTGGAGACCATTCCGCTGATCGTAATCAAGAAGGATCAGAACCGGGAGCAGTTTGACCGGTCAAAGATCGAGGCGGGCGTACTGCGTGCCTGCCACAAGCGTCCGGTATCCGCTCAGCAGATCCGTCAGCTGGTGGACGACGTGGAAAATGAGATTTATGCCATGGGAGAGCGGGAGATTCCCAGCAGCGTTATCGGGGAGATTGTCATGGACCGGCTGAAAGATCTGGAAGCGGTGGCATACGTCCGTTTCGCCTCCGTGTACCGGGAGTTCAAAGACGTGAATACCTTTATGGATGAATTGAAAAAGTTTTTAAAATAGTTTCCGGATTGACAGGGAGAGGAAAGGGTGGTAAAATCCTTTTATTGATGATGCTTTAACGCATTAATGCGTAACGGCTTAAAGAAGGATGGAGGAAGATGTGATGAGAAATAAAACGGTAAAAAAGATGCTGGCGCTGACGGTTGCCGCCGTGCTGGCCGGCAGTATGGCGGCCTGCAGCCAGAGCGGCGGTCAGTCGGAAGAAGGAGCGGGGGACGCGGCCTCCCAGGAGGATGCATCGGACGGGACGCAGGCATCGGAAGATGAGGCGCAGGATTCCGCTTCCCAGGAGAGCGCTTCCGGAGAAACCTATAAAATCGGTGTGATCCAGTATATGCCCCATACGGCCCTGGACGCCGCCAATGAAGGATTTTTCGCAGCGCTGGATGAACTGGGAATCAGCTATGAAGCGGATCAGCAGAACGCGGCGGGAGAGACATCCACCTGTCAGACCATCGCGCAGAATCTGGCCAGCGCGGGCAATGACCTGATTTTTGCTATTGCCACTCCGGCGGCGCAGGCTATGGCGGGGGTGACCCAGGATATTCCCATTGTCCTGACGGCGGTGACAGATCCGGCGGACGCGGGCCTGGTGGAATCCAACGACGCGCCGGGAGGAAATGTGACGGGAACTTCCGATCTGACGCCGGTGGCAGATCAGATCGCCCTGATTAAGAAAATTTTTCCGGATGCCGAGAAAGTGGGAATGCTGTACTGCTCTTCTGAGGCCAACTCCGTATTCCAGATTAATCTGGCGAAGGAAGCCTGCGATTCCGAGGGACTGTCTTATGAGGACTATACGGTTTCCAGTTCCAACGAGATCCAGAGTGTTGTGGAGTCCGCTGTGGGAAAAGTGGATGTGCTTTATTCCCCCACGGACAACATCATTGCCAATAATATGGCGACCGTATCCATGATTGCCAACGAGAATCAGCTTCCCGTTATCTGCGGGGAAGAGGGCATGGTGGACAACGGCGGCCTGATCACCTACGGTATCAATTATTATGAACTGGGCCATATGGCAGGAGAGATGGCTGCCAGGATCCTCACCGGTGAAAGCCAGCCGGCGGATATGCCCATCGAATATCTGGATGCTTCCGGATGTACCCTGAAGGTCAACGCCGATACGGCCGAGGCTCTGGGACTGGACGCGGCGGAACTGGAGGCGGCGGCACAGTCCTGACGGCGGACAGATAAAACAGAACAGAGAAAAAAACACGGGGAAAGGGAGAATATCCTTTTCCCCCGTGGTTTGTAGGAGGAAATATTTCAATGAGCGGTTTTCTGGTATCAATGCAGGGCGCCATTTCCCAGGGTGTAATCTGGGGAATCATGGCTCTGGGTGTATATATTACTTTCCGGATTATGGATATTGCGGATCTGACAGTAGACGGAAGTTTTGCCCTGGGAGGATGTACCTGCGCGGTGCTGATGGCGCAGTACGGGATGAATCCCATTCTGGCGTTGCTGATCTCCACGCTGGCCGGTTTTCTGGCTGGGGCGGTCACGGGATTTCTGCACACGGTATTCGAGATCCCGGCGATACTGGCCGGTATTCTTACCCAGTATTCTCTCTGGTCCATCAACCTGCGGGTGATGGGGCAGAAAAGCAACATTCCGCTTCTGAACGTGGATTCCATCTTTACCTGGATGACGGAGGCCACCGGCC
Organism: Candidatus Pullilachnospira intestinigallinarum; assembly: GCA_018711275.1. Taxonomy (GTDB): domain Bacteria; phylum Bacillota; class Clostridia; order Lachnospirales; family Lachnospiraceae; genus Pullilachnospira; species Pullilachnospira intestinigallinarum. The sequence goes on from DVIN01000035.1 coordinate 30,897, forward strand.
TGAGACAGTCCACGGTGGTTCTTATCATCGGCGCCGTGGTGGTGGCGCTGCTGATCTGGGCGCTGTACTGGTTTTTCGGCACAGAGATGGGAGCGGCTCTCCGGGCCACCGGAAATAATGAAGCGATGATCCGGGCGCTGGGTGTGAATGTGAAAGTGATGAAGGTGCTGGCCCTGGCCATCAGCAACGCGCTGGTGGGGCTGTCAGGCGCACTGTACTGTCAGAGCTCCAAGGTGGGAGACATTCAGATGGGTACGGGAACCATTGTCATCGGTCTGGCGGCTATTGTCATCGGAGAGGTTCTGGTGGGAAGAAAGCGGGCTTTCGGCACCAAGCTTCTTTCCGCTGTACTGGGTTCCATCGTATTTTTCATCATCCGTGCGGTGGTTATGTGGTTTAAGATTATGGAGGCCAATGATACCAAGCTGGTGTCCGCCATCATCGTGGTGCTGGCCCTGTGCGCTCCGGTGCTGTCCGCCCGGTGGAAGCAGAGAAAATCGTACGCAAAGGGGGATGAATAGCCATGCTGATCCTGAAGAATGTGGAAAAAACCTTTAACAAAGGGACCATCAATGAAAAAAAGGCGCTGCAGGGCGTGAACCTGACGCTGAATCAGGGGGATTTCGTCACTGTCATCGGCGGAAACGGCGCGGGAAAATCCACCATGCTGAACATGATCGCAGGTGTTTATCCCATTGACAGAGGAACGATTATTCTGAATGGGGAGGATATTTCCAGAAAACCGGAATATGCCAGAGCAAAATTTCTGGGAAGAGTCTTCCAGGATCCCATGATGGGAACAGCGGCCGGGATGGAGATTGAAGAAAATCTGGCGCTGGCTTACCGGCGGGGACTGAAAAGAGGTCTGCGCTGGAGTATCACAAAAGGGGAAAAAGAGCGGTACCACGAGGCGTTAAAGACTCTGGGACTGGGTCTGGAGGATCGGATGACCTCCAAGGTAGGCCTGCTCTCCGGCGGACAGCGTCAGGCCCTGACGCTGCTGATGGCATCCCTGAGAAAGCCGGATCTGCTGCTTTTGGATGAGCATACGGCGGCGTTGGATCCCAAGACGGCGGCCAAGGTGCTGGAACTGACGGAGCAGATTATTTCCCGGCAGAATCTGACGGCACTGATGATTACCCATAATATGAGGGATGCCATCCGTATGGGAAACCGGCTGATTATGATGCATGAAGGAAGAATCATTTACGATGTGGCGGGGGAAGAGAAGAAAAATCTGAAGGTTTCCCAGCTCCTGGATAAATTTGAGCAGGTCAGCGGCGAGGAATTTGCCAACGACCGGATGATGCTGGCAAAATAGACAGCCTGAGCTGCCGCGTTGCCGTCGGATCGGAAGAGCCGGTCCAAAGGAGGGCAAATGCGGCAGTTTTTTTGTATACGCGGAAGGGGGGATGCCGCGACTTCATCCTTGATTTCCGCCCTGCAAAGTGATACACTGATACATAATGTCGCAGACAGAAAAAAACGGTTACAGCGGCAATGAGAGGGGGACTTTCATGGAAGAAAACAGAGGAAGTGCTTTGGCGCTCCTTCCCATCGGCGTTTTTCTGGTGATTTTTCTGGGCGCCGGTATTATTACAGGAGATTTCTATGCCATGCCTGCCATAGTGGCATTTCTTGTGGCGTTGTTTGTGGCGTTTCTTCAGGACCGGAAGCACAGTTTCAATGAAAAAATTCATATCATCGCCCAGGGAGTAGGTGATGACAATATTATTACCATGTGCCTGATTTTTCTGGCGGCGGGAGCGTTCTCCGGGGCGGTGACAGCGGCCGGTGGCGCGGCAAGCACGGTGAATCTGGGACTTTCCGTCCTGCCGGCGGGCGTTGCGGTACCGGGCCTTTTTATCATCGGATGTTTTATTTCCGTATCCATGGGCACCTCCATGGGTACCATCGGAGCGCTGGCGCCCATCGCGGTGCAGATCAGCGAGAAAACAGGATTTTCCATGGCCATCTGTATCGGGGCGGTGATGTGCGGCGCCATGTTCGGGGATAACCTTTCCATGATTTCCGATACCACCATTGCCGCGGTGAAAACTCAGGGCTGTGAGATGAAGGACAAGTTCAGGGAGAATTTTCTGATTGTGCTCCCGGCGGCTATTCTCACGGTTGTTATTTTCTTCTTCCTCACCAGGCATGCCCGGTTTGATCTGGCTTCCATGGATCTGGACTATAATATTCTTCAGGTGCTGCCTTATCTTGTGGTGCTGGTAGGCGCCCTGATCGGCATCAATGTTTTTCTGGTGCTGGTGGGCGGCACTGTGCTTTCGCTGGCAGTGGGCGTGGGAACGGGAACGATTGTCCCGGCACAGATGTTTCAGATGGTGGCGGAAGGTCCGGACGGCACCGGCGGCATCATGGGAATGTATGATATCACGGTGATTTCCATTGTAGTGGCCTGTATTGTGGCTCTGGTCAGGGAGATGGGAGGGATCCACTTTATCCTGGCGTTTATCCGGAAAGGAATCCGGGGAAAGCGGGGAGGAGAGCTGGGAATTGCGGCGCTGGCGCTGCTGGTGGATCTGTGTACCGCCAACAATACCGTGGCCATCGTGATGGCCGGCCCCATCGCCAGAGAAATCAGCGAGGAATACCAAATTGCGCCCAGGCGCAGTGCTTCGCTGCTGGATATGTTCACTTCCGTGGGGCAGGGGCTGATTCCCTATGGAGCCCAGCTGCTTCTGGCGGCGGGATTTACGGAGCTGACACCCTTTCAGATTATCCCATACTGTATCTACCCGATTCTGATGGCGATAAGTGGTGTGGTATTTATTTTGTTTATAAAGAATAAGGATCCCAGGGAAAAGTCCGGAAACTGAACAGGTTTAAAGGGGATACCTCTATGGCCATGCGGCCAGGAAAGGAGTAATTATGAGGGCATTTGAAAAATCTTCGAAACTTGACAATGTACTTTATGACGTGAGAGGGCCGGTGGTGGATGAAGCGGCGAAGATGGAGGCAAATGGCCTGTCGATTCTGAAACTGAATATTGGAAATCCGGCGCCTTTTGGATTTAATGCGCCGGAGGAAGTGATTCTGGATATGCGTCAGTCTCTCTGGGAATCCCAGGGATATTCGGATTCCAAGGGACTGTTTTCCGCCAGAAAGGCGATTATGCAGTATTCCCAACTGAAGGGAATTCCGGATGTGACTATGGAGGATATTTATACAGGAAACGGCGTCAGTGAACTGATCAATCTCTGTATGCAGGCGCTGCTCAATGACGGCGATGAGATTCTGATTCCGTCCCCGGATTATCCGCTGTGGACTGCAACGGCCACACTGGCCGGAGGAAATGTGGTGCATTATATCTGTGATGAGGAATCCGACTGGAATCCTGATCTGGACGATATCCGAAGCAAAATCACAGACCGCACCAAAGCTATTGTCATCATCAATCCCAACAACCCCACAGGCGCGCTGTACCCGAAGGAGATTCTGGAGGAGATTGTAAAGATCGCCAGAGAACATGAGCTGATTATTTTTTCCGATGAAATTTATGACCGCCTGGTGATGGACGGACTGGAGCACACATCCATCGCATCCATTGCGGGCAAGGACGTTTTCTGTGTCACCTTCAGCGGACTGTCCAAGTCCCATATGGTGGCCGGCTTCCGGATCGGGTGGATGATTTTAAGCGGAGCGAAGGAACGTGCGGCAGGCTATATTGAAGGCCTGAAGATGCTCTCCAATATGCGGCTCTGCTCCAATGTACCGGCACAGGCCATCGTTCAGACGGCCCTGGGCGGTTATCAGAGTGTAAACGAGTATATTGTGCCCGGCGGAAGAATCTATGAGCAGAGAAACAGAATTTATCAGTTGCTTAACGATATTCCGGGACTGTCTGCCAAGAAGCCCAAGGCGGCCTTCTATATCTTCCCCAAGATTGATACGGAGAAGTTCAATATTTATGACGACGAGAAATTTGCGCTGGATCTGTTGCGGGAGAAGCGAATCCTGATCGTTTCCGGCAGCGGGTTCAACTGGAAAAAGCCGGATCACTTCCGGGTGGTATATCTGCCCCGGGTGGCGGATCTGGAGAAAGCAGCGGGAAAAATCGCGGATTTCCTGTCCACCTATCATCAGAAATAACTGAGAAAAAAGAAAACGGCTGCCGAATCATCGGATAAAAGATGATTCGGCAGCCGTTTTTGTGGAAAGAACCGGTTTTATTCCTGTACATGGTCCAGCCCCTGGGCCAGGATGGTGGCCACATGAGCATCTGCCAGGGAATAGTAAACCGTCTTGCCTTCCCGGCGGAATTTTACCAGTGACATCTGTTTCAGCACCCGGAGCTGATGGGAAATGGCGCTTTGTGTCATACCCAGCAGCTGGGCGATGTCGCAGACGCACAGCTCACCGGTAGAGAGGGCATAGAGAATCCGGATCCGGGTAGGATCCCCGAATACTTTGAAAAGATCTGCCAGGCGGTACAGCACCTCCTCATCCGGCACGGGAGCCGGAAAATGGGGGTGGTGATGGTGGCAGACGTCACACACTTCGATCTCTGTATCTCTGGGAGGGTTTGTCTGTTTCATTGTAATCCCTGCTTTCCGTTAATGTGATTCCACAGAATCGTTCGGCTTTTTGCCAGATTACCATTCTTTCAGGCACCCGGCCCGCGGTTTTCGCATCAGATGCCACGGAAGGTCAGAAAGCCGAACGCTAACTGTCAATATTCAGTTTAACGGAAAAATGAAATTCGGTCAAGCGTGGAAAAGCCGTAACCATTTATCGCCCCAAACTCCCACGGAAATAATGTGCGCATGTATTGGGGAACATATGGCCGGGCGGCAGTTGCCGCCCGGAGATACCGATCAGAATTCCAACGTAAAGGTCATGGAAAGTTTTTTATCGTTTACCTGATACTTTTCCATCAGCCGGGGTCCGCAGCTGTTGGAACCGCAGCCGGAGATATAGCCGTCCAGGCACAGCACTGTGTAAGGCGATTTTTCCAGTTCAAAGCTGTGCGCTTTCCGGGTCAGTTCTTCCTGCGTATAACGGGAAGCGTTGAAGCTGAATTCCTGGCCGGAAACCAGTAGGCACCGTCCGTCCGGAGTCTCTGCTGCCAGTGCGGTACAGCCCCAGTGGCTGCCGTTTTCCTGGGGACGCAGATAATCTTCATGCAGCCTTTCCACCGGAGAGCCAAACAGATCCACATAGGCATCCCGGTGTTTGTCCGGATAGCTTTCCTGGGGACCATAGCCGAAGTATGTCACCTGATCGTAGCAGGCGGGCAGGAACAGCCGCAGACCGAAACGGGGCAGGAAGGGCATCATCGGAAGCGGCTCCCTGGAATAATTCAGGGAGAGGGGCGTCCGGTCGCCTTCTGCCTGTATGGTGACCGCGCCGCTGCCGTTTACGCTCCAGGTCAGTGTGCCGGTGACAATCCGCTGCAGATATACCGCATACAGAGAGTAACGGGAGATGATCACGGCCTGACCTTCTGAAATCTTCCAGGAGGTCTCGTATACCTTGATCCGGGCCCGGTCGTAGCCGGCTTCTTCCCATTCGGAACGCACCCGGCGGTCATTGTCCATGGGAGCGCGCCATACATTCAGTTCAATGGGTTTTTCGATGAGGCTGCTGCCGTCTTTTACCAGAGCAGAGAAAGCGCCTTTCCATTTATCATATACATAGCGGAATCTTTCCCCGGATACCACCAGCTGATTCTCCAGTTCCTTTACCGTCACCGGTCCGGAGGTCTCCCGACAGCTTTCATAGCCGACGGCTTTTGCCACCGCGGTTTTCGCGGCGTTGGCATCTCGCGATATGGTCAGCTGATCGTGGCCTACTTCATAGCCTGCCGGGGTCAGAAGATCCTCTTCCTTCTGGATATAGTGCAGATGCAGGAAAGTATTTCCCTTCGCGGGGAGTTTTTCCGGAATCTGAACTTCCACGGCGCTTTTGGGCGGGCAGTCCACATCCGTCAGAACCCCTTCAGACACCGTCAGACCATCGGTGACGATCTCATAGGCCACCTGATACCGGTCTTTTATATTGGTAAAATCCATCTTGTTGTCCAACACAACCGTGCCGGCGGACGCATCTTTCAGGACAGCGCGGATGGGGCGGGCTACATTTTTGTGCTCCAGAAGTCCGGTGTGAGGTCTTCTGTCCGGGTATACCAGACCGTCCATACAGAAGTTTCCGTCATGGATCTCTTCCTCCCAGTCGCCGCCGTAGTAGAACTTGTCGCGGCCGTCGATGGTCTTGCCCATGTATACAGAGTGATCACACCATTCCCACACATATCCGCCGATATAGCCGTCATATTTGTACATCCGTTCAAAGTATTCTTCCAGGTCGCCCGGGCCGTTGCCCATAGCGTGGCAGTACTCCACCTGGAGGAAGGGCTTCTTTCCTTCCTGCGTACAGTAGTAATCCACAAACTCCACCGGGGCATACATCCGGGAATAGACGTCGATGTTGGTCAGATCATTGGTATAATCGGAGTCAATCATCTGCCAGATACTGTTCTCATAGTTCAGCACCCGGTCAGGGTCGTAGGATTTGATCCAGGCCGCCGCCTTTTCCATGTTGGGGCCGTAGGCACTTTCATTTCCCATGGACCAGGAAAATACGCTGGCACAGTTTTTATCCCGGTGTACCAGATGCTGAATCCGGTCCACCACCGCTTTTTCATAAGAAGGATCCCGCATCAGCAGACCGTAGGTTTTCTCATACTGAATCTCCTGATTATCCCCCCGGCGGATTCCGCCGCCGTAAATATTTTCGCAGCCGTGGGCCTCCAGATCTGCCTCATCCATCACATAGAAACCGTAACGGTCGTACAGCTGCGTAGCCCACGGGGCATTGGGATAATGGCTGGTACGGATACCGTTGATGTTGTGCTCCTTCATCAGCTTCAGATCCTTCATCAGCTGCTGACGGGAAATAGCGGCTCCGGTGTACGGATCGCTGTCATGCCGGTTCGTACCCTTGATTTTAAAGTTGACGCCGTTCATATAGATGACATTGCCCCGGATATCGATCCGGCGGATCCCCACTTTCTGACCGATGGTTTCCCCCGGGGTTTCCAGAATCAGGGTGTAAAGGGCGGGATGTTCCGGGTTCCACAGATCAGGGGTATCCACCTGAAAGCTGATTTTCCCGTCGGTCATTTCCGTTTCACCCAGCAGGCAGCCGCAGGGGGAATACAGGCGTGCCTTCACGGTCACATCGCCCTGGCAGTCAATGTCGGCCCATACTCTGGCTCCGGAAAGATTTTCGGCCACATCCGTATGTACAAAATAGTCCCGGATATGATCGGCGGGACGGATCAGCAGATATACATCCCGGAAAATCCCGGAAAAACGCAGCTTGTCCTGATCCTCCAGGTAGGTGCCGTCACACCATTTCAGAACAATTACCGTAAGACGGTTGGTTCCCTCATGGACATATTCGCTGATATCAAACTCGCTGCCCGAATGGGAAATCTGACTGTAGCCGGCGAAGCTGCCGTTGACCCACAGATAGTAGCAGGAATCCACGCCGTCAAAATTCAGATATACCTTCTGAGAAGCTGCCTCGCAGTCCAGGGTAAATTCCTTTACATAGACGCCGGCGGGATTTTCATCCGGCACATAGGGCGGATCAAAGGGAATGGGGTAGCGGGTATTGGTATACTGGTTTTTGTCATAGCCGAGGATCTGCCAGCAGCCGGGTACGGAAATCGTGTCGCTGCCGCAGGTATCGGCATCCGCCGCGGTGCAGCCCTCAGGAATATCATGATAGCTGTCGTAATAGCGGAAACTCCAGTCATCGCCGTTCAAACTGATGGCACGGGATGTAGTGAGCATATCCGCCTCCATGGCTTCCGCCTGGCTGCCGCAGGGTATATAATAAGCCCGGAGCGGTTCCGTCTTCACATGCAGGGTTTGAGGATCCTGAAAATAATTGGGTAGTTTCATAGTGGTTACCTCCTCCAGTTTTTATACGTTCCGTTCCCTTATATTGTACTGCCCCGGAATAAAACAGACAAGGGAGAAAAATGCTCTGTTTATGGACAAAATGATACACCGGGATTAAACTGTACAAAAGGAGGGAATACTTTGGACAGTGAACGGAAAGCGGGAAATTGTCTATGGACAAGTATGGCAGAAACGATATATAATAAGAAGCGGCAGTGCATTTCTGCCGCTGAAAAAACATACACAAGATGGAGGCGAACAACAATGCTGGAACTGAGAAATGTCAGTTTTCAGGTTTCCGAGGACTCCAAGGATAAGGAAATCCTGAAAAATGTCAGCTTTACGCTGGAAGATAATAAATTTGTTGCAATCACCGGCCCCAACGGAGGCGGGAAGTCCACCCTGGCAAGGATGATTGCGGGAATCATCCAACCGGTTTCCGGAAGTATCTGGCTGGATGGACAGGATATCACGGAAATGAATGTGACGCAGAGAGCCAGACTGGGAATCAGTTATGCTTTTCAGCAGCCGGTGCGTTTTAAGGGAATTACCGTTCTGAATCTGCTGCGGCTGGCCGCCGGGAAACGGCTTTCCGTGGTGGACGCCTGCCAGTACCTCTCCGAGGTGGGGCTGTGCGCCAAAGATTATATTAACCGGGAAGTAAACGCCAGCCTCTCCGGCGGAGAGATCAAGAGAATTGAGATTGCCACGGTGATGGCCAGAGGAACCAAGATTTCCGTATTTGATGAGCCGGAGGCGGGAATCGATCTGTGGAGCTTCCAGAACCTGATCCAAGTATTTGAGAAGATGCATGATCAGAAGCATGGATCGATCCTGATTATTTCCCATCAGGAGCGGATTTTAAAAACCGCGGATGAGATTCTGGTGATTGCGGACGGAGAGGTGGCCGGATATGGTCCCAGAGAGGAGATCCTTCCCACACTTCTCAACAGCGACAGTGCCGAAAGCGGCTGTAAATTCTGGCAGAAGGAGGGTGCTTGAGTATGGAAAAACTGGATCCGATTCAGATTGATCTTCTGGAGGCGATTTCGGGGCTGCATGAGATCCCGGAGGGCGCCTACAATATCCGGGCCAACGGGGGGACGGCGGCCCGGCATTCCACAGAACATATTGAGATTGTTCCCAAGGACAACGGCCAGGGAATCGACATTTACATCAAACCGGGGACAAAGAAAGAGAGCCTGCATATGCCGGTGCTTTTAAGTAAGACCGGTCTGAAGGATGTGGTATACAACGATTTCCATATTGGAGAGGATGCGGACGTAACCATCGTGGCGGGATGCGGTATCCACAACGGCGGGGACGCCGCCAGTCAGCATGACGGTATTCACCGGTTCTTCATCGGTAAGAATGCCAGAGTAAAGTATGTGGAAAAACACTACGGAAGCGGAGACGGAAAAGGCGAAAAGATTATGAATCCGCTGACCGAGATTGAGATCGATGAGAACGGTTACATGGAGATGGATACCGCACAGATCAAAGGTGTGGATTCCACGATCCGCAAAACCAACGCAAAACTGGCCGCCGGCGCAAGCCTGGTGGTGATGGAACGTCTGATGACCCACGGCACCCAGAGAGCAGAGAGTTATTTCGACGTGCAGATCAACGGGGCTGATGCGTCCGCCGATGTGGTTTCCCGTTCCGTGGCCAAGGATGACTCCTATCAGCTGTTTTCTTCCAATCTGGCAGGAAACGCCAAATGCAGCGGTCATACAGAGTGCGATGCCATTATTGTGGGAAATGCCAAAATCAGCGCCATTCCGGAGCTGACCGCCAATGATTCCGATGCCGCGCTGATTCATGAGGCAGCCATCGGAAAGATTGCCGGGGATCAGATTATCAAGCTGATGACGCTGGGTCTGACGGAAGAAGAGGCTGAGGAGGAGATTATCCGGGGCTTCCTCAAATAATAATAAAAAGTTATCCTATCGCCCCCAGAGCGGAAAGAAGCAGTATACATGGAAAAACGACAACGATTTATCATTAATTTTCTATATTTTGCCATTATTCTGGCTATTGCCGCGGTGCTGCTGAAGTTTGCGCTGCCCCTGCTGGCTCCTTTTGTCATCGGCTTTCTGATAGCTTACTGTCTGAAAAGTCCTATTCGCTTTCTGTCGGAAAAATGCAGGATTCCCTGGAAGGCTGCAGCTGCGCTGCTGGTTCTGATCTTTTATGTGACGGTGGGAACGCTGGTGACCCTGTTGGGAATCCGGGCATTTTCTTCCGTCAGTACCCTGGTGGGTTCGCTGCCGAGCCTTTACCGCACTTACGCGGATCCTCTGATGACCGATATTTTTGAGCGGGTGGAGCAGGCGGTGGCGCAGATGGATCCCAACCTTCTGGGAACCATGGAATATATCGGGGAACAGATCAGCCAGTCCATCGGCCAGCTGGTATCCCAGCTGTCGGTGGGAAGCATGGAGCTGGTATCCAATGTGGCTTCCTCCCTGCCGATGCTTTTTATCCGGCTGCTGCTGATGGTGATTTCCAGTTTCTTTATTGCCATGGATTACAAAAAAATCACAGGCTTCTGTATCCATCAGCTCAGCGGGAAAGCACAGGAGATATTTCTGCAGATCAAGAAGTATGTGGTGGGGACTCTGTTTGTGTGTATCCGTTCCTATGCCCTGATCATGTTTATTACTTTTATGGAACTGTCGGTGGGACTGGGGGTCATCGGCGTGGATCATTTCCTGCTGGTGGCGCTGGGAATCGCTGTGTTTGATATTCTCCCGGTTCTGGGGACCGGCGGCATCATGATCCCCTGGGCGGTGATTACGGCGATTCTGGGGGACTATCCTATGGCAGTGAAGCTGATTGTGGTCTATCTGATTATCACAGTGGTGCGGAATATTATTGAACCGAAGATTGTGGGAGGACAGATCGGACTGCATCCGGTGGTGACGCTGGCCAGCATGTTTGTGGGGGTCCAGCTGCTGGGCGCGGTGGGATTGTTCGGATTTCCCATTGGATTGTCGCTGCTGCGGTATCTGAATGATACGGGAGTGATTCGGGTTTTCCGGAAACCGGAGTCGGAACAATAGCGGCATGCGGATGATAGGATCGGTATTTTGCATGCATTCATATGAAAAAGGAGCGATCCCGGATACTCGGTGAAAAGTATCCGGGATCGCTCCTTTTTATCCTCAGACCGCACCGCTCTCAGCTTTTGGGAGCACTCTGCGCAAACCATGCCAGAGCGTAATTCTTTACCGAAGGTATTATGTCACGGATGTTCAGGCCTGTGGTGTTGATGCACAGATGATAGTTTTCTCTGGCGCCCCACTTTTTGTCGGTGAACAGACGCTGGTGTCTGGCACGGCCTTCATCGATCTGGCGAATCTTCTTTTCCAGTTCCCGATCCGTCAGATGCTCACTGGCATCCGCCCGGCTGCGGCACCGCTCCAGCCTGGATGCCAGATCCGCATAGACAAAGATCTTCAGGGGATGAAAATCTTCCTCAAGAATGGAACCGGAGGTACGGCCCACCATGACGCAGTCCCCTTTTTTTGCCAGCTCTCTGATGATTTCCTGCTGCAGATTGAGAATCTTCAGTTCATTCTGCATGATGGGATCCGGACCGAAGGCAAAGGTATGACCAAAGGTCAGCGTATAGTTGGGGGTCAGACCCCTCATCAGAGTTTCTTCCACATAATTCTCGTCAAAGTTGCTTTCTTTTGCGATGGCAGAGATTATTTCCTTGTCATAGTAGGAAAAGCCCAGTGCGTCTGCCAGACGTTTTCCAAGTTCCCGGCCGCCGCTTCCGAATTCACGGCTTATGGTAATGATTCTCATACATTTCCGCCTCCTTTTTTGAAAAAATTCTGCATTAAAATCCAAAAATTTATCTTCTCATCGGGTTTACCCAGATTATATCAGAAAATTATAGAAATTTCCATAGAAAAACTTAAAAATAACAAAAAATTCAAAATAATAAAGGACAGCATCACTGCCTTATCCGGGGAGCAAAAAATAAAGAGAAGAAAATTGTCAAAATAGTATAAAAAAAGGATAAAAAGGAGTATTGCTTCCCAAAGGAAACAATGATATTCTGTTTTCCGTCTAATATTTTTGGGAGGAAAAAGAAATGGTACAATTATTGCTGGCAATTATTTATCTGGCATTTATCAGTCTTGGCCTGCCGGATGCCCTGCTGGGATCCGCCTGGCCGTCCATTTATCAGGAATTTAATGTTCCGGTGTCATACATGGGAATTGTTTCTTCGCTGATCTCCATTAATACGGTGATTTCCAGTCTTATGAGCGACTGGCTGAACCGGAAACTGGGAGCGGGCAAGGTGACTGCCATCAGCGTGGCCATGACGGCTCTGGCGCTGTTAGGCTTTTCTGTCAGCAGCTCTTTCTGGATGCTCTGCCTTCTGGCTTTCCCCTATGGTCTTGGCGCCGGCAGTGTGGATGCTGCGCTGAACAACTATGTAGCCACACATTATTCCAGCCGTCATATGAGCTGGCTGCATTGCATGTGGGGAATCGGCGCGTCGGCAGGCCCCTATATTATGGGATTTGCTCTGGCGGGCGGACAGCCCTGGAATATGGGATACCGCTATATCGCATTTATGCAGATGGCGCTGACGGCGGTTCTGATTTTCAGTCTTCCGCTCTGGAAGAAAAATGAGGTTCAGCAGGGAAATCCTGTGGATGATGCGAAACCGATGACCTTCCGGGAGGTACTGAACATCCGCGGCGTAAAGGCTATTATGCTGACCTTCTTCTGTTACTGCGGGCTGGAGCAGACGGCGGGTCTGTGGGGCAGCAGTTTTCTGGCCATGGCCCACGGAGTATCCGCGGAGGAAGCGGCCAGATACGGAAGCCTGTTTTATCTGGGCATTACAGTGGGAAGAGGCGCCAGCGGATTTCTGACGATGAAGTTCAATGACACCAGGATGGTGCGGATGGGAACGGCGGTGATTCTGGCGGCGCTGGTTCTGTTCATTCCGGTATTTGGACCCAATGCCGCAAAAGTCGGGCTGGTTCTGATCGGTCTGGGATGCGCGCCCATCTATCCCAGCATTGTCCATGCCACGCCCGCCAGATTCGGCGCCGTCAGATCGCAGGCGATCATCGGGATGCAGATGGCGGTGGCCTATGTGGGCATCTGCCTGCTGCCTCCGCTGTTTGGCCTGCTGGCGGATCATGTGACTATCTGGCTGTTTCCCGTTTATATGCTGGCAGTGGCGGTGGTCATGGGAGTGATGCATGAGAAGGCGGTGAAACGGGCGGGGAATGTGTAGAGGTAAAAGGCTTCGGGCGATCAAAGAATTTCTATTTCCGACATGTACTTTTAAGAAATGAATATCAGCCACCATATCACGGCGCCGCTGAGCAGGAAATCCTGAAAGAGATTTCCTGCTCTTTTCACTTATTTTTTAAAAGTTTACTCAAGGAAAATAAGAGATAGCGAAAAGTCTGGAAGTTTGATAGAATTAAAAATAATAGATGTTATGTAATCTCATAATTTATAGTGGTTCCGTTTAGAAACCATGGATTATTTCATTGAGGATTAGCGAATTAAAAATAATAAGGGAGATAAGTAAAATGGCAGAAACTGAAAACAGTAAAGATCTTATCAGTGTTTTATGGAGTGGAGCAGATATACTTCGCTCAAAAATGGATGCTAATGAATACAAAGACTATTTGTTGGGTATTGTATTCTATAAATATTTGTCAGATTCTTTTTTGATTAAAGTATACGATCTTATCAATGATGGGAAGCCCGCGTCATTGAAAATTGCACTGGAAGCGTATCGAGAAGCATTGAAAGACGAAAGTGCAAATGATCTGATGGCAGAAATAAAGTCGTCTTGCCATTATGTAATTGAACCGGATCTTACATACACTTGTTTTGCAGATGCAGCCAGAAATAATTCGTTTAATAGAGAAAATTTACAAAAAGCATTTAACAATATTGAACAAAGCGATCCGCTGTTTGCTGATTTATTTACTGATATTGATTTATATTCCAATCGATTGGGAACCGGCGATCAGAAGCAGAGTGATACGATTTCCAATTTAATTAAAGAAATTGACAAAGCAGATTTACTTAATACGGATGCGGATATTCTGGGAAACGCTTATGAATATTTGATAGGACAATTTGCTTCAGAAACAGGGAAAAAGGCGGGTGAATTTTATACGCCGCAGGCCGTTTCTAAAATTCTGACAAGAATTGCAATTGCGGGACAGGAAGATAAAAAAGGATTATCTGTATACGATCCTTGCATGGGATCCGGTTCGCTGCTCTTGAATGCAAAAAAATATTCCAACGATCCGAGAAATATAAGATATTATGGTCAGGAACTTATGACTTCAACATACAACCTTGCAAGAATGAATATGTTTTTGCATGGGGTTGCCCCGGAAAATCAAAAATTAAGAAATGGCGATACATTAGATGCTGACTGGCCTACCGGTGAAGAAACAAATTTTGATATGGTTCTCATGAATCCTCCGTACTCTGCTAAGTGGAGTGCTGCAAACGGATTTTTACAGGATGAACGTTTCAGCGATTATGGGGTTTTGGCTCCAAAATCAAAAGCGGACTATGCATTCCTGTTACACGGGCTCTATCATTTGAAAAGCAACGGGACTATGGCGATTGTATTGCCACATGGTGTCCTTTTCAGAGGTGCTGCGGAGGGAAAAATAAGAGAAAAACTGCTTCGTTCGGGAAATATATATGCAGTCATTGGCCTGCCGGCAAACTTATTTTATAACACATCGATTCCTACCTGTATTGTTGTTTTGAAAAAACACAGAGATGGAAGAGACGTATTATTTATTGATGCTTCTAAGAAATTTAACAAAGGTAAGAAACAAAATGAGATGACCGATGAGCATATAGATTCTGTAATCAATTTATATATGCACAGAGAAACGGTTGATAAAGAGTCGTATCTGGCAAGTTTTGAGGATATTGAAAAAAATGATTTCAATTTAAATATTCCCAGATATGTAGACAACTTTGAGAAAGAAGAACCTGTTGATATAAATGCATTGTTGACAGAAATGAAAGCGACTGATGAGGAAATTCAAAAAACACAAAGCGAATTGGTTTCTTCACTGCGTGAACTGACAAGCGCTGATGACAGTATTATGTCATCGCTTAATGAATACATTAAGCTGATGGAGGGGGATTATGATGAAAGGTCCTAAGATTAGATTTAAGGGATTTACTGGGGATTGGGAACAGCGTAAGTTAGGGACAATAGTTGATATTCAGGATGGAGACAGAGGGAAAAATTATCCAACAGGATCAGATTTTCTTTCAGAAGGACATACCCTTTTCCTAAATGCATCAAATGTGACTACAGATGGATTTGTTTTTCAGGAGAATCAATTTATTAGTGAAGAAAAATCATCGAGTATGGGTAATGGAAAACTAGAAGCTGATGATATAGTGATTACTTCTCGTGGATCTTTAGGACATGTAGCATGGTATAATGCTGATATTGCAGGGAAAGTTCCTAATGTTAGAATTAATTCTGGAATGCTGATTTTGAGAAATCGAAAGGAATTAGATACACCCTACTTATATCAATTTATGAAATCTCAGAAGGGACAAAATCAAATTTCTTTTATGAGTTTTGGGAGTGCTCAGCCACAGCTTACAAAGAAAGATATGGGAAATTTAGAAGTTGTATTTCCAAAGGAGAAAGAGGAACAATTAAGGATTAGCACCTGTCTTTTGCAAGTTGATTACCTTATCACCCTTCACCAACGTAAGTGTGAGCAAACCAAAACTTTAAAAAAATATATGCTCCAAAAGATGTTTCCACAAAATGGGGAAAAAGTTCCGGAAATACGTTTTGTGGGATTTACAGATAATTGGGAACAGCGTAAGTTAGGATCCGTGCTTGCCAGCTTGCAAAACAATACTCTTTCACGAGCAGAGTTAACCAACGGACAAGGCATTGCTAAGAATGTTCATTATGGGGATGTTTTGGTTAGATTTGGCGATGTGTTGAATGTAAACAAAGAACATCTACCATCGATTACAGACGAGAAAATTGTTGATAAATATAGAACATCATTTTTGAAAGATGGAGATGTGATTGTAGCAGACACGGCAGAGGATGAAACTGTTGGAAAATGTACGGAAATAGCGGGTTTGGACGAAGAAATAGTGATTTCAGGACTTCATACAATACCCTATCGCCCACTGGTTAGATTCGCTTCAGGATATCTGGGATATTACATGAATTCAAATGCTTACCATATTCAATTATTACCTTTAATGCAGGGAATAAAAGTCACTTCGATTTCAAAATCTGCGTTGCAAAATACCGAGATAATATTTCCAAAATCATTAGATGAACAACGACAAATTGGGAAATGTTTTATGTATCTCGACCACCTCATCACCTTTCACCAGCGCAAGTGTGATGAATTACAAAAAATAAAGAAATTTATGCTGCAAAATATGTTTGTGTAGATAGTAGCATGAAATATCACAGACGAATTAAGTTTTTTATTTTGTTTTTGCCGGGGATTGATAAAGAGATGGACTTACAACGCTTACGCTGTAATCCGTTGTATAATAATTTAAAGGGAAAAACTATTAACTATGAGCAGACAGGAAGGTTTTATATGAGTGAACAGAAAAGAAAGATTGGTTTTACAGTGGCATGTGTAAATGAATTTGCCCGGCAGCACAATCTCAGTGTTCAAGAGGCATTCCGGTATCTTTTTAAATTTAAAGGCATCGCATTCATTAAAGAAAACTATGAAGTCGAACATACACTTGATTTTGAGACAATTTTAGAAGATCTGGGAATACTATGCCGGAGAAATGGAGGCACATTATGAAATTATTTCACGGAAGCAATGTAGATATAGACAGCATTAGTTTAGCAATGTGCAGGCCATATAAAGACTTTGGGAGAGGATTCTATTTAACGGATATTGAGGAACAAGCGGAGAGGATGGCTGTAAGAGTATCCAGAATCTATGGTGGGACACCTGTTGTAAATTCCTACGAAATAGAGGATGATTTTAGAAATATTCCAGATTTGCGGATTAAAGATTTTGGAGTGCGGACAACAGAAGAATGGGCGAAATTCGTAATGAATAACCGGAGCAGAGCGTTTACAGATGAAAAAAGTGATCTGTGTAATAAAGATAATAAGTATGATATTGTGATTGGTTCGGTTGCGGATGATAACATGGCGTTACTATTCCGACAATATGAAAATGAGATTATTGATTTTGACACATTGTTGAAAGGGATGATATATAAGAAAACATCTTCACAATATTCATTCCATACCATAAAAAGTATTAAGCTTTTACGAAAGGTGGCTGACTAAAATGTGTAAAAAGGCGCAATTGATTGAGTATATAATGCAAGATGTAATTGATATGTTCGCAACGGATCAAAATATAGAATATGACGAAGCTATGAATAAATTTTATAATTCGGAGGTTTTTGAAAAACTTCAGGATGAAGAAACAGGGCTATATTTGGAAAGTCCAGAATATGTATATGATCTTTTTAAGGATGAACTGAATTTTGGGCATATTGTTCAGGCTGAGATATAGGGGACTAAAACGGGCTTAGTATGTATCCGGAACGAATTGAAAATGCCTATATGGACATTGATAGTTTGTTAGCAACAGGGAAAATATTCTTTTTTACATCAGGATAATATTCGCCGAAATTGGCATAGGAGAAACAAAGGAGACGATAATCATGTCAGAATTGGAAGCTTTGATAGAACAGAAATTGATAGATCAGCTCGTTTATGGAGATTCTCAGTGGACCTATAGAGAAGATTTAAAAACGGAAGAAGATTTATGGAAAAATTTCAGATACATTTTGGAGCAAAACAATAAGGACAGACTAAATGGAGAGCCCCTTTCTGATGTGGAGTTTGAGCAGGTGAAAAATCAGCTGCAGTTTTCTTCTTTCTATAAAGCCGGAGAATGGCTGGTGGGTGAAAATGGCAAAGTGATGGTACATGTACAGAGAGATACGGAAAAGCTGCATCTTGTTGTTATGAATCATGAACATATTGCCGGTGGAAGCAGTGTATATGAAGTGATTAATCAGTATCGTGCTTTAGATACTGACGGCGGCAGCCTGCCCGAAAAAGATCGTCGATTCGATGTTACACTTATGATTAATGGCTTGCCAATGATTCATATTGAATTAAAGAATAAACAACATTCTTATATGGATGCATTCTACCAGATAAAAAAATATATTGGCGAGGGAAAATTTACCGGGATATTTTCGGCGGTTCAGATGTTTGTTATCAGTAATGGAGTTGATACAAAATATTTCTCTGCGGCAAGTGATACAGAATTAAATCCTAAATTTATTAGCGGATGGCTGGATCGTGATAACAATCCGATATGCGATTATCTTGATTTCGCAAAAAGTGTGCTTCGCATTCCGGAAGCACATGAAATGATTGCAAGGTATACGGTGCTTGATGAAGATTCTAAAAAGTTGATTTTATTACGACCATATCAAATACATGCGATAGAGGCAATTCGCGATGCCTCCAGGACTGGCATGTCAGGTTTCGTATGGCATACAACGGGATCGGGCAAGACATTAACATCATATAAAGCAACACGAAATCTTTTACTGGATATACCATCACTTGATAAAACAATTTTTTTGATTGACCGGAAAGATCTTGACGCGCAGACAACCCAGGCGTTTCAAGCCTATGCAAATAATGATTTGATCGATGTTGATGAAACGAATAACGTCAATGATTTGAAGAAGAAACTGAAATCGGAAGACAGGCAAGTAATTGTAACGACTATACAAAAGCTGCACCTGTTGATTGCTAAAAGATTAAGAGAGGATACGCCGGAATATAAAAGAATTAAAAGTTTAAAAATTGCTTTCGTGGTTGATGAATGTCATAGGGCAGTTACTCCTGCAACAAAGAGAGAATTAGAAAGTTTTTTTGAAAATTCTATGTGGTATGGGTTTACCGGAACTCCCAGATTTGCCGAAAATCCGTATCCACAATTGGGTGATTTACCCAGAACAACAGAAGAATTATATGGCAAATGTTTACATCAATATACCATTCAAAATGCCATTCATGATAATGCTGTGCTGGGCTTCCAGGTGGAACATAATGGACCTAAAAATATGAAAGATGAAACGGATTCTGCAATGTATGAAAATGAAGTACATATGTTGAAGGTCCTGGATGTTATATTAAACAAGTCTTTCCATAAATTCGGCTTTCAAAATGGAAAGGGCATGACTTATGAAGGACTTCTTACCATAAGTTCTATTCCGATGGCCCAGAAGTATTATGAGTTATTAAAGAAAGTGAAAAATGGTGAAACAGAGCTTGTCATTGATGAAAGAATCAAGCAAGTCCTTCCGGATTTTCCTAAGTTTGCAATCACTTATTCGATATCAGAAAATAAAGAAGGGTCAATGGTCAACCAAGACAAAATGAAGGTAGCTCTTGATGATTACAATAAGATGTTTGGAACAAAATATGATATATCTCAGATTCAAGGATATAATGCGAATCTGAATAAGCGTTTGGCAAGAAAGGACGGGAAATATAAAAGCAGAAGAGAACAGCTTGATTTGGTTATCGTAGTAGATCGCCTGTTGACCGGATTTGACGCACCTTGTTTGTCTACGATATTTATAGACAGGCAGCCTATGGGACCGCATGATCTGATTCAGGCATTCTCCAGAACAAACCGCATTTTTGACAAGAATAAAACATATGGGCAGATTGTTACATTTCAGGCACCTGTACTTTTTAAAGAGTCCGTTGATAATGCTATAAAATTATATTCTGCCGGAGGAACAAAGGAAGCATTAATGGCTGAGTGGGATGAAGTTGAACCGGCGTTCAGAAAAGCGTTGTCGGCTTTACGGGTATCTGCAAGTACACCGGAAGAAATTTCTTCCATGTCGATAAAAGAAAAAGAAGTATTTGCCAAGATATTCCAAAATTTTGACAAATTGTTTGCTCAGTTAAAATCTTTTACCAGATATGATGATTCCATGCTGGAAGAGTATGGAATTACGCAGGAAGAGTATGATGATTATGCGGGGCATTATCTCAATGTGATAGAAGAATTAAAACAGAACAGACCGGATAAAAGCGATGACCCGGAAGACACTGTAATTGATTCGGATTATGAACTTATGGCTTATAGTCGCACGAAAATTGACTATGAATATATTATTAACTTGATACAAAACATTGTAACTCCGGAAAATACAGATGAGGAAGTCACACCGGAAGAGAGACAAAAGAAAATTGAGGAGGTGAAACAGTATATTGAGGAACTGAAAAAAGAGAATCCTAAAATTGCGGATATTATGACACATGTAGTTGATGAAATAGAATTGGATGAAAATAAATACCGTGGCCAATCTATTCTGAATATTATAGAAAATACGAAACAAGAATGTATTGATAAACTGGTCTCTGATTTTTGCCTTATTTGGTATGCTTCCAAAGAAGAGGTTATGTATGCAGCTACTCATTATAGAAATGGAGAGATTCCAAATGAAAATGCAATCAAAGCTACGCTGGATTTTACAAGTTATAAACAAAGCCGGGAAAAAGCCCTTCCCAAGTTTAGATACTATGCTAAAATGATGGCGGAACTTAAAAAAATGATGGAAGAAGAAATAAAACCGCTTGTAACGCATTAGACGCATGGGGCAGCGGAATTCCGAAGCTGATGGAAGCCATGCGGGAATATGGCCCGCGTGAGCCAGAGTTCCGGGATATGGAGATTGGATTCTGTATCAACCTCTATCGTCGAGCTGAGGGCACAAATTCAGTGAATGGACAAGAAACCAGCCCCCGAAAGCACCAACAAAGATAGAATTTTGAATGACAAAATAATAAATCACGAGGTATTGAGTTATGGACTACAAGAAAGCTCAGAATTACAGGAAAGAGAAAACGGCGGCATCCGTCAGGATGGATGTGGCGGCCGTGAAAGAAAAGATTGAGGAATATATCAGCACCAACAATACCTGTGCATTGGCTACCGGCGCGGACGGTTTCATTCGCAATACGCCAATCGAGTATTCCTACCATGACGGATGTTTTTGGATGTTCTCTGAAGGCGGTGAAAAATTTATTGGATTGGAGAAGAATCCGAACGTTTGCATTGCGATTTTTGATCCGTACACCGGTTTTGGAAGGCTGAAAGGGCTTCAGGTGATGGGAACTGCAAGCATTGTGGAGCCGTTTTCGGATGAGTACAACGCCCATGCGGCGGTAAAGAAAATCCCACTTGCGGCACTCCAGAAATTGAATCCGCCCATGAACCTGCTCAAAATCCAGCCAGTCAGCGCTGACTTTCTGAACTCTGATTTTAAGCAGGATGGATTTGACGCCAGGCAGCACTTTGAGTTTTGATAATCGCGAGAACAAGAAGAGATGACGCTTTAAAATGCGAAATTGTGAAAAAAATGTGAAATTAGCACTCGCCTCTTGACAGTGCTAATAATAAATGCTATAGTACAACTAGAACAAAGGAAGAGAAAAGAAAAGCTTCCTGAGTTTATTACAAAGCAAATAAATGTTATAGATAGAATTGGAGGAATGACCTATGTTGATGCCCAGTATTTTTGGAGAGAACCTGTTTGATGAGTTTATGGATTTCCCGTTTGAGAGAGAGTTCTTCAAAAGAACACCGTCCCGCAGAAGCTCGGATCAGACATTGATGAAGACCGATGTGAAAGAGACGGACGGCACTTATGAGCTGGATATTGACCTGCCCGGATATAAAAAAGAGGATGTAAGTGCCAAACTGGAAGACGGATATCTGACTATCAGCGCTTCCACCAATAAGAATAATGACGAAAAGGATAAAGAAGGAAGATATATCCGCAGAGAGCGTTATACCGGCCAGTGCTCCAGAAGCTTCTATGTGGGCGAAGGCGTTGCACAGGATCAGATCAAAGCAAAATTTGAAAATGGTATCCTGAAACTGTCCATCCCGAAAGTGGAGAAACAGCAGGTGGAGGAGAAAAAGTATATCTCTATTGAAGGATAACAACGGGAAGAAAAAATAAGAAATGAACGGGGCAGCCGCACGAGAGGAAGATCGTGCGGCTGCCCCGTTTTTCGTGGTGAGGACAGACGATCTTATGTTTTTGACCTCATAGTTTAGCATTATGCTGCTCTGCTTGCATGTCTCTGGATTGCCCTGTATACTGTCATCAGTATACAGAAAGAAAAAGGGTTCCAGAGCACCCTCCGTGACAAGTCGTGTACTCTG
>DVIN01000036.1 GCA_018711275.1 Candidatus Pullilachnospira intestinigallinarum
ATCTCTAAAGAAGTATTAGCGAAGGCAGGGCTTATAAGTTGTCTTGATTATTACAATGAGCGTCATGCTTTGAAGTTATGTTGAACCGCCGTATGCCGAACGGCATGTACGGTGGTGTGAGAGGGGAGAGAAAATCTCCCCTACTCGATTATTATTGTTTGCTATTTCCTTCAAAATACGATATATTATTGAATAACAGAAAAATTACCAACAGATTTATGGAGGCTTCCGCAAAGCACGTTCCCGGGAACGGAGGGCACAGGCCCGCTGGGGAAGCATTTTCCGATAACAGGAAGGAAGTGAGAGCTTGGTTTCAAGCCAGGTATTACAGAAAACGATCGACGAGCTGCGGGCTATCACGAGAATTGATCTCAGTGTGCTGAGTGTGGAAGGGCAGATTCTGGTGACCACCAGAGGAGAAGAAGATCTGAACGCGGATCATATCCGCGAATTTGTTCAGTCACCGGCAGACAGCCAGGTGATGCAGGGGTATCATTTTTTTAAGGTATACGACGACCAGTCCGTGGAATATGTGCTGGTCGCCAGAGGAAACAGCGAAGACGCCTATATGATCGGCAAGATTGCCGTCTGCCAGATCCAGAATCTGATTATTGCCTACAAGGAACGGCTGGATAAAAATAATTTTATTCAGAACCTGCTTCTGGACAATCTTCTGATGGTGGATGTTTATAACCGCGCAAAAAAACTCAGAATTGAGACCGATGTGAAACGGGTAGTCTTTATGGTGGAGACCAAGTATGAGAAAGACAACAGCGCCATGGAGACGATTAAGAGCCTGTATGCGTCGAAACCGAAAGACTTCATCACAGCGGTGGACGAAAAGAACATCATCATTGTGAAGGAACTGAAGGATACAGACGGTTACGAGGAACTGAATCAGATTGCCAGAACCCTGGTGGATATGCTGAATGTGGAAGCCATGTCTCAGGTGAGAGTATCCTATGGCAATATGATCCGGGAAATCAAAGATGTGTCCCGTTCCTATAAAGAAGCAAAAACTGCCCTGGAGGTGGGAAAGATCTTCTACGCAGACAAGGTGATTGTCCCCTACAACAATCTGGGCATCGGTCGTCTGATCTATCAGCTTCCCATTCCCCTCTGCCAGATGTTTATGAGGGAAGTGTTCGGAAAACAGCTTCCGGATACCTTTGACGACGAGACGCTGACTACTATTAACAAGTTTTTTGAGAACAACCTGAATGTGTCAGAAACCTCCCGTCAGTTATACGTCCACAGAAATACGCTGGTGTACCGCCTGGAGAAGCTGCAGAAAAGCACCGGGCTGGATATCCGGGTGTTTGATGATGCGCTGACCTTTAAGATCGCCATGATGGTGGTAAGCTACATGAAATACATGGAGAACCAGGACTGACAGGAAGACTTTCTTTGAAAACTCAAGAATAATGGAGGATAGAAAAATGATTCAGTTATATGAAGGCGGAGCTTATCTGGTAAAAGGAAAAGACATTGTGGAGCCGGAAAAGGCGGCGGCACAGGGATTTCCGACGCTGGAAGCAGCTGCCGAAAATACCATTGCCTATGGCATTTTAAAGGACCACAACACTTCTGAAAGCATGGATCAGCTTCAGATCAAGTTCGACAAGCTGACTTCCCATGACATTACCTTTGTGGGCATCATTCAGACGGCAAGAGCGTCAGGCCTGGAAAAGTTCCCGGTACCTTATGTGCTTACCAACTGTCACAATTCTCTGTGCGCGGTGGGAGGAACCATCAACGAAGATGACCATATGTTCGGACTTACCTGCGCCAAAAAGTACGGCGGCGTCTATGTACCCCCTCATCAGGCGGTAATCCATCAGTTTGCCCGTGAGATGCTGGCCGGCGGAGGCAAGATGATTCTCGGTTCTGACAGCCATACCAGATACGGCGCCCTGGGAACCATGGCAGTGGGCGAAGGCGGACCGGAACTGGTGAAGCAGCTGCTGGGAAAAACTTATGATATCAGCATGCCCGGGGTGGTGGGCGTATACCTGAAGGGCAGCCCCATTCCCGGCGTCGGCCCCCAGGATGTGGCCCTGGCCATCATCGGAGCCGTATTCAAGAATGGCTATGTGAAGAATAAAGTAATGGAATTTGTAGGACCGGGCGTGGAAAATCTCAGCGCGGATTTCCGTATCGGCATTGATGTGATGACCACGGAAACCACCTGCCTTTCCTCCATCTGGAAAACGGATGAGAAGATCCGTGAATTCTATGAGATTCACGGACGCCAGGAGGAGTACAAAGAACTGAATCCCGGAGAAATCGCCTACTATGACGGTATGATCGTGGTGGATCTGGATGAAATCCGTCCCATGATCGCCATGCCTTTCCATCCCAGCAATACCTATACCATTGACGAACTGAACGCAAATCTGATGGATATTCTGGATGATGTGGAAAAGAAAGCTCAGGTAAGCCTGGACGGCAAGGTGCCCTTTACCCTGAAGAACAAGGTGAGGGACGGAAAATTTTATGTGGATCAGGGAATTATCGCAGGATGTGCCGGAGGCGGCTTTGAAAATATCTGCGCGGCGGCAGATATCCTGAAGGGCGCCAGCATTGGATCCGATGCCTTTACCCTCAGTGTTTATCCGGCAAGTATGCCGATTTATATGGAATTGATGAAAAATGGTTCCCTGGTTTCTCTTCTGGATGCGGGCGCTGTGGTTAAGACGGCATTCTGCGGTCCCTGCTTCGGAGCGGGCGATACGCCGGCAAATAATGCCTTCAGTATCCGTCATTCCACCAGAAACTTCCCCAACCGGGAGGGTTCCAAGATTCAGAACGGACAGATTTCCTCTGTTGCCCTGATGGATGCCAGATCCATTGCCGCCACTGCGGCCAACAAAGGACGCCTGACCCCGGCCACCGAGTTTGACGGAACCTACAGTAATCCCAGATATTTCTTTGATAAAACCATTTACGAGAACCGGGTGTTTGACAGCAAGGGGGTTGCGGATCCCTCCGTGGAGATTCAGTTTGGACCCAATATCAAAGACTGGCCGGAGATGCCGGCGCTGGCGGAGAATCTGATTCTGAAGGTGGTTTCCGAGATTCACGATCCGGTAACCACCACGGACGAACTGATTCCTTCCGGGGAGACTTCTTCCTACCGTTCCAATCCTCTGGGACTGGCGGAATTTGCTCTGTCCAGAAAGGATCCGGCCTATGTGGGAAGAGCAAAAGAGGTGCAGAAGGCACAGAAAGCCATTGAGCAGGGGCAGTGTCCTGCGGAGGCTCTGCCGGAGCTGAAACCGGTGCTTCAGACCATCGCGGCCGTATATCCCGATGTGGACAAGGATCATCTGGGAGTGGGATCCACCATTTTTGCGGTGAAGCCGGGAGACGGATCTGCCCGTGAGCAGGCGGCTTCCTGCCAGAAGGTTCTGGGCGGCTGGGCTAACATTGCCAATGAATATGCTACCAAGAGATACCGCTCCAACCTGATCAACTGGGGTATGCTGCCTTTCCTGATTCCGGAAGGGGATCTGCCTTTTGTCAATGGAGACTATCTGTTTATTCCCGATATTCGGAAGGCCATTGAGGAAAAAGCGGATACGATTACCGCTTATGTGGTGAAGGATCATCTGGTACCCTTCGAGATGAAGCTGGGCGACCTGACAGACGATGAGAGAACCATTATCCTGAAGGGATGTCTGATTAATTATTATCGTGGATAAAGAATATGATTTTGGAAAGCCGGCTGCGCCTTCAGGTGTCAGCCGGCTTTCTTCTGTCATTTCCCGCAAAAACAGTTCAGAAGGAATTCTGCAATATTTTTCGGAAATGAATATGCCTGCGAAATAATCTGAAAAGTATCGCACAATCAACACAATTAGCAGTATAAAAAAGAAGAATAAATATATTAAAAAATAATTTTTAAAAAAGTGAAAAAATGTGTTGACAAAATAGGGACCCTCTGCTATTATAATATCAACAACAAACAAAACACTTACTTCAAAACATCAACACCCCATTTTCAATGAAGGAGACGAGAAATCCTCATTTGAAGAATGGAAGAAGGAACATCAGAAGAACATGAATTTCACAATAAAAAGATGAGAGTGGTTCATCAGATGAATCGGATTTCCGGAAAGTTTGGGCGGTAAGATCAGAGAGTTCTTATTCAAACGTGATAAAGAAATCAAAAACATGAGATGACAGCTGCATCGAAGATCAGAAGATCAAGGAAATCGTTATTCGGATGATGGATGGAAGTAAGAATCGGATTCGTGAAAAAAGAAAGGGTGAGTCCAGTGGGAAAGGAAGCATCTCAAAGCCAGTGTAAGGGTGGTACGACATAACGTTCCCCGCGAGAAAGACCTTTCATGAAGGATGAAAAACGAAAGATGAATCGTCACAGGACGGTGCTTAGATGGATGAAAGGTAAAAAAAGTTAGTGCTTACACTGAGTACAGTACCACACCAATAATAAAAAGATTTCAGATTATATGTAAAGAAATATAATTTGAAAAGATCAGATTTTCTATTGAATGTAACTATATAATATAGGAGAATCCATAAAATATGGAGAGTTATCGAAAGTAAAACAAATTGGCTGTTGTGATAACAGCGGGTGTGTTTGAAAAGAGAATACCACATATTTTAAGTCTATGATTCAGAAACGATTATATAGGAAATGAAAGTAGAAAAAAACAGATCTGGAAGATTTACAGGCGGAAGTGTAAACCGGAAACTTTTTATTATCCATCATATAACATTTCTAAGTAAGTGAGAACTTACGAGCAGGGAAGAAAAAATTTATATAGATAATTGAATAGGGAACTTGTAAAGAGATATTTCCAATTAGATAATTATCTAAAAAGTAAGTAAGAAAGAACAGTAAGAGGTAAAAAATTGAATAAAGAAAATCATTAGAACAACCGTTATATCGATTTAGATGAGATATAGCGGTTGTTCATTTTTGGCGGCAGTTCACCGTTTGGGTGTTACTGTTGCCTTTTTTTATGGAAAAACCGTCTGCCTGGTGGTGTTTTGACAGATTTTAGGATACAATAGAATAAATACCGACAGATAGGGGAAATTAGAAATGCAGTGGAGTAAAGAGGACATTTTGTATGAGGATAAAGAAATTTTAGTTTGCAGGAAGCATGCGGGGATGGCGGTGCAGAGTGCCAGAGTAGGCCAGATGGATCTGGAGAGCGCGCTGAAGATTTATTTAAGGGGCGGTTATGTGGGGATTGTGCAGCGGTTGGACCAGCCGGTGGAAGGAGTGATGGTTTTTGCGAAAACACCGAAGGCGGCTGCCAAATTGAACAGACAGCAGCAGGAGGGGATTATGAAAAAGTGGTATCTGGCGGTTTTTTGTGGAAAACCGGAGGCGTCCAATGGAACGCTGGTGGATTATCTGCTGAAGGATGGACGGAAGAATCGGTCTTCGGTGGTGCCAGAGGGCACGGCGGGCGGGAAAAAAGCGATTCTCAAATATCAGGTGCTTCAGTGGAAAGATTCGATAGGAATGGCACAGATTCGGCTTCTGACGGGACGGCATCACCAGATTCGCGTACAGATGGCCAGTCACGGGATGCCTCTGGCCGGGGATGGAAAATATGGTCCGCAGTCTGCGGATCCTGATGGAATTTCCGCAAAACGTGAAAGGGGATCTGCTTTGGGATTATGTGCCTGCCGGCTGGAGTTTCGCCATCCGAAAACAGGACAGAGCATGTGTTTTCAGGTGAAGCCGGAGGGGAAATGTTTTCTTGATTTTGAAGAAACTGTCAGCATAGACAAACGCACAGAATGGATACTATGAAAGAACGGATTCCTGATGCCGGGATGAAGGAATTTTATGGGAAAGTGTGGTGTCGGCGGTGGAGCGGAAAAAAATCTTGTATGGTATCGGAATCGGACTGGGAGTGTACGCGGGAATGCGTTATCTGCTCCCGGCAGCGGTTCCTTTTTTATTGGGCTGGATGCTGGCCTCCATGGTACTGCCTGCGGCCAGATGGATGGAGCATAAGTGGAAGATACGAAGAAGTGTTGGCGGCGGGCTGCTGATTCTGCTCATTACAGTGGCAGCGGCGCTGGTTCTGTGGAAGTCAGGAGAACTGCTGGTAGTGCAGCTGCAGCGTCTGCTGGCCGGAATTCCGGACTGGGGAAAACAGGCGGGAAGCTTTCTGGATTCCTGCTGCGCCGCGCTGGAGGATATGACGGGAATTGCGGCAGAAAAAAGCAGGAACTTTCTGATTTACCAGGCGGGTCTTCTGGCGGAACAGCTGCAGAATCGTCTGGGACCCGCCTGCCTGGGATATCTACTGACGATTGTGAAGGGAATCGTGGCGCTTGTGGGAGGCGTGCTGGTGGTGATCCTTTTCGGAACGCTGATTATCCGGGATATGGAACAGTTTCGAAAGTGGATCCGAAAGAGTGAGATGGGAAGAAAAATTGTCCGGGTAACGCAGGGAATCTGTCGGGCAGGCGGACGATACCTGAAAGCTCAGCTGGTGATTATGTTCCTGGTGGCGGCTGTGTGCGCCACAGGATTCTGGATTCTTGGAAATCCTTATTTTTTAGTGGCGGGGGTTGTGGTGGGAGTATTGGATGCGCTGCCGCTTATTGGAACGGGAACGATTTTGATTCCCTGGGCGCTGTTGTGGTGTCTGCAGGGAGAATATATGATGGGGCTGGGGTATTTTCTGCTGTATCTGGCTGCGGATTTGCTGCGGCAGTTTTTGGAACCCAGACTGATCGGGCAGCAGATCGGCCTGCATCCGGCATTGATGCTGATTTCCGTTTATGGAGGTTTTTTCCTCTATGGACTGCCGGGATTTTTTCTGGGCCCTTTCAGCGTGCTGATATTTCAGAATATTATGAAAGAGCTGGGGATGGGAAGACAGAAGGAGCAACCTGTAAAAGAATGACGGAAATGTTACAATTATAATAAAAAATACACAAAAAAATCACAGAAATCTTAAGAATCTCCTATAGACTATTTTTGCAGGATATGTATAATTAAGGAGTATCCATATATTAAAAATGATCGTGAAAATGATGGTTTTAAAGGGGATTCAAGATGAGAAAACGGAAGAAGATGCTGGCGGTGCTGCTGGCGGCAGGGGTTCTGCTGGCAGGTTGCGGCGGTAAGAAGGAGCAGAAAGAACAGGACGGTTCTTTGGAGGAGCAGAAGACAGAGGAGGCGGTCGATTCTCAGGAGGAGCAGGAGGAAGAGGAGCCGGCCCAGGTTACGGAAGAACCCGGGGAACAGGACGAAGAGAAGGAGATTACGATCCCGGAGCAGGAAGGCCTGGTGGCGGATTACACATCGGTGGAAGGGCTGAATCTGGAGCCGGGTACACAGTTCGCCGTGGTGGTGACCAATAAGGACTCCGGCTACTGGGAGGCCGTGAAGGAAGGAATTTCTCAGGCAGTGGATGATCTGAATGAGATGCTGGATTATCGGGGAAGCGACAAGATCCAGTTTCTTTATGATGCTCCCAAAGATGAGGTGGGTGTCAATGAGCAGGTGGATATTCTGGATTCCGTACTGACGGAAGCGGCTCTTGCCGGCAAGCCGTATGTGCTTTGTCTGGCGGCAGTGGATATGAGTTCCTGCGAGGCCCAGCTGGAGACTGCTTCCATGAACCAGATTCCGGTGATTATCCTGGATTCAGGAGTGGAGAGCGAGCTTGTCAATGCTTCCTGTGTCACGAATAATTACGGCGCGGGTCAGGAAGCCGCCAGAAGGCTCTGTGAACGGATCGGGGATAGCGGCGTGATCGCAGTGGCGGCGCACACCAGCCTGTCAGAGACCAGCAAGGACCGGGTACAGGGGTTTACCGATGAGATTACGGCCAATCATCCCGATGTGTCTCTGGCGCAGGTTTCCTATGAGCCGGCCGCCGAGGAGGAGGAGACTCTGGAAGATCAGATTCGGCAGGTGCTGGATACTTACCCGGATCTGAAAGGCTATTTTGCCACCAACGAAGAGGTCAGCGAACAGCTGCTGTCCATTTTGGATGATTATCAGGACCGGCAGATTCAGATGGTGGGATTTGATGTGGGAAAAGACCAGATTGATGCGATTCACGATGGCCGGGAGGCCGGTGTGGTCTGCCAGAATCCTTACGGAATGGGTTATGCTACAGTGGTGGCGGGAGCCAGGGCGCTGATGGGTCTGGATAACAGTGCGGTGATTAATACCGGCTATCAGTGGCTGGATCAGAGCACCATTGATCTGGAGGAAAACCAGAAATATATTTATGAGTGAACCGTCAACGGAACATGGCGGGAAACCGTGCGGAAGATGCCGCTTATGCGATGCGCTGCGGGCGGACAAGCTGGTTCAGCAGCAGCGCAGAAGCCTCTTTCGGTAGAATGCAATCAACGATATCTTTTATACTTTTTGCCGGGCATTGTTTTGCCCGGCATTTGTTTTATTTGCAGAAAAAGGGCAGCACACCGCGGCAGCCTTTTTTTGTTTGTAACGATGGAAAGTTTGTGCGGTGTGATTTCGGGATAAATGCACAAAGACAGGAAAAGCATCGTCGGATGGATAATAATGGATAGCGTTTTCGGAATATTCCGGGCTGTTTTGTAAAAGGCTATCTTTATCAGGAAGGGACGGTGAATGGTGATGCTTCAGGATATGGTGGATCGTGTGCTGGAAACAGAAAAGAAAGCGGAACAGATACGGGAAGAGGCAGAGCGGGAGCACCGGGAGAAGGTGGCCAGAGCACACAGAGAGGCAAACGCAGAGGGGAAGAGGAGAAAACTGGAGGCGGAAAGCCGGGCGGCGGAGGAACTGCAGAGGGAAAAGGTCCGATGGGATGCCTGGCAGACTGAGAGAAAGAATGAGACCGGGGAGAAGGTACGGCAGCTGTGGGAACAGGCCATGGAAAGAAAAGAGGAGCTGGCGGCGGTGGCACTGAAGATTGTGCTGGAGGGAAAGGAGGAATAGCCGATGGCCGTTCAGAAAATGAAACGGATCGCTGTCTGCGCGGGGAAAAGGGACAGAAAAAAGATGCTGGAGAGTCTTCAGCGGATGGGAACTGTGGAACTGTGCCGGGAGGAGCCGGGAAAAGGAGCGGTGCGGAAGGGAGAAAGAGCGGTACAGCCGTGGGAAGAAAAAACGCGAACCGAGGTACGGGAGGCGATTTCCCGGATGGAAAAGCAGGCGGAACAGCTGGAGCGGGCTCTTCAGATCCTGCGGCAGATGCGCCCGGAGAAACAGTCGGTGTTTGCGGCATTGGAAGGAAAGCCGATCAGGACGGAAGACCTGTATCAAAAGGGAGAGAAGAATCGGGAGAGCGTCTGCCAGGAAGCCGGGAACATTCTCAAACTGGCCCGGAAGACGGAAGCGCTGGAAGCAGAGAATGAGCAGATTGCAAAGCGGATAGAACGGCTGAAGCCATGGAAATCGCTGAAGATTCCTCTGGATTTTTCCGAAAGCAGGCGTTTTGCGGTGATTTTCGGAAGTCTTCCCGGGAGAGAGGCAGAAAAATACATGGCGCGGATGGCGAAACC
Source organism: Candidatus Pullilachnospira intestinigallinarum (assembly GCA_018711275.1). Classification (GTDB taxonomy): domain Bacteria; phylum Bacillota; class Clostridia; order Lachnospirales; family Lachnospiraceae; genus Pullilachnospira; species Pullilachnospira intestinigallinarum. Next base: position 9,508 of record DVIN01000036.1, read on the forward strand.
GACGGCCAATGCCGGGGCGGTAACGGGAAATCAGGAGAAAGACGGGATGACGGCGGAAGAAGTTGCGGAAATGGCGGCGGAGATTTTCTGTCGGGAGGGAGGACGGGCCTATCTGGGAATTCTGTGTGAACGGCGTAAGGAAGGAATGCTGAGAGAACGGCTGAAGCTCCTGGGTTTTCTGGAGGCGCCGTCAGGAGACGGGAACAGAGCTCCGGCAGAGGAAATCAGGGATCTGGAGGCATCCAGAAGAAGAAACCGGGACCGTCTGGTGGCTTGCCGGCAGGAGATGGAAAGAATGTGGGAGAAAAAATCGCAGCTGGAGCTGACGGAGGATTATTATCGGGTGAGGGCACAAAAATATCGGGTGCTGGAACAGCTTCTGCAGTCAAAATCCGCGTTTTTTCTGGAAGGGTATGTGCCGGAGAAGGAGGCAGGAAAGGTAAAGCGGCGGATTTTGGAGCAGTTTACGGCCAAGGTGGAGGTATGGGATCCGGATCCCGGGGAGCCGGTGCCGGTACTTCTGAAAAATGGAAAAATTACAGAGGCGGTGCAGGGCGTGCTGGAGGCATTCGGACTGCCGCAAAAGGGGGAGAAGGATCCCACGGCGGTCATGTGGATTTTCTATGTGCTTTTCTTCGGAATGATGCTGGCAGACGCGGCTTACGGATTCCTGACTGCCGTCTGCTGCGGCATTTTGCTGCTGCGTTTTTCCGAAATGTCCGATGCCTGGCGCAGATCCGTGAAACTGTTTTTCTGGTGCGGTATTTCCACACTGATCTGGGGAGTTTTGTTTGGGAGTTACTTCGGAGACGCGGTGGATGTGGCGGCAGGCGCTTTTCTGGGTATTGTGCCCCCGGAGGGAAGAAGCCTTCTTCCGGCGGTGTGGTTTGCTCCGATACAGGATCCCATGAAAATGCTTCTGTACGCTATGCTGTTTGGCCTGATTCATCTGCTGACAGGGCTGGCCATCCGGGGAGCGTGCTGTCTGCGGGAACGGAGGTACGGAGATTTTATCTGTCAGACAGTGCTGTGGTATCTGCTGTTGGCAGGACTTTTGCTGCTTCTTATTCCGGGGGAGATCTTCCGGTCCGTCACCGGAATCCATCTGGAATTGGGACCGGCGGCAGACGCAGCCGGGAAAATCCTTGCGGTGACGGGAGCGGCAGGAATTCTGTTTTTTGCGGGACGCCAGGCAAAAAGCACCTTTCTGCGGCTGGCGCTGGGAGCTTATGAACTGTACAACATTACCGGGTGGCTGGGAGACGTACTCTCCTATTCCCGGCTGCTGGCGTTGGGACTGGCAACGGGAGTGATCGCGTCGGTGATCAATCAGATGGGCGTGATGCTGGGACCTGTGGGATTTGTCCCGGTATTTCTGGCGGGACACCTTCTGAATCTGGCAATTAACCTGCTGGGGGCCTATGTACACACCTGCCGTCTGCAGTATGTGGAATTTTTCGGGAAATTCTATGAGGGCGGAGGCAGACCGTTTCGGCCATTTGCGCAGGAGACGAAATATGTAAAAATCAAGGAGGAGCTGTGATGATGGATGGTATTGTATGGGCATTGCTGGGGGCCGCCTCGGCGGCTGTGCTGGCGGGCTGCGGATCAGCCTACGGTGTGGGAGTGGCCGGGCAGGCCGCTGCCGGCGTAGTGACGGAGGATCCGGAAAAATTCGCAAAGGTGCTGGTGATTCAGCTGCTGCCGGGAACCCAGGGCATTTACGGGCTGCTGATCGCCTTTATTACCCTTTCCCGGGTGGGACTTCTGGGACAGGCGCCGGCACAGCTTACGCCGGGAACGGGATTGCTGCTGTTTGCGGCCTGTCTTCCCATGGGGATTGTGGGGCTGGTGTCTGCTGTTTATCAGGGCAGGACAGCGGTGGCGTCCATCGGGATCGTGGCAAGAAAGCCGGACCAGTTTGCCAAGGCCATGCTGTTTCCGGCCATGGTGGAAACGTATGCGATTTTGGCGCTGCTGGTGTCTTTTCTGGCAGTCAGCGCGATTCCCGTGTAAGCGGGATACGAAGAGGAGGCGGAAGCGGTGTCCGGAATGGAAAAGATATTACGGCAGATTTTGAAGGAAGGGGAGGAGGCGGCAGCCGAATGGAAAGAGAAGACACGCATGGAAACGGAGCGAATTTGGCAGGAGGAACGCGCAAAGACGGAGGAAGCGGTGGGAGAAATTCACAGACAGCTGGAGGTAAAGCGGCAGCAGATGACCTGGCGCGTCCGGGAGGATGGCGAAAGGGAAAATCGCCTGCAGCTTCTGAAAATGAAGCAAAAGATTCTGCGGGAGGTGGAGAATGCGGCCGGAAAAATATTTATGGGGATGGATACGGAATCGTATTTTTCGGTGCTGGAGAGGATGCTGGAGAGGGTGGTACTGCCGGGGGATGGAATCTTGTGTCTGGCAGAAACGGACCTGGCAAGGATGCCGGGAGACTTTCCGGGAAAGGTGAAGCAGGCGGCCCGCAGGATGGGCGGGACACTGACAATCCGGGGAGAGAGAAACAGAGAACCGGAGGGCTTTGTTCTGATTTACGGCAGAATGGAAATTAACGCTACCTGGCGTGCTCTGGCAGGCGAGCGGCGGGCATGGGTGCAGGAAGCGGTGAGCCGGATCTTATGGAGGACAGCTGATGAGTAAGCATCCATACGTTTATGCTTCAGCCAGAATCCGCGTACTGGAGAACCGGCTGCTGACAGAAGAGGATTTTCAGGCGCTGCAGAGGGATTCCATGAAGCAGTGTCTGCAGCTTCTTGGCGGGCGGGGCTGGGAGACAGGAAGAGAAGAGAAGGATACGGAAGAAATATTTGAGCGGGAGATCAGGAAAATCCGGCAGATATTTTCCAGTCTGGACGGGGTGCGGGAGGATTTGCGGATTCTGTGGATTCCTCACAGACTGCGGATGCTGAAAGCGGCGGTCAAGGCGCCGTTTGGGGGAAATATGGTGCCAGAAGAGATGAGGGAGTGCTGCCGGAAGGGGGAAGCGCTATTGGCCGCAGCGGAGGAAGCTTCCCTTTCGGAAAAAATGAAGGGAGCCGTCCGCCTGGCGAAAGAGGTGCTGGAAAAGCAGGGAGACGGACAACTGTGCGAACTGCTTCTGGATCGGGTGGCGCTGGAGGAAATGCTGTGGGAGGGGGAACGTTCCGGTATCCGCGCGGTGCGGGAGTATGCCGGGATGACGGCGGAAAATGCCGATATCAGCATTCTTCTGCGGGGGATACGGGCCGGATGGGGACAGGAGCGTTTCCGGCAGGCGCTGGTTGAGATCAATCGTCTGAAGCCTTCCTGCCTGGCCCGGAAAGCGTCAGAGGGAGAAGAAACCATAAAGCACTGGCTGAAAGGGGCGGGGTACGGGGAGGCGGCGAAACTCTTTGACTCTCCGTCGGCTGCGTCAAAGCTGGAGCGCTGGCAGCAGGGCAGGCTCCGGCAGCTGATCGGACGGATCCGTCAGGATATTTTTTCCGGAGGAATCATTCTGGCGTATTTTCTGTCCAGGGAGCAGGAAATCCGGCGGGTGCGGATGATTCTGGAAGAAAAAAAGTATGGGGGCGGAGAAAGGATGCGATAACATGTACCGGGCGGCGGTGTTGGGAGATTATGACAGTATCTGTGGGTTTGCCGCGGCGGGAATCCGGGTATTTCCCGTGGAAGAGGAGCAGGCGGCCAGTGCGCTGCTGGAACAGCTTTGCCGGGAGGAGTATGGGGTGATTTTTATGACGGAGGCGCTGGGGGCAAAGCTCTCCGGACAGCTGGAGGAGCTTCGCAAACGGATGCTTCCGGCGGTAGTGCTGATTCCGGGACTGTCCGGAAATACCGGGCAGGGCATGGAAGGGCTGCGGCAGCTCTGGCGGCAGGCGGTGGGAGCAGAGCCGGCAGATGAAATGGAGAAAGGGTGAATGACAGAATGGATACCGGGATGGTGAAAAAAGTGGCAGGGCCTCTGGTGGTGGCCCGGGGAATGGAAGACGCAAAGATGTTTGATGTGGTTTATGTGGGACATCAGCGGCTTACCGGTGAGATTATTGAGATGCGGGGAGAAATGGCTTCCATACAGGTATACGAGGAAACCGCGGGGCTTACGCCGGGGGAACCGGTGGAATCTTCCCGGGAGCCGCTTTCCGTAGAACTGGGACCGGGGCTGATGGGAGAAATCTATGACGGGATCCAGCGCCCGCTGGAAAAGCTTCGGGAGAAAACCGGGCCGAATCTGCGGCGAGGCGTGGCCATTGCGCCGCTGGACAGGGAAAAACAGTGGGAATTTGTTCCGGCGGCAGAGGTGGGCGATCCGGTGGAGGCGGGAGATATCCTTGGCACTGTCAGGGAGACGGCTGCGGTCGAGCATCGGATTCTGGTGCCGTGGGGCGTCTGCGGGAAGGTAAAGGAAATCCGCAGAGGCCGTCTCAGGGTGGAAGAGGCAGCCGCCGTCATTGATACCGGGACAGAGGAGCGCGAGATTACCCTGATCAGCCGTTGGCCGGTGCGCCGTCCGCGCCCCTGTGGAAGAAAACTTCCGCTTACGGAGCCGCTGGTGACGGGGCAGCGTGTGATCGATACCTTTTTCCCCATTGCCCGGGGAGGGGCCGCGGCGGTGCCCGGTCCTTTCGGAAGCGGAAAGACAGTGATCCAGCATCAGCTGGCCAAATGGGCGCAGGCAGATCTGGTGGTCTATATCGGCTGCGGAGAGCGGGGAAATGAGATGACGGATGTGCTGAAGGAATTTCCCCGACTGAGAGATCCGCTTACGGGGCGTTCCCTGATGGAACGGACCGTTCTGATTGCAAATACCTCAGATATGCCGGTGGCGGCCAGGGAGGCATCCATTTATACGGGAATCACCATTGCGGAATATTATCGGGATATGGGATATTCGGTGGCATTGATGGCGGATTCCACCTCCCGGTGGGCGGAGGCTCTGCGGGAAATGTCCGGACGTCTGGGGGAAATGCCCGGAGAGGAAGGATATCCTGCCTATCTGGGAAGCCGTCTGGCGCAGTTTTATGAGCGGGCCGGACGGGTGGAAACGTTGGGGCGGGAAAAACGGGAAGGCTCCCTGACTGTGATCGGCGCGGTGTCTCCCCCGGGCGGTGATCTGGCGGAACCGGTGACCCAGGCCACGCTGCGGGTGGTAAAGGTGTTCTGGGGACTGGATGCCTCCCTGGCGTACCGGAGACATTTTCCTGCCATCAGCTGGCTCAACAGCTACTCGCTGTATGAGGAGGATATGGGCGCATGGTTTGAAGCGCACACGGATCCCGGCTGGATGGAAAATCGTAGGAAAATGATGCGGCTTTTGCAGGAGGAAGCCAGACTGCAGGAAATGGTAAATATGGTGGGAATGGATGCTCTTTCGGCCGGGGACCGGCTGAAACTGGAGGCGGCCCGCTCTGTTCGGGAGGATTTTCTTCATCAGAACTCTTTTCACCGGGTGGATACCTGGACGTCACCCGGGAAACAGTTTCTTTTGGGAAGTCTTGTGCTGGCTTTTTGGGAGCAGGGGCAGCGGGCTCTCGCAAGGGGAGCAGATATCCGCAGGCTGCTGACGATTCCTGTACGGGAGCGGATCGGACGGTTCAAGTATGTGCCGGAAGAGGAAGCGGACAGGGAATACGGGGAAATCCTGGAGCAGCTGGCGGAACAGACAGGGGTGACGGAGGAAGATGGACAGGAAAGGAAGGAGGCGTGAAAAATGCCCAGAGAATACCGGAGTATTCAGGAGGTGGCCGGCCCGCTGATGCTGGTGCAGGATGTGGAGGGCGTAGCCTACGATGAACTGGGAGAAATCCGGCTGGAGGACGGGCAGATACGCAGCTGCCGGGTACTGGAAATTGACGGTGGAAACGCGCTGGTGCAGCTGTTTGAGAGCGCCGCGGGAATTCGCCCCAGAGGAGGCCGGGTGCGGTTCCTGGGACGGGGAATGGAGCTGGGCGTGTCAAAGGATCTGCTGGGACGGGTGTTTGACGGCATGGGACGGCCTGCGGACGGAGGCCCCGAAATTCTTCCCGACCATCGGATGGATGTGAACGGGCTCCCCATGAATCCGGCAGCCAGGGAATATCCGGACGAATTTATTCAGACAGGGGTGTCAGCCATTGACGGCCTGAATACGCTGGTGAGGGGACAGAAGCTGCCGATTTTTTCCGCGTCGGGGCTTCCCCATGCGAAGCTGGCGGCGCAGATTGCGGCGCAGGCCCGGGTGAAGAAGGAAGACGGTCCTTTTGCCGTGGTATTTGCGGCTATGGGAATTCCCTTTGAGGAGGCGGAATTTTTCAGGAAAAGCTTCCGCGCGCTGGGGGCGCTGGGACGGAGCGTTCTGTTCCTGAATCTGGCGAAGGACCCGGTGGTGGAGCGGATCGCCGCGCCCCGTATGGCGATGACAGCGGCAGAGTATCTGGCTTTTGAGAGGGACATGCATGTGCTGGTGATTCTCACCGACATGACCAACTATGCGGACGCCCTGCGGGAGATTTCGGCGGCCCGCCGGGAAATACCGGGGAGGAGAGGATATCCCGGCTATCTGTATACGGATCTGGCGTCCATTTATGAGCGGGCGGGAAGGAAGAAGGGAAAGGCGGGGAGCATTACGCTGCTTCCCATTCTCACCATGCCGGAAGATGACAAGACCCATCCCATTCCCGATCTCACCGGCTATATCACGGAAGGACAGATCCTGCTGGGAAGGGATCTGTACCGCAGGGGAATCCTGCCGCCCATCGATGTGCTGCCCTCCCTTTCCCGGCTGAAGGACAAGGGAATCGGCGAGGGAAAAACCAGGGCAGATCATTCCGGCACCATGAATCAGCTGTTTGCCGCTTACGCCCGCGGCAAGGAGGTGAGGGAACTGATGGTGATTCTGGGAGAAGCCGCCCTGTCCTCTCTGGACCGCCGGTATGCACGGTTTGCGGACGCCTTTGAAGAGGAGTATCTGTCCCAGGGATTTGAGACAAACCGGGATGTGGAGGAGACGCTGAATATCGGCTGGCGTCTGCTGTCCATGCTGCCCCGCAGTGAACTGAAGCGGATCGATGAGGAGTATCTGGAACGATTTTACGGAAAATGGGAAGGAGGCAGGAACGGTGGCACAGAATCCGGTGATTCCCACACGAATGGAACTGGGGAGACTGAAAAGAAAGCTGGAGGCGGCGGTCAGGGGACATGATCTTCTGAAGGATCGGCGGGATGAGATGATGCGCCGTTTTCTGGAACTCATCCGCAGAAACCGGATGCTCCGCCGCGAGACCGAGGAGGCGCTGAGAGAAGCTCAAAAAGCATTTGCACTGGCGGCGGCTTCCATGGGAGCTTCCGATCTGCAGACGGCGCTGCTGCCCGGGGCGGGGGAGCTGTCTCTTGCCTTGCGGACACAGAATATTATGGGCGTGGAGGTCCCGGTATTTGACCCGGGGAATGCCGGGGAACGGGAGATCCGATCTTTTGGATATGCGTTTTCTTCCCCCCGTCTGGACGAAGCGGTCCGCAGAATGGGGGAGGTGAGCCGAAAATTATTTCTGCTGGCACAGACGGAAAAAACCTGTCAGCTGCTGGCGGCAGAACTGGAGAGCGCCCGGAGAAGGGTGAATGCCCTGGAATATCTGGTGATTCCGCAGACCGGACAGGCCATCCGTACCATCCGCATGAAACTGGAGGAAAATGAGAGGAGCGCCCTGGCGCGGCTGAGAAGGGCAGAGAAACATACGGACGCAAAGGATTGACTTTGAGAGGAGGGTGAGATACACTGATAGCAGTATTTTACGTTCGGAAGAAGAAACGGTATTTTGTGACGTTTTCGGGACTGCCGCATAGGTTATAGAGAGAACCTGTGTGAGGTGGAGCTATGCAGTTTCAGCAGACCATACCGGTATATCTGCCCTTTGGTTTTTCCTGGGAGGAGGAAAAGGAGGAGGAGAGGGACCGGAAGGTGATGCAGTCCTTTTACTCCCGCACCGCAGCCAGAATCCAGGAAAAGGTGGAACGGGAGTGTGACCGGATGGAGTATGACGGCAGCATCATGTTTGATGAATATCCGGACAAACGGATGATGGAGCATCTGTGCGGGAAGATTGAACGGGAGATGGAGGCGGAGGACGCCCGGGAGGATGGCGGCCTGGCCAGGATTCTGGAGGCCGGCTGCGGTTTTCGGGATCTGATTGGAGTTTTGCTGTTCAATGAAATGTACCGGAGAAGATGCAGACACAGAAAATATCACTGGATACGTTAAGGCGATTTGGCGGCGCACAGCGCAGAGGACAGGAAAATGCCGGGGCTGTCCGGCTGCAGCGGAAGCATTTTCGCGGCTGCCTCTGAGTGGCCGTCACAGCGGTAGAATATCCGGCGGTGAAGTTAAGATGGAAGCAGGAAAATTCCGCTTTTGGCAGGAGAGAAAAAGATGAAGGTACAAAAGAAAGCGCAGCGTATCGTATCGCTGGATCTGATCCGGACGACTGCGGCGCTGATGGTGGTGATGATCCACTGCAGTTCGATGTTTGTGAAGTCCTTTGATACCATTTCCCGGGAATTTGTTCTGGGAAATTTTTTTGACAGCATTTCCCGGGCCGCGGTGCCGCTGTTTGTGATGACCTCCGGCGCGCTGCTGCTGGATGAACGGCGGCAGTTTTCCGTGAGAAAATTTTACGGGAGGAATGTGAAAAATCTGGCGCTTCTGCTGGCGTTCTGGTCTGCCTTCTATGCGGTGCTGTATCAGGCGGTTTTTCCTCTGGTCAGGGGAGAGAGGGCCGATGTGCCGGAACTGATTCATGATTTTATTTTCGGACATTACCATATGTGGTATCTGTATATGGCGGTGGGGCTGTATCTGATCACCCCCTTTCTTCGCTGTGTGGCGCGGAGGGAAAACGCAGGGCTGGTGCGGCTGTTTCTGGGAATTTCCCTGCTTACGCAGTTTTCTGTACCGCTGATTCAGGCCCTGGCGGCTATATGGGAACCGCTGGAATACTGGAACAGTCTGATCAATAAATTCCGACTGCAGTTTTTTTGCGGATTTACCGCCTACTATCTGGCGGGCTGGTATCTGGCGCATGTGGGACTGTCCCGCCTGGAACGGCGGATTCTGACGGCGGTGGGAGCGATCTCCCTGGCGATGATTTTTGTCTATGTGCAGCTCACCGGGAAATACAGCATCGGCTATTCCAATTACAGCCTGCTAGTATTTCTGTATGCGGCGGCGCTGTTTTCGGTGTTATATCGTATTGGAAACCGCTTGCAGGGGAAAAAGCCGGGAACGGTACTGGAGGTATGTTCGGGCCTCAGTTTCGGAGTGTATATCATTCACCCGCTGCTGCTGCGGGAGTTGAGAGAGGTCATCCCCTATGAGCGGGCGCCGCTTTGGTATCTGCTGGGAACCTATGTGGCCGTGTGCGCGGCAGCGGCGCTGCTGACCCGGATCGGATCTGCCCTCCCCGGCATACGGAAGGTGTTTCGGATGTGACGGTGATGGGGCGAAGATACCGTGGGTGAAAGAAGCGTCTGATGCCGGATTTTGCCGGCAGTTTCCTCTGCGGGCGGATTGGAGATCTCTGCGGCGAGAACGTCGGATCCGCTGCCAAGCATCAGAAATTTATCATCGCCAGAAGGAAATTTCAACTGGAAGAGGGACTTTTTTAATCAAAGAGAATATTCGGTGTGCCAAAGGTAAAAAAACGGGATAAAAGGACAATAAATCGGGGGAAACTACTTGCGGCTTCCGGAATTGGCATTTATAATATATGGTTGCCGGTGTGGGGACATCATGGAAGAGACATAGGAGATACGGCCAATTCAAAAGAAGGCAGGAGAAGTTATCGTTATGGATTTTCGCAGGTGTACAGAAGATCTCTGGCGTATATATCTTACAGGAAAAGAAGATGAGGTCCGGCAGGCATGGGAGATGGTGGATCCGCAATGTGTGATAGTGGGAACAGGAGCTCATGAATATTATGTGGGCAGGGACAGCTTTTTCCCGGCACTGCGGGAGGAACTCCTGGAGCGGAGGGACATTCATTTCCGTTTTCAGAACTTCTGGTGTGAACAGCTGGAAGCGTCACCCGACGCTGTGCTGGTATATGGAGGCATCCATATCTGGTGGGAGAGAGGGGACGGAAAGACGGGCATTGATATGGACAGCCGTTTTTCTATTCTGTATCGCAGAAAAGAAGGAAAGTGGCAGGTGATACATATTCACCAGTCTATACCTTTCAGGGCACAGATGGAAGGAGAGTATTATCCCAAAACTTTACTGAAACGGGTACAGGAAGCACAGAGCAAGGCGGAGGAACTGGAGGAACTGGCTCAAAAAGACAGTCTGACAGGGACATATAATTACAGAGCGTTTGCCAGAATATGGGAATCCTGGAAGCGCGGCAACAGCTGGATGTTCCTTCTGGATCTGGACAATTTTAAAAAGGTAAATGATACCTGCGGGCATATGATGGGAAACCGGGTGCTGAAGCAGGTGGCGAATATCCTTCAGTCTTCCGTGAGGAGCCAGGATGTGGTGTGCCGTATGGGCGGAGATGAATTTTTGCTGCTCTGCGGAGAACTGGAGGGAAAGGAACGGGCGGAAATGCTGGCCAGGCGGATTCTTCAGGCACTCCGGCAGGGGGCGCTGCCTGAGGCGGGGGATAACTGGCCTACGGTATCCATGGGTATCACGGATGTCAGGGAAAATGATTCCATGGAGCTGGCGGTGGAGCGCGCGGACCGGGCTCTTTACCGGGTAAAAAGGAGAGAAAAGGGCAGTTACAGCCAGGAATAAAGAGAAAATCGGAGAGTTTAACCTCTGAACTGACAACAGGACGGTGTTGGCGGTTTGGAGGTCTTTTCATAAAGAAGAGCCGGAGCTTCTGAAGACGCTGCAGCAGCGGATGAAAAAGAAATAACAGGGAAAAATATCGTTAAAGATCAGACGGTTAGAAATGAAATCCGGAGGTACCATGCGCGCATAGCGCTCGCATAATGACTACAGAAATTTTTATATGAAACGGAGGTGTTTCCATGTGTACATGCATCACTTATGAAAACGGCGATTTTTATTTCGGAAGAAATCTGGATCTGGAGTATCATTTTGGAGAACAGGTGGTAATTACGCCGCGAAATTATTCTTTCCGATTCTGCCGGGAGCCGCAGCTTTCCAACCACTACGCCATGATCGGCATGGCCTCTGTGGAGAAGGAATATCCATTGTATGCGGAGGCGGTCAATGAAAAAGGGCTGGGAATGGCAGGCCTGAATTTTCCGGAAAATGCCTGTTATGTTCCGGAACAGCCGGGAAAGAAAAATGTGACGCCCTGGGAACTGATTCCCTGGGTGCTGGGACAGTGTGCCAATCTCACGGAAGCCCGGAACCTTCTGGGAATGGTGAGCCTTCTTCATGTTCCTTTTGCCGAGGCGCTGCCGTTGGCGCCGCTTCACTGGATGCTGGCGGACCGCAGCGGATGTCTGGTGCTGGAGGCAGATCGGGAGGGCGTACATCTTTATGACAATCCTTTTGGGGTCCTGACCAACAATCCTCCCTTTCCTTATTATCTGGAACACATGAGAAATTATGTAAACTTAAGAGCGGAGTTTCCCGGGGAAGGGTTTGCCAGAGAACTGAATCTGTCTCCTTTCGGACAGGGAATGGGGGCAATGGGACTGCCGGGAGATTTTTCTCCGGCCTCCCGTTTTGTGAAGGCGGCCTTTTTAAAGTGGAATTCCCAGGCGTCGGGCGAGGGTCTGGCGCCGGTGTCTCAGTTTTTTCATATTCTGGAGGGAGTGGCCATGGTTCGCGGATCCGTGATCACACCGGAGGGAGTGCCGGATGTGACCACCTATTCCTGCTGTGTAAATGCGGATCGGGGAATTTATTATTACAAAACCTACGACAACAGCCAGATTCAGGCGGTTTCCATGGAAAGGGAGGCACTTGACGGGATGAATTTGCGGAAATTTCCCCTGGTAACCGGACAGAAAATCAACTGGCAGAACTGAGAGGACAGATTTTGTGAAAAAGTTGGAAAAGTATTGATGAACTTATGATAAAGTGTTATAATCTTTACAGCCAAAAAGCAGGAGATTTCCCGTAAAATGGGAATGAAAGGAGAAACAATCATGGTAACGATTGGTATTATCGGAGCAGGCCGCATCGGAAAGGTACATGCGGAAAGTATTTCCAATTATGTAAAGAACGCAACAGTGAAAACCATCGCAGATCCGTTTATGAACGAACAGACGGAAAAATGGGCGGCGGGACTGGGAATTCCCAATACTACAAAAGATTATAAAGAGATTCTGGCGGATCCGGAGATTGACGCAGTGCTGATCTGCTCCTCCACAGACACGCATTCCCCCATTTCTATCGAGGCTATTGAGGCAGGAAAGCATGTGTTCTGTGAAAAACCCATCGATCACGATGTGGAGAAGATCAAAGAGGTTATGAAGGCTCTGGAAGGGAAGAAAACGAAGTATCAGGTGGGATTTAACCGCAGATTTGATCATAATTTCCGCGCCGTGAAAGATGCGGTGGTATCCGGAAAGGTGGGAGATCCCCATATCATCAAGATTACTTCCAGAGATCCGGAACCCCCTTCCGCAGAGTATGTGGCAGTGTCCGGCGGTATGTTCCTGGATATGACCATCCATGATTTTGATATGGTACGTTTCCTGGCCGGCTGCGACGCCGAGGAAGTGTATGTTCAGTCCGCAGTTCTGGTGGATCCCGCCATCGGGGAAGCCGGAGATGTGGATACCGCAGTGATCACCCTGAAGATGGCCAACGGCGCTATCGCGGTGATCGACAACTCCAGAAAAGCCGTTTACGGATACGATCAGAGAGCAGAGGTGTTCGGCTCCAGGGGAATGGTGGCCAATGCCAATGACAGCCAGTCCAACGCAGTCATCAGCAATGCGGACGGCGTGACCGGCGAGAAGCCCCTGTTCTTCTTCCTGGAGAGATATATGGCAGCTTATGCGGAGGAGATCCGCCAGTTTGTGGACGCCATTGAGAACGACACGGACACACCGGTGGGTGTGGAAGACGGACTGAAACCGGTGCTGATGGGCCTGGCGGCAAAGAAATCCGTGGAGGAACACCGGCCGGTGAAGATTTCCGAGATTGAATTTTAACAGTTTGTACCTAACAGCCCAGGGAGGCATGCGGAAACGTCAGACTTGCTGACGGCGGGATGCGTCTGCTCCCTGGTAAAGCGTAACCCGACAGCGAAAACCCGGAGGAGGTTCTCACGGAATATGTGGAATCTCCTCCGGTTTTTTGCTTTTAAAAATAGATTTGCAAAATATTATACTGTAAAAGTAGTGACAAAATTCACCGCTTTTATTATACTGAGAAGGAAAGAAAACGTTTGGAGGAAGAAACGCGGATGGACTTTTATCAATTTCCGGTACTTGATGTGCAGATGACGGGACGGACGATCCGCGAAGTCTGTCTTCGGAAGGGACTGACGGTCAGGGATCTCCGGATTACGCTGGGAATCGGTTCCTTTCAGTCGGTTTACAGCTGGTTTTCCGGAAAAACGCTGCCGTCTCTGGATCATATGACCGCACTTTCACATCTTCTGAAAACGCCGATGGACGTTTTGGTGTGTACGACCGGTGAAAGAATCTGGGAAATGCCGTTGCCGGAAGAAGCGGCGCCGGAGAGACTGCGGCGGTACGGAGAATTCTTTTCGGCGCTGAAAAATGTCCGTCCGGCGGATATCATCAGAGAAAACAGAAGATCTCTGAAAAAAGGGGAGTGACAGAGTATGAAGAAATGGAGACAGGCGCTGTATCTGACCCTGTCCTTTTTGCTGGCTGTCGCTGGCTGCGGACTGCCCGGGGAGACGGGAGGTTATCGGGAAAACGCAGGGGAAAACAGCGCGGCGCAGACGGAAGACTGGGCGGAGCATTCCGATGCGGGAAATATTCTTATCGTGGATCAGGAAGAAGTTCCCGCCTACAGCGGGGAGCCTTATGTGGAGCTGGAGGGCAACCAGCCGGATTTTTCGGCAGAGGAACTGACGGAAACGTCTTTTGAGGAGTACAGCCCGCTGGACGAACTGGGACGCTGCCAGACGGCGGTGGCCTGCGTGGGACAGGATCTGATGCCCCGGGAGGAACGGGGAGATATCAGTGAGGTAAAGCCTACAGGCTGGCACAGTGTCCGGTATGAGAATGTGGAAGGCGGATCTCTTTACAACCGCTGCCACCTTATAGGGTATCAGCTGACGGCGGAAAACGCCAATGTGGAAAACCTTATTACCGGGACCCGCTATATGAATGTGGAGGGGATGCTGCCTTTTGAAAATGAAGTGGCAGATTATGTGGAGGAAACGGATGGCCATGTGGTGTACCGGGTGACTCCGATTTACGAAGGGGACAATCTGGTGGCCTCCGGCGTGCAGATGGAAGCGGAATCCGTGGAAGACGCGGGGGAGAGCGTCTGCTATAACGTATTTGTCTATAATGTCCAGCCGGGCATTGAAATCGACTATGCCACAGGAGACAGTCGTCGGGATGACGGGGATATGGCAGAGGAAGTCGGAACAGTTTCCGAAGATGAAAATGACGGGACAGACGAAGCGGAGGCCGGCCAGGAAGAAGTACGGACCTACATTGTAAACACCAATTCCGGAAAATTTCATCTGGAATCCTGCAGCGGGGCAAAGCGGATCCGGGAGGAAAACAGGAAGGAATACACCGGAACCCGTCAGGAACTGATCGAAGAGGGATATCAGCCATGTAAAATGTGCAATCCGTGAGGGAATGTGTGCGTGCATCCGCGAACCGGGCGGCAGAAAGTGGTCTTAAAAAACAGTTGACAGAAACCTTCTGTCTGCATATAATGATTATCAGTAAGAAAAACCAATGAGAAAGAGGAGTAAGCCTTAAAAGAAATCACAGAGAGCGGCAGGCGGTGGGATTGCCGTATGGATTTTAACGCTGAATGGACTTTCGAGGGCGGCCCGAAACGGATTCGGAAATTTCTGCTTTTGATGACAGCAACCGCTGGAAAGGCAGGATGGACGGAATCACCAGAGTAGGCGTCGACGGGAACCGAACCCGTTATCAATCAGGAGCGTATGTCAGTACGCGAGCAGAGTGGACGATTCGTCAAGTTGAGTGGTACCGCGATAATAAGATTGTATTTTATTACCGTCTCAGGCAAAAGCCTGAGGCGGTTTTTTTGTGAAAGCATAAGGCGGGCAGCGGCAGAGAAATCTGTGTGGCTGCCCGCCGGCCGTCAGGCTGTGTTTGGACTTCTCTTCACCGCTGCTCGCAGGAGGCCGGGATTCGCAGAGGCGATTCCGACCTGAAAAGAAAGGAGCGTATGATTATGAAAAAGAAAATGGTTTCCCTGATGATCACAGCAGCACTTCTTACCGCCGCGTTTGCAGGATGCGGAGCGAAGACTTCCGCATCGGAGTCTGAAAACTCCTCCGGCGGGGAAAGCTATACCATCGGCATCTCCCAGTTTGCGGAGCACGGCTCTCTGGATAACTGCCGGGAAGGTTTCCTGGAGGGGCTGAAGGAAGAGGGACTGGAAGAAGGAAAGAATCTTACCGTAAAAGTCAACAATGCGGCTTCCGATATGGGAACCGCAGCCCAGATCGCTCAGAGTTTTGTGGCAGACAAAGTGGATCTGATTTGCGCCATTGCCACTCCTGCCGCGCAGGCAGCCTACAACGCGGCAATGGATAAAGGAATTCCCGTGGTCTACACGGCAGTGACCAATCCGGAGGAAGCCCAGCTGGCCGACTCGGATGGAAAGCCGGTGGGAGCGGTGACGGGAACCAGTGACCAGCTGCCGGTGGAAGCACAGCTGAAAATGATTCGTGAACTTCTGCCGGACGCCAAAACCATCGGTATCCTTTACACCACCAGCGAGGCCAATTCCGTGTACAGCATCAGCCAGTATGAGAAACTGGCGGGCGACTATGGATTTACCCTGGAGACTGCCGGCGTCACCAATACTTCAGAGGTTTCTCTGGCAGCCGCGGATCTTCTGGACAAAGTGGACTGCCTCACCAACCTCACCGACAATACAGTGGTCAGCGCGCTCCCCTCTGTTCTGGATGCGGCAAACAAGAAAAATATTCCGGTATTCGGCAGCGAAATCGAGCAGGTGAAGAACGGATGTCTGGCCGCAGAGGGTCTGGATTATGTTAATCTGGGAATCGAAACCGGAAAGATGGCGGCCAAAATCCTGAAAGGCGAGGCCAGCGCGGAGGATATGAATTATGAACTTCTGACGGACAGCAGCCTGTATATTAACCAGGCGGTGGCCGATGAACTGGGAATTGCCATTCCCGACTCCATGACGGAGAGGGCCGTGGAGGTATTTGACGAAATCGCGCAGTAAGCGGAACATGGAGGAGATAGAAAATGGATTTTCTGATTACCATAGTGGAGCAGGGCCTGATTTACGGGATTCTGGCTCTGGGCGTATATATCACCTACCGGATTCTGGATTTTCCGGATCTGACGGTGGACGGAAGCTTTCCTTTGGGGGCGGCGGTGACGGCGGCTCTGATTACCCGGGGCGTCAATCCCTATCTGACGCTGCTGATTTCTTTTGCGGCCGGCGTGCTGGCAGGCATCTGCACCGGTCTGATTCATGTAAAATTCAAAGTGCGTGATCTGCTCTCCGGAATCATCATGATGACCGCTTTGTATACGGTAAATCTGGTGGTGGCGGGAACCAATAACGTTCCTCTGTTTTCTCAGGAGACCATTTTCAATAATTCCATGCTGACCGGGATTTTCGGAGAGGAGATCCCGGGCGTCGTGACCATTCTGGTGATTCTGGTCGTTGCCCTGATCTGCAAGCTGCTGCTGGATTTTTACATGAATACAAAATCCGGTTACCTGCTGCGGGCGGTGGGAGACAATGAAAACCTGGTCACCTCGCTGGCAAAGGACAAGGGCAATGTGAAAATTCTGGGACTGGCGATTTCCAATGGGCTGGTGGCTTTAGGAGGCTGTGTGTTCTGCCAGGAAGAAAAGGTATTCGACATTTCTGTGGGAACCGGATCCATGGTTATTGGTCTGGCCAGCGTGATTATCGGCGTGAGCCTGTTCCGAAAGCTGACATTTGTGAAAGCGACCACGGCGGTATTTGTGGGGGCGATTATTTACAAAGCCTGTGTGGCGGCGGCTATCCGCTTTTTCGAGCCCCAGGCCATGAAACTGATTACGGCGGTGCTGTTCCTGGTGATTCTGGTGATCAGCATGGAGAGAAAGCAGAAGAAAAAACTTCAGCTTCAGGAAGCCGGGAAAGGAGAACACCATGCTTGAACTGCAGCATATCGCGAAATATTACAATCCGGGCACCGTCAATGAGATGTGTCTGTTTCAGGATTTTAATCTGACGGTGAAAGACGGACAGTTTGTCTCTGTGGTGGGAAGCAACGGCTCCGGGAAAACTTCCCTGTTGAATCTGATCTGCGGCAGCATCGATCTGGACGCCGGTTCCATTGTGATGGACGGAAAGGACATTACAGGAGAGAAAGAGTACCGCCGGCTTCGGAGGATCGGAAGAGTTTACCAGAATCCGGCCATGGGGACCTGCCCCAACATGACGATTCTGGAGAATATGGCTATGGCCGATAATAAAGGAAAGTTTTTCGGGCTGGGGAGAGGTACGGATAAATCCCGCATCGATCATTACCGGGAAATGCTCAGACAGCTGAACCTTGGTTTGGAGGATAAGCTGCAGGTGAAGGTGGGAAGCCTCTCCGGTGGCCAGCGGCAGGCCATGTCGCTGCTGATGTCCACCATGACGCCCATTGATTTCCTGATTCTGGATGAGCATACGGCGGCTCTGGATCCCAAAACCGCGGAGCGGATCATGGAGCTCACCGATGAAATCGTCAGAGAGAAAAAACTGACCACCATTATGGTGACCCATAATCTCCGCTATGCGGTGGAATACGGCGACCGGCTGCTGATGTTGCATCAGGGAAGGGCCGTGATGGATCTGGAGGGTGAAGAAAAGAAGAACCTGAAGGTGGAACAGATTCTGGATCAGTTCAACGCCATCAGTATTGAGTGCGGAAACTGATCGATAAAACGTCCGGGCAGAGGCGATTTCTCTGACCCGGACGTTTCGCGTTAATCGGGGGAAGCACAGAGGCTTTCCTCCATCTGATTTTCCCGCAGAAAACGGATAGCGGAGAGGGCGGCCCGGGCGCCTTCTCCCACGGCGATGGAGATCTGATAGATTCCGCCGGTGCAGTCCCCGGCGGCAAATACGCCGGGAAGCGGAGTGGCCATCTGTTCGTTGACTACGATCCGGTTGTCTTCCAGACGGATTCCCAGTTTTCGGGCCAGATCACTGCCCTTTGCGGTTCCCAGGGCCACAAAGAGCGCCTCCGTCTCCAGGATAGAACCATCGGAAAATTCCACAGCCTGAAGCCGGTCGTCTCCCACAAGCCGCCGGATGGGCTCCCGGCAGACCGTCACCTCCGGAGGAAATTCCACAGAAGGTGCAAGGCCGTTGGTGCAGACGGTGACAGGTCCGGTGATGGGAAGCAGTTCCTTCAGCTCGTGAAGGGCGTATTCTCCATCGCCCAGCAGCGCCACCGGTTTTCCACGGAAGAAAAAAGCGTCGCAGACGGCACAGTAGCTGACGCCCCGCCCTTCCAGCCGGTCCAGCTGCCGGATAGGAACCATTTTCCGGGAGGTTCCGGTGGTGAGAAGAATGGCGCGGGCAGCCAGCCGGCCGCCGGCGGTATCCACCAGAAAATCTCTGTCCCAGGTAATCCCCACCACCTGATCTCTCAACAGTTTTCCGCCCAGCCGGAGTACCTGAGCCTTCCCGGCTTCCACCAGCTGATGTCCCGTTTTCGGAGAATCCAGCCCAAAATAATTTTCAATATATCCGGCCTTTTCCAGCGCCCCGTTGTCCTGACCGATGACGGTGACGGAAAATCCTGCCCGCAGCAGATAAAGGGCGGCAGACAGGCCAGCCGGACCATTTCCGATAATTGCAGCATCCTGTATCATGAATTTCCACTCCTTCCTGTTCAAAGCCGACAGATCGAACGCTGCCGCAACAGTTACGTTCCCCGTGGTCTGGGGAATTCTTTCTATATATAATACCGGCAAAAAGAAAAATGGACAGTGGTTTCGTGACTGGGTCACACGGGCCGGGGAATTTGAAATTGCATTTTGAGGGAAACCATACTATCATAGGAGGTAAGTGACAGACACCCTTACAGCCATATGGCCAATAATACAGGACAGGAAAGGAAAAGAAGATGGAGACGGAACGGATATTTTATAAAGACGCTTATCAGAAGGAATTTGACGGTACAGTGCTGGAGTGCCGCAAGACAAAGAAAGGATATGAGGTGCGCCTGGACCGGACGGTATTTTATCCGGAGGGAGGCGGACAGCCCTGTGATCTGGGAATGCTGAACCAGGTTTCTGTGACGGATGTGCAGGAGAAGGAAGGGGAAATCTGGCATGCGGTGAGCGCCCCGCTGGCGGAGGGGACAAAAGTGCATGGAGTTATCGACTGGGAAAGACGGTTTGATCTGATGCAGCAGCATTCCGGGGAGCATATTGTCAGCGGTATGATTCATGAAAAATACGGCTGTAATAACGTGGGATTTCACATGGGACCGGAGATGATCGTCATTAACTTTGACCGGGAGATCCCCCCGGAAGAGCTGGAGGATCTGGAGCGGCAGGCCAACCGGTATGTATGGGAAAACCATCAGGTGGAGATCAGCTGGCCTTCTCCGGAAGAACTGAAGGCGCTTCCCTACCGCAGCAAAAAGGAGCTGGAGGGAGACGTGCGGATTGTCACCTATCCGGGAGCGGATATCTGCGCCTGCTGCGGCATCCATGTGGCATCTTCAGGGGAGATCGGACAGATTATGCTGGTTTCCTCCAGAAAGGACCGGGGCGGTACCCAGGTGGAGATGGTGTGCGGCGGCCGGGCGCTGCGCTTTTCCAATGAAATGAAAAAACAGAATCGGAAGATTTCCATGTTGCTGTCCGCAAAGCCCAAAGAGACGGCGGCTGCGGTGGAACGGCTGCAGCAGGAGACACAGCAGCTGAAATTCCGGCTCACCGGTATGGAACTGGAACATTTTGCCGCTATTGCCCGCCAGAAGGAAGGGAAGGGGGATCAGCTGCTGTTTGAGGAAGGGCTGTCCCCGGAAAGCGTGAGAAAGCTGGCCGTTCAGGTGATGGAAACCTGCGGCGGAAGGTGCGCGGTATTTTCCGGCGACGATGCGGAGGGATATAAGTATGCCGTAGGTAAAAAGGACGGCGATCTCAGGGAATGGACAAAAGCCATGAACGCCGCGCTCAATGGAAGAGGGGGCGGAAAGCCGTTTTTTGTCCAGGGTTCCGTGCGGGCATCCCGGAAGGAAATTGAAGAATTCTTTGCGGCTCAGTGACGGAAAATCCGGGGATAAAGCGAAAGATGCAGATGGAGAAGAAAACGGGAGATACCGCCTGGCGGAAATTTTGCGAGACCGGACAGGCGGCAAAGAAGCTGGAGATTGCGCTGGAAGAATATCAGAAGCTGTCCCTGGCCGGTGTGGACAGTGGACGGGAGTATGAAGCATATGAAAAATATCTGTGCTTCCGCAGACGTTCCGCGCTGGAACTGCTGGTTCGATGGGAGAACCTGACGGGGCTGCGGCTTTTTCGGGACAAAGGATGGATTTCCAGGGAAGAAGCCGACGGTTATCTGAAACTGGCAGTGAAGGAAAACCGGCGGGAGAGCAGCCTGTGGCTGCTGCGGTATGTTCGGGGAATTCCGGAGGACAGCGGCATCTGGAAGCCGGATTCGGATAATGTGGAACATGCAGAGCGGTTTGCGGGGACCGGGGCCGCGTATCCGATGGCGGAGCCTTCAGGCGATAGTTTGCCGCGTCTGGGTCCGTGGATTTCGGAAAAGGAGGAGACGAAGGGACAGAAAAACCGTATTTGCAGGGAAATCCTTCATGTTGTGACGGATTTCCTGCAAAATCAGATGGCCAGTTTTTCTTCTGCCTTTTCTCTGCTGGAGTGGAGAATTCCCAAAGCTATTCCGGAGTGGGGAACAGACGGGAGATTTTTCTACTGTCCGGAGGATTTGCTGATGGAGGAATTTCTGAAAGGAGTGGAGGCGCCGGCGCGCAGGTATCTGCATACCCTGTGTCACTGTATGTTCCTCCATATGCTGGGGGAAAACGGCAGCCAAAAGCTGACACAGATCTGGGATCTGGCCTGTGACCTGGCGGCGGAGTGGGCGGTGGACGCCATGGGAGTCTGTCCGCTTGACCGCGAGAGAAGAAGGAAGAGGGAGCGATGGTATCGGGAAATTTCACCGGATGGCCGCGTCAGCGCCGCTGCTGCCCGGACATGGCTGCTGTCAAAACCGGGAGAAGAAATCGATGAAATCTGCCGGGAGGTGTGCGCGGACTCCCACCGGTTCTGGAGGGAGGAAAGGCAGGATGCCGGACAGCTTGCGGGCCGGTGGAAAACGGCGAATCATCTTGTGGCACGCCAGCAGGGGGAAGAAAAGCAGCATGCGGGAAAACGCGGAGGAAACCGGACGGAGGAGGCGGTCCGGCAGGATGGCGGAAGAGGAGATTACCGGAAGTTTCTGCAGCGGCTGTTCGTCTGCCGGGAGGAGATGCAGGTGGATCCGGACAGCATAGATGCGATCCCCTATCTGTACGGACTGGAATATTATGGAAATATCCTGCTGCTGGAACCGCTGGAGACCACGGAGACCAACCGTCTGGAGGAATTAGTCATTGCCATTGACACCTCAGGATCCTGTTCCGGAGCGGTGGTACAGCGCTTTCTGGAGGAAACCTACGGGATTCTTTCCCGGAGAGAAAACTTTTTTCGAAAGATGCAGGTACATTTGATTCAATGTGATTCTATGATTCAGGATCACCGGAAGATTACCTGTGAGCGGGAATGGAAGGAGTACCTGACGCATCTGAAAATCCATGGCCTGGGAGGTACGGATTTTACGCCGGTGTTCCGCCTGGTGGATCAGATGCTGGAGAGGAAGGAAATCCGAAAACTGAAGGGTCTGCTCTATTTCACCGATGGGGACGGCGTCTATCCGGTTGAAAAACCGGCTTATGAGACGGCCTTTGTTTTTCCCTGGCGGAAGCCAGAGAAGCAGCCGGCGCCGGAATGGGCCTGGAAGCTGTATCTTCCGGAAGCCGATTCCGGGGGGAAGGCGCGAAAGGGAATCTGGGAGCAGAAAAACAGAACGGGCAGGAGGAACCTATGAATATTCAGGAAGCGAAACAGACAGTGATGGATACGGTGAGGGCTTATACTGCCCGGGATGCGGAGGGAAATTATCGGATCCCTCCTGTGCGTCAGCGGCCCATTTTGCTGATGGGACCTCCCGGTATCGGAAAAACGGCGGTGGTGGAGCAGGCGGCCAGGGAATGTGGGGTGGGACTGGTGTCCTATACTATCACCCATCATACCCGCCAGAGCGCGGTGGGACTTCCCATGGTGGAACAACGGATGTATGACGGACGAAAGTTTACCGTAACCGAATACACGCTCAGCGAAATTCTTGCGTCGGTGTACCGGTGTATGGAGGAGACAGGATGCCGGGAAGGAA
This sequence comes from Candidatus Pullilachnospira intestinigallinarum, assembly GCA_018711275.1. Classification (GTDB taxonomy): domain Bacteria; phylum Bacillota; class Clostridia; order Lachnospirales; family Lachnospiraceae; genus Pullilachnospira; species Pullilachnospira intestinigallinarum. The sequence continues at coordinate 32,084 of DVIN01000036.1, forward strand.
TTCTGTTTATTGATGAGATCAACTGTGTATCCGAGACCCTGGCGCCCACCATGCTCCAGTTTCTTCAGGGGAAAACCTTCGGAAATCATCCGGTGCCCAGAGGATGGATCATTGCCGCTGCGGGCAATCCTCCCGAATATAATCAGTCAGTGCGGGAATTTGACGTGGTGACGCTGGACCGGGTAAAATACATTTCTGTGGATATTGACTACGAAGCCTGGAAGAAATACGCGGTGCGGCAGCGGATTCACGGAGCGATTCGCGCCTATCTGGAAGGAAAGCCTCAGAATTTTTACCGGATGGAGCAGACGCCGGAGCATAAGGAATTTGTCACCGCCAGGGGATGGGAAGATCTGTCCATGATTTTGCGGGAATACGAAGAACTGGGAATCGCTGTGGATGAGGGACTGGTGGGGCAGTATCTGCAGTGCCCTCAGATTGCCGGGGATTTCTTCGGGTTTTATCAGATGTATCAGGGCTGCTGGCGCCGGTTCGGAGGGGAGCTGGAGCGGATCCTTAAGAAAGATGAAATTCCCGGTCCCGGCAGTGAGACGGTCGGGATAAATGAGGAAGATTTTACGGATGTCAAAGGGGAGGCATTTCCTGCGGATGTACAGTTGTCGGCGGCCAATCTGCTGATTTCAGCAGTTCTGGATGACGCGGAGCGGTGGCTGCGGTTGAAAAACCAACAGGAAAAATGTTCCAGGGAGATCAGCCGGCTGTTGGAACAGCCGAAGGAGGAAGCGTTTTTGACGGCCATGGAAGCATTTGTGGAGGACCGGGAGAGAGCTTTTGCGGTTCGGGATGAGGCGGGACTGATGACCGAGGAGGAGCGGGGAACGGAGAATTTCTGTAATCAGTGGCTGCGGCGGATGTATTGGGATCTGAAGGCGCGGGGAATCGACGGATGGAAGGAGGCCGGCGACCGCCTCCTGCATGCCCTGGAAGAAAAGAACAAGCAGGCGGTTTCGACGGGGAAAAGTGCGGTGGGAAAGGCCGGGAGAGTCCTTGAGTGGCTGGATAAAACCTTTCCCGGGGGACTGGCCTGTACGGCGGCGATGGAGGCATTTTCTTCCAGTGAAAGCTGTATGAGTCTGACTGCGGAGTATGGATGTCGCCCCTTTGAGGAGCGCAGCGGACGGCTGATGATCCGGGACCGGGAGCGCAGCCTGCAGGAAGAAATCCGCAGGCTTCAGGAGGTGTAGCGATATGATCAGAATACACGGATTTAACAGGCTGACGCTGCTGGACTATCCGGGGAAAGTGGCCGGTACCCTGTTTCTGGGACATTGTAATTTCCGCTGTCCCTACTGCCATAACGGAAACCTGGTGCTGCATCCGGAGCTGGAGCCGGTGATTCCCATGGAGGAAATTATGGGGACATTGAAAAAACGGGCAAATATTCTGGACGGCGTGTGCATCAGCGGAGGAGAACCTACCCTCAATCCCCGGCTGCCGGAGCTGGCGGCGCGTATTCATCAGATGGGATTCGCGGTAAAACTGGATACCAACGGCAGCAATCCGGAGATGGTGGAACGGCTGGCTGCCGACGGCCTGGTGAATTATGTCGCCATGGATATCAAAAATTCTCCCCGCAGATACGAGGAAACCGCCGGGGTAGCGCTGGATCTGACCAGAATTGACGATACGGTACAGTTTCTCAAAAAAGGGACGGTGGATTATGAGTTTCGGACCACGGTGGCCAGGGAGCTTCATTCAAAGGAAGATATACTGGAAATCGGCAGATGGCTGGCGGGGAGCCGCAGGTATTTTCTTCAGGCTTACCGGGAATCGGATCAGATGATCGGATCCGGATTTTCCGGCTATTCCCGGGAACAGCTGGAAAATTTCCGCCTGCTTTTGCTGGATTCCATCGATGAGGTGGGAATCCGGGGCGTATAGAGCCGGAAGCGGCGGCGTTTTGCATGGCACGCGCGGCAGCGGCGGCAAAATGCGCCTCTGCCGCCGTGCGGATGTGCCGGCAGTCAGTACAGAAAGCGGTACCAGTATCCGAACTGACCGGGGCGGATGGAAGTTCCCCGGGCCGGTTTGAAATTGGGAAATCCGAACATCCCGGCTAAAAAACGTTCTTTTTCGTCATAGATTCCGGGAATTCCCAGTATCCATCCGCCATCCCGACCGTTATCGTCCCGAAATGCGCCCAGAAGGAAGTGGTGATATTGCTGGCAGCCCCGGGCAAGAAACGGATTGCTGCCGATGAACCAGGAATCCTTCTGAAGCCGGGGCAGATCCGTCATGGCCAGCCGGAGACACTGGTGGATCTGTCCATCGGAAAATGGCTGAATATGGGGATAGCTCTCCTGCAGTCTGCGCCAGCTTTCCCGGATGCCGGAAGAAAAGGGCTGCCCGGAGGGAGGCTCAGTGTCTTCCTCTTGTGCTTTGGCGTCTTCAGAAGAATCGGAAACGTTTGGGGAGGCGGCAGCGGTATTGGCCGGTGCGCTGCTTTTGTCAGCCTGTTTCCGGAGGGATGACTCCGGAAAGATAACGGAAGATGCCGGACGGGAAATTCCCTGCCGGATTTCCTGTGGGGAGGGGATGGGGCCTCCGGGGAAGGGGCCGGAAGGAGTCTGTGCATTTTCAGATTCTGGCGGTCGGGTCATGGCATGCAGGGTGTTTTCTTCCTCCGGGGCAGGCAGAGATTCGGACCGGTGGGAAGAATCCGAAAGATCTGCGGACTGGCAGGAAGATCCCGGCAGTTCTTCCGGGACAAGTTTTCCTTCCGTTTCCAGGGAGGCGGCCCGGACGGTCTCCGCGGAGGGCTGCTGATCGGTGCCGACGGTAGTCGTGGTCCGGGGCATGGGTTCTGCGATGGATTCCCCGGCGGATTTACCGGTTTCGGCGGCGGTTTTTGAATCAGCGTTCGCAGGGGTGTCGGTGCTGCCCGACGCCAGGATTTTTTCGGGATCAAAGGGCAGGTCTGTCCAGCTGGTGGCGTACAGTCCCCCGGTATCGGACTGGATGATCAGACCGCCCAGCTGTCGGAAATCATATTTGCCGCCGATTTTCCGGGCAGGAAAATGAAACTGTCCGTACACGGTTCCCCGGGTGTAGGCGGCTTCGCCCAGAGAAATTCCTGCAGAAGCTTCAGCAGAGTTGTGCTCCCCGGCGGCGAAGGTATAAACCCGGAAGGCGGGGGTGTATGGAAATGGAGAAAACTTCATGTGCAGCTCCAGCTTGCATTGACTGTCGCGGACTTCCGCCCGGCAGAAGCCGCAGCTGTTTTTCTTTTCTCCATTTCGGTATTCGTAGACATAAGAGACAAATCTTTTATATTCAGACAAAGCGGACACTTCCTTTCAGAGTTTTTCTAAGACAACATATGCAAGGAAGAGATACGGTATGCAATACCTTTATGGAGGGGATACCTTTATGGAAAAGGATGAGAAGTTTATGAGGGAGGCCATCCGGCAGGCGAAAAAGGCGGAGGCACTGATGGAGGTTCCCATCGGCTGTGTGATTGTTTTTGAGGATAAGATTATTGCCAGAGGATACAACAGGAGAAATACAGATAAAAATACGATTTCCCATGCGGAGATGAACGCGATTCGGAAAGCCAGCCGGAAGCTGGGGGACTGGAGGCTGGAGGGATGTACCATGTATATTACCCTGGAACCCTGTCAGATGTGTGCCGGAGCGATTGTGCAGGCCAGGATTCCCCGGGTGGTGATCGGAAGCATGAATCCCAAGGCGGGCTGTGCCGGGTCGATATTGAATTTGCTGGACATGAAGGAATTCAATCATCAGGTGCAGGTGACGCGGGGAGTGCTGGAGGATGAATGCAGCGGGATGCTGTCGGATTTTTTCAGGAGGTTGCGGGAGAGCAGGAAACAGGGTTCGGTACAGAAGCAGCAGGAAAAATAAAGAAATCCCCGTTATTTGATTTTGCGGTAAAATAACATATAATGGGATTGGATGACCATACATGATAAGAAAAAGGATAAGATACGAATTTTGTTTTATTGCAAAAACGGGAGAATAACCGGAAAGGATTCACCATGTCAGAATGTATACTCAGTGCCGGAATTGATATCGGGACCACCACAACGCAGCTGATTTTCAGCAGACTTACTTTGGAAAAAACAGGAGGATTCGGCGTTGCCCCGAAGATTCAGGTGGCGGCGAGGGAAGTGATATACAAAAGCGGGATTTATTTCACGCCGCTTACCGCCTCCGGAGATATTGACGGGGAGAAGGTGGCGGATATCCTGGCAGGAGAGTATCGGAAAGCCGGGATGAAGCCCGGGATGCTGAAAAGCGGCGCGGTGATTATCACCGGGGAAAGCGCAAAAAAGAGAAATGCAAAAGAAGTCATCCAGGCCATCGCCGGCCTTGCCGGAGATTTTGTGGTGGCGGCGGCAGGACCGGATTTTGAAAGTCTTCTGGCCGGGAAGGGATCGGGAGCGGCGGCGGCCAGTGAAAGAGGGAAGAAGAATATTCTGAATCTGGATATCGGCGGGGGAACCACCAATCTGTGTCTGTTTTCCGATGGAAAAGAAATAGATTCCGGCTGTTACGATATCGGGGGCCGGGCTGTTTGCTGTGATGGTCGGCACGTTATCGTGAGTATCAGCCCGAAAGTGGAGGCGCTTCTGAAAAAACGGGGTATCAAAGCGGCTGTGGGAGATGTGCTGACGGAGAAACTGGGCGCGCAGATCGGAGAAGAGCTGGCGGAGATTCTGCTGGAGGCGGCGAATCTGAAAGAACGTACGGAGGATGCGGCTCTGTTTGAAACCAATCATGGTCTGCGGACGGAGATACCGGCTGCAGAGTTCTGGTTTTCCGGAGGCGTGGCAGACTGTATATGGCAGAAAAAGGAAGATCCGTATCGTTATGGAGATATCGGCGTTTTTTTGGGAAGGGCACTCCGAAAGAACCGGAACTGGGAAAAACAGAAACGGGTTGTCGGCTCAGAGACGGTGCGGGCTACGGTAATTGGAGCCGGAAGCTGCAGCCTGGAGGTATCAGGCAGCACCATTTATGCAAGAAATGCAAAGCTTCCGGTAAAAAATCTGCCGGTACAGAAACTGGCCTGCGTGACGGATGCAGAGATTGCTTCGATGGATAAACAACTGGCGGATCTGAAAATGCAGCAGACGGAGAGTTTTGAAAAAGGGTACGCTATTGCGCTTGCGGGGCCCGGATCCCCCAGCTTCGCACAGCTGGAAGCCATGGCAGATGCCCTTTCCAGAGTCATCTGCCGGGAAAAATCCATGATTCCCATTATTATCGAAAATGATTTTGCCAAGGCGCTGGGGCAGGGCATCAAAAGACGGCTGCCTGCGGACAGTCAGAAAGCGGTTCTCTGTCTCGATCAAATCGTCTGCGACAGGGGAGATTTCATTGATATCGGGGAACCGTTGGGAGGAGGCATCGCTCTTCCGGTAATTGTAAAAACCCTTATTTTTCAGGAGAAATCTGAGAAATATCTGCAGGGCCATGAGCGGACGGGAAAGGAGATATAAGCGATGAAGCTGGATACGGAATTTATGGGGGAACATCATACGTTCCACTCGCTCAGAGAGGTTATGGCAAAAGCGAACGAACCAAAAAGCGGCGACAGCCTGGCGCAAATTGCCGCCGGGACGACACTGGAGCGGATCGCCGCGAAAAAGGTGCTTTCGCAGCTTACGGTAAAGGATCTGACGGAACACCCTGCCGTGCCTTATGAGGAGGATCAGGTCACACGGATTATCATCGATGATCTGGACAGGCAGGAATATGAGGAGATCAAGGACTGGACCATCGCGCAGGTGAGGGAATGGCTGCTGGACGACGGGACAAGCGGTGAGGAAATGCTGGCGGCAGGCCGGGGCATGACCAGTGAGGTCATTGCCGCCGTCTGTAAGCTGATGGGAAATCTGGATCTGATGTATGCGGGAAATAAGATGAAAATTCTGGCCACCTGCAATACCACCATCGGAGAGAAAAATGTCCTGGCAAGCCGGCTGCAGCCCAATCATCCGGTGGATGATCCCAGAGGAATTACGGCCAGTCTGCTGGAAGGTCTCAGCTATGGAGTAGGAGACGCGGTGCTCGGAGTCAATCCCGCCATTGATACGGTGGAGAGCACCGGCGCTGTCTGGGATCAGCTTCGGGAGATTAAAAATGAATTTCAGATTCCCACGCAGACCTGTGTTCTGAGCCATGTGACCACGCAGATGAAAGCGCTGGAAAAGGGGCATAAGGCGGATTTGTGTTTCCAGTCCATCGCGGGAACGGAGAGCGCCCTGGCAGCTTTCGGCGTTACGCCTGGAATGCTGACGGAAGCAGACCTCATGTTTCATGAAGACGGCGATTCCAGGGGACCAAATGTCATGTATTTTGAAACGGGACAGGCCAGCGAGCTTTCTTCCTCCTGCCATTACGGCTGGGATCAGCTGACCATGGAATGCAGATGCTACGGACTGGCACGCCATTATCGTCCGTTTCTTGTGAATACTGTGGTGGGATTCATGGGACCGGAGTATCTTTACGACGCAAGACAGCTTTTGCGGGCAGGTCTGGAAGATGTGTTCTGCGGTCATCTCCATGGACTCCCCATGGGATGTGACGTCTGCTATACAAACCATATGGTCACAGACCAGAACGATCTGGAAAGTCTGGCGGCCATGCTGACCGCGGCAGGATGCCATTATTTTATGGGACTGCCCCAGGGCGACGATATTATGCTGATGTATCAGTCCAGCGGTTATCACGATATCGCGGCTCTGCGACAGCTGTTCGGGAAGCATCCCATACGGGAATATGAGAAATGGCTGGAAAAATGGGGGATTCTGGAAAATGGACGGCTGGGCCCCAGAGCGGGAGATCCCACCGTTTTTCTAAAATAGAAAGTGTACCTTCATGGCGAAAAGTGTACATTCGGGATCAAAAAGTGGATATTCAGACTGAAAAAGTGGACATTCATACCATGTTACGGGGAAAATATCGTTTAAAAAAGAATTGAGGAATATAGATGAAACCACGAGATTATTCAATCAAGTATGAAAAACCGGAAGAAATGGAGCGTTTAAAGAAAAATACTCCCGCAAGAATCGGAATTGGCCGCTGCGGGCCGCGGTATACCACGGAGGCATATCTGGATTACCGGGGCGCGCAGGCCAGGGCCAATGACGCTGTGTTCAAAGAGGTGCCCGGGAGTGTCATCGAATCCCTGGGAGTGTTTGAAGTGCGGACCTTGTGCGCGGATAAATACGAGATGATCACCCGACCGGATCGGGGCCGTCTGTTTGACGAGGAAACCTGTCAGCTTATCAGCAGCCGCTGCAGACATGATGTGGATGTACAGATTTATTTTGGAGATGGATTGAGCAGCCCGGCCATTGGCGCCAATATCCCGGATTTGTATCCTGCCCTCCGGGCGGCGCTGGAGGCGGAAAATGTCACCGTGGGAACACCGTTTTTTGTCCGCTACTGCAGGGTGAACACAGCCAGAACCATCGGGCCGCTGCTGAACGCAAAGCTCACCTGCGTGCTGATCGGGGAGCGGCCGGGCCTGATCACTGATGAGAGTATGTCGGCTTATATGGCCCTCAATGCCCGTCCTGAGATGCAGGAGAGTGAATATAAGGTGGTGAGCAACATCAGCCGGATCGGTATGCCGCCGGTGGAGGCCGCCGCTTATATAGCAGAACTGATGATGGATATGATGCAAAAAGGAAACTGTTGATTTTCCAAAATCCGGAAAGGAGGAGGGGCCAGGTCGTGCGAAAAGGCCGAAAGAGTCAACTGCCGCGAGAATCCCTGAAAAACCGGTTGACGCGGCCAGTTCCCGGCTGTATAATATTAGAGATCATTTCTGAAAGAAAGGATCCCTGGAGGAGTACCCAAGTGGCTGAAGGGTCTGGCTTCGAACACCAGTAGGTCGGTAGCACCGGCGCAAGGGTTCAAATCCCTTCTCCTCCGTTTTGATGAATCGCCCGCAGGCAGTCAAACGCCTGCGGCTTTTTTTGTTGCGCCATCCGTTTCATTGTCCGGAGGCCACGGTTGATTTTTGACGGCGGCGATGTTATAAACAGATTATAAACTAGAAGGAGGATGAGGTATGGGACTGGCAAAATGCGCATGTATTGACACGCTGTACACGGAACTGCCCTGGAGGGAGCGGTTTGCGGCTGCGAAGAAGGACGGATTCTCGGCGGTGGAGTTCTGGGACTGGAGATGCCGGGATCTGGAGGAAATCCGGAGGGAAGCGGAAAAAGCAGATATTGTGATTTCGGGATTTAACGGCGACGCGGATTATTCGCTGGTGGATCCGGAACAGAAAACCCGGTATCTGGAAGCCCTGGAGCTTTCGGTGAAGGCCGCCAAAAAGACAGGAGCGAGGAGTCTGACGATCCATTCCAATGCCCTGGGGGAAGGGGGAGTGGTTTTGAATTCTTATGATAACCTGTCGCATACGGTGAAGCTCTGTGCCATGTACGATACCCTGCTGGCGTGCGCCAGAATGGCCGAGCGGGAGCATATCAATCTGAATCTGGAGGCGTTGAATATTACCACAGATCATGCGGGAAATTTCCTGGTGACCACGCAGATGGGCGCGGAAATCTGCCGGCTGATCGGCTCGCCCAGGCTGAAACTGCTGTACGATGTTTACCATATGCAGCTGAATGAGGGAAGTCTCTGCGACAATATCAGGAAATACAGCGATCAGTTCGGCCACGTTCATGTGGCGGATGCTCCTGGCCGCCATGAGCCGGGTACCGGGGAAATCTATTATCCTGCGGTATTCGGGTGTCTGGAAAAGTGCGGATACCGGGGATTTGTGGGGTATGAGCTTTTCCCCGCGCAGAACACAAAAAAGGCCGTAGAAGCCATTATGAAATATGCGTAACGGTCACCTGTAAACGGTTACGGATATGACCGAAAAAGTCAGAAAAGGAATAAAAAGAAGTCAATAACTCCCCTGCCGGAAACGGCCCCGGGGGAGTATAATAAAAGACAGCTGCGGACAGTTTGTCCGGACAACAATGAATACGGAGGAGGTCCCAAATCATGGAGAGATGGGGAAGAGCATGGTATCAGCCTTGCCTGCCGCTGGGTAAGGATGGAAGAAGAGTAACCGGCAGCCAGGAGCATATCCGGCTGTCCCGACAGGCGGCCACAGAAGGAATGGTGCTTCTGAAGAATCAGGGACAGGCGCTGCCCCTGGAGACCGGTACCAAACTGGCGCTGTTTGGAAAAGCCACCATGGATTATGTGAAAGGCGGCGGCGGAAGCGGCGATGTGACGGTGGCCTACACCAGAAATCTGTACGAGGGATTAAAAATGAAGGAAGGGGTGCAGATTCTGGAACCACTGGCAAATTTTTACCGGGAGAACGTCAACGCGCAGTATGCGGAAGGCGTTGAGCCGGGATTTACCAGGGAACCGGAGATTCCGGAGGAACTGCTGGCGCAGGCCCGGGCATGGACGGATACAGCCGTGATTTCCATCTGTCGGTTTTCCGGCGAGGGATGGGATCGGAAAGGAATTCCGGGGGACGGGGATTTTTATCTGACCGCGGAAGAACAGAAGATGGTGGAGACCGTGTGCGCGAATTTTGACCGGGTGATCGTGGTGCTGAACGTGGGCGGCATGGTGGACACCTCCTGGTTCCGCGACAATGACAGGATTCAGGCGGTGCTTCTGGCATGGCAGGGAGGCATCGAGGGCGGTCTCGCGGCAGCGGATCTTCTGTGCGGCGAGGTTTCTCCGTCAGGAAGGCTGACTGATACCTTCGCGGGGTCCTTTGACGATTATCCCTCCTCGGAAGGCTTCAATGAGTCAGAGGACTATGTGGAGTACACGGAAGATATTTATGTGGGATACCGGTATTTTGAGACCATTGACGGAGCGGCCGAAAAAGTTAATTATCCCTTCGGCTACGGGCTTTCCTACACCACCTTTTCCAGAGAGTATCTGGGCGCATGCCTTAAAGACGGTGTGATTACCGTGGATGTGCGGGTGACCAACACCGGCAGCCGGGCGGGAAAAGAAGTGGTTCAGCTGTATTACGGCGCACCCCAGGGGAAACTGGGGAAACCTGCCAGAGAGCTGGGAGCTTTTGGAAAGACGAGACTGCTGGAAGCAGGGGACAGCCAGGTGATGCGGCTGACCATGCGGGAAGATTTTATGGCTTCCTACGATGATCTGGGAAAGGTGAAAAAATCCGCCTACGTTCTGGAGCCGGGCATCTATCGTTTCTGGCTGGGCGGATCGGTGAGAGAAGCCAGAGAAATTCCGTTTTTTGTGGAAAAGAAAGAGACAGAAATCGTGGCCCAGTATACGGAAAAATGCGCGCCGAAGGCATTGAAAAAACGGCTTCTGGCGGACGGGACCTACGAGGAGATGCCCCAGCGCCCCGCTGAAGAATGCCCGTTGGGACTTGTGCCGCAGGAGGTGGAGAAACTGGAGGGCGTGATTCCCGCTGTCCGGGAGAGAAAACAGGTACAGCTTTCTCAGCTTCCGGCGCCGGGAACCATTATGCTGAAGGATGTGGCGGAGGGAAAAGCAACCCTGGATCAGCTGATAGAACAGCTGACAGACGAGGAACTGGCGGATCTTCTGGGAGGACAGCCCAATACCGGCGCAGCCAACACCTACGGGATGGGAAATATTCCGGATCACGGGGTACCCAACATTATGACGGCGGACGGACCTGCCGGGCTGAGAATCCAGCCTCAGTGCGGCATATGCACCACTGCCTGGCCCTGCGCTACCCTGCTGGCCTGCAGCTGGAATGAGGATCTGGTATATCAGGTGGGCGCTGCCGGAGCCGCCGAGGTGAAAGAAAACAACATTGGCATCTGGCTGACGCCGGCCATGAACATCCACAGAAGTCCCCTGTGCGGAAGAAACTTTGAGTATTATTCGGAGGATCCGCTGGTGGCGGGAAAGATGGGAGCGGCCATGATCCGGGGTATCCAGTCCCGGCACATTGCGGCGTCCATGAAGCATTTCGCCTGCAACAACAAGGAGACCAACCGGAAGGCCAGCGATTCCAGAGTGTCCGAGCGGGCCATGCGGGAGATTTACCTGAAGGGATTTGAGATTGCCGTGAAGGAGGCGCAGCCCTGGACGATCATGAGTTCTTATAATCTGATCAACGGCTGTCATACGTCGGCAAACAGGGAACTGCTGACGGACATCCTGCGTGATGAATGGGGCTTTGAAGGAGCGGTGACTACGGACTGGTGGACCTTTGCGGAGCATTATCTGGAGACGAAGGCAGGAAATGATATCAAGATGGGATGCGGTTATCCGGACAGACTGCTGGAGGCTCTTAAGAAGGGACTGATCAGCCGCAAGAAGATGGAAATCTGCGGCAGAAGGATTCTGGAGCTGATTTTGAAGATTGACTGAGAAATCCGGGGCGGACAGACGGCCGGGTTTGTATTGGCAGGAGTAAAACCGGCAGGATGAACTGCCGGTGAACACCGCTGAAAAAAGGAGCGTACCGACGGGGAAAAGATTTCCCGGATACGCTCCTGTTTTTTTCTTTTTGTGCGCGCCGCACCTCGAACCGTCTTCACGGACGTTACTCCTACAGTTAACTCGGCCCAGGCGCCCTTACGGCACACAGAAGGTTCTGCTTAGTGCTGCTGCATTCCTGCCCTGACACGGTTCACAGATTCCTGTTGCGTAAGACCCAGACGTCAACGCCAC
>DVIN01000037.1 GCA_018711275.1 Candidatus Pullilachnospira intestinigallinarum
ACAGGCCTGAACAACCCGAAAGTACACACGATCTCCGATGTCCGGTATGATGAATATTTTGGTTTTACCAATGCAGATGTGGATGAACTGCTGGCATTTTATGGCCTGTCCTCATATAAAGATGTGATCCGGGACTGGTATGACGGATATCATTTTGGGGATACGCAGGTATACTGCCCCTGGGATGTGATCAATTACTGTGATGAGCTGCTGGCAGCTCCGGCCACTCCGCCAAAAAACTACTGGGCCAACACCAGCGGCAATGACCTGATCCGCCGCCTGTTGAAGAAAGCGAACCTGACCACGAAAAACGAAGTAGAAGAATTGTTAAACGGCGGGCAGATAACAAAACGCATCAAACAGGAGCTGACATACCGGGAGATCGACGACAGCATTGAAAATGTGTGGAGTGTGCTGTATGCCACAGGCTACCTGACCGGGAAGCATGTGGAGCAGGAGGACGCGGATATTTTCCGGCTGTGGATCCCAAATGGAGAGATCCGGAAACTGTTTTATGAGCTGGTGGAAGACTGGTTCCGGGAGGTGACGCGTTCCGATACTGCCAGGATCAGCCGCTTCTGCGCAGCGTTTCCGGCCGGCGATGCAGATGTGATCCAGGAGATGCTTGGAGATTACCTTTGGGAGTCCATCAGCGTGCGGGATACGGCAGTACGGAGGAACATGAAGGAAAACTTTTACCATGGGATGCTGCTGGGACTTTTGCAGAACCAGGATAACTGGCTGGTAAAGTCCAATGCGGAGACCGGGGAAGGCTACAGTGATATTTCCATCCGGATGCCGGACCGCACAGGGATCGTGATTGAACTGAAATATGCGGATGACGGGAACTTGGAGGCAGCGTGCGGTGAAGCGCTTAAGCAGATTGAAGAAAAGAAATACGCGGAAGGTCTGAAGCGGCGGGGTATGAAAAAGATTATGAAGTACGGGATTGCTTTTTATGAAAAAGAATGTATGGTAGTGATGGCCTAGGCGGTTTACCGCCGTAATCTGTATTGCAATTATGTCAATGTTCCGGAGGAGGATGATCAGGCAGTCACTGCGGATTCAGCCTCGGAGGTTACCGGCTCTGGCAGGCCAGCCGCATGGAGGGGAAAATACCTGCCGGATCCCTTGACATCTCTTTTCTCCGGTTTTATAATTTACCCATAACAGTTTTCGGAATTGGCGGGAAAACAGGTGCAAAACCTACGTTAAGCTTGCTTACAGGGAGGGGTTGCACCTGTTTTCCTATCAGCGGGAAGTTTGGCGCAGGCATCCGCTGGAAAAAAGGATGCTGTCCGGCGGCGCCGGTTCTGATCATCTGAAAAAAGAGGAGATTACCAATGAAAAAAGGAAAAATGTCAAAAAAGAAAAAGGTGCTTCTCATTGTTCTCGCCATTGTGCTGGTGGTGATTATCGGGGCTGTTGCCGCGGTTTACGCGATCACCCACAGTCTGTACCGTTCCAGCAACTATACGGCGGACAGTGACGCCATGAAAGGCTACACCAATACGGAGGAAGAGGTGGATGAGATTTCCCCGGAGGAATCCCAGGGAGAGGCCATTTCTGATGAGGAACAGCAGCAGCTGGAGGCGCAGATGAAGGAATTTTCCGAGGCGGAGCCGGTGACCAATGACGGCGACGTCTACAACGTGCTTCTGGTGGGTGTGGATCGCAGAGATACCTCCTGGGCCGGAAATTCAGATACCATGATCCTTATGTCCTTGAACTATGAGAAAAAGCAGATCAGTATGATTTCTCTGATGCGGGATACCTATGTGGATATCCCCGGCATCGGCATGCGCAAGCTGAATGCCGCCCATGCCAATGGAGCGGGTCCGCTGCTTTTGGAGACGGTGACGCAGAATTATAAGATTCAGGTGGACCGGTATGTGTCTGTGGATTTCAACAGTCTTATTGATATCATTGACAAGATCGGCGGTGTGGAACTGACCCTTTCCTCCGAAGAGGTCCGGGTTGCCAACAATTATATCAAAGAGATGTGCGGTCTCAGAGATCTGGATCCCACCAGCTATTTCTTCATTCAGGAGGGAACCAAAAACTGTTCCGGTATTCAGGCGGTGGCCTATGCCCGGATCCGCTATGTGGGGAATGCGGATTATGAACGGACGGAACGGCAGCGGACGGTGCTGACGAAGATTATGGAGAAGCTGAAAGATATGAGCGTCACCCAGCTTTATGGATTTGCTCAGGACGTGCTGCCTCTGGTGACACACAATATTCCCGAGTCGGAGATGTGGAATCTGCTGGCCAAAGCGCCGGAGCTGTTTCAGTACACTCTGGTGAAGGATCGGATCCCCTATGACGGTATGTTCCGGGTGATCTATGTGAACCGGCAGGATATGCTGGTGCCGGACTGGGAGGAAACGATTGCCAAATTGAAAGAGACGCTCTATTAATAAGCGAGAATACGGAAAGACGGGGAAATGTCTGCCGGGAATCCGGCCTGTCCCCGGTTTCCAGATAAAGGGGATGTTAGGAAATGAAACGTTTACTGATTCTTGGAGCCGGAGGTTTCGGCCATATGATCCAGGAGACCGCCCGGCTGCTGGGCTATGAGGAGGCCGTATTCCTGGATGATGCGGTAAAAGGCGCGGACATCGTGGGAAAGTGCTGTGATTACCGGACGTTTGTGGAAGCGTATGATACGGCGGTGGCGGCGCTGGGTGATAACGGAATGCGGCTTTACTGGACGGAAAAGCTGCTGGAGGCAGGCTATCATGTACCGGCTATCATCCATCCTTCCGCGGTGGTGAGCCCCAGCGCGAAGATTGGAGCGGGAAGTTTTATCATGCAGCGGGCGGTGGTAAACACTCACACGGTCATTGAGCATGGCGTGCTGGTGAACAGCGGCGCGGTGGTGGATCACGATTCCCATGTGGCCTGCGGGGCACATATCGGTCTGGGAAGTGTGGTGAAGGCCAACTGTACCATTGCCTCCAAACGGAAGGTGGAAGCGGGGGAAGTGATTTTCTCCACCAGAAGAAAGATTGACGGTGTGAATGACCGGAATCTGGAGGACGCGATCTATGCCTTTGGCTTTGGCCCTCAGTGCAGCTATGTGAAGCCCTTCGGAGCCGGCCATATCAACGAGACGTACGCGGTTTATATGCCCGGAGAGGATGGAGACGAGCTGTCCTATGTACTGCAGCGGGTCAACAGCAATGTTTTCAAAGATCCGGCAGGGGTGATGGAAAATATTTTCGGCGTTACGGAGTATATGCGGGAGGTGATCCGCAGAGAAGGCGGAGACCCGGACCGGGAAACGCTTTCCTATATTAAGACAAAAAGCGGCGCCACTTATTTTGAGGACGGAGAAGGGGAACCCTGGAGATGTTATAACTATATTCCCGATTCCGTCTGTTACCAGTTGGTGGAGGATCCGGAACAGTTTTATCAGTCCGGCAGCAGCTTTGGCCATTTTCTGAAGCAGCTGATTGATTATCCGGCTTCCAGCCTGAAAGAAACGATCCCTGATTTTCACAATACAGTGAAACGGTATGAGGCGTTTCAGGTGGCGCTGGAGCGTGATCTGAAGAACCGGGCCGCCACCTGCCGGCCGGAGATCGATTTTGTGCTGGCCCGCAGGGATGATTGTGCGGTGCTGGTGAAACAGCAGGAGGAGGGAACGCTGCCGCTGCGGGTGACCCACAACGATACCAAGCTGAACAATATTCTCTTTGACGGGGAAACAGGAAAAGGTCTTTGCATCATCGATCTGGATACGATTATGCCAGGACTGGCGGCCAATGATTTTGGCGATTCCATCCGCTTTGGAGCGGCCACCGCGGAAGAGGACGAGCGGGATCTGGACAAGATGCATTTTGACATTGGCCTTTATGAGCTGTATGTGAAAGGGTATCTGGAATCGGCCGGCGATGTGCTGACAGATGCGGAGATTGAAAGCCTGCCCTGGGGCGCCCGGCTGATGACGCTGGAATGCGGCATCCGCTTCCTGACGGATTATCTGCAGGGGGATACCTATTTCAAGACGGATTACCCGGAACATAATCTGGTCCGCACAAGAACGCAGTTCCGCCTGGTGGATGAGATGGAGCAGCAGTTTGAGCGGATGCAGGAAATTGTGCGGGAGTATGCGAAAGAAAATCACAGAGAAAAATAAGGGATCTGATGAGAAAATCAGGGAAACAAAGGTTTACCGGGTGATGGGAAAATTTTGAAAAAGAAAGCTGTCGGAATTCGCGGGTTCCGGCAGTTTTTTGATGTGTTTTCGATGAAAGGCGGACCCTGACAGTGCCGGCCAAAAAGAACGCAGAGCTGAGAGACATCTATGACAGCCTGACAATATCGCTGACTTCGCAGTGTAGGATCTGGCACAGACGCTCCAGGGTAACTACAGTCACGTTTTCATTGTGACGCAGCTTGTGTATAGTGGCTTTCCCAAAATGATGTTTTTCAATCAACTGATATGTAGAAATGTTTCTGGATTTCATGGTCTCCCATAAAGGAGAATAGTCGATCATAGTAGTTCACCTCGTTTGCTAACACTATTTTAGTATAAGTTATTGCGACAGAAAAGAAAATGTTCCAGATGATGGGTAGAAATTTGGAACATTCGGAAAATACAGGAATTTACCTTATGGTTCTTGAGGGAGTGGGATATTTAGGATAGAATGTGAAAAAATTCAAAGAATATACCGGATCGGTGCCGGAAAGTCATACTTTATCGGACGAATGTGTACAGAAATTCTGGGGCCTGGGAGATGACAGCGCATCGGCGGCACGATCTGTCAAAGATATTTTATTGGGTAACAGAAAAACGGTGCCCGAAACCGGACACCGAAAAATCTGCCTGAAGAAATGGTTCAGGTTTATCTTGAAAAACCCCGTTTCAGAATCTGTACTACGGGAACCGTGGCTCTGCGGCAGCGTCGCGCCGCGCGGCTGCGGATACGCGCCACCGGGGAAAGCTGTTCCGGAGCAATGTCCCAGGAGGGCATTCTGGAACGGCCATGAAGCAGCGGGCGGGCCAGACGGCGATTGAAAAACTCGATCAGAGGTCCCATCAAAAACGCGGTGATGACTGTGCCGGCGCCGATGAAGGAAAATACGGCAGTGAACGAACCGCCGCCCAGAAGAAAAAGAGTCAGTCCCAGCGCCACGCAGATCAGGTCGCTGACGGTTCGGCACACCCGGAAGGAAGCGATTTTCCAAACATTGGCCGCGATCAGGGAGACCGCATCGTAGGTGGAAACCCCCAGATCAGCCGTAAAATACAGTGAAGAAGAGATACACATTACCAGGATTCCCACTGCCAGAAATACTATCCGGAAAACCAGCGGCAGATCCGGGAAGAGCCGCAGCAGGAACTGGTGGGAGTAATCAGCCACATATCCAACTACCGTCAGATTGATGATGGTGGCAAGGCCGATATAATGCCGGTCCGCCACAAAGACAAAGACCAGAAAAACTGCGCAGAGTATCATATATAAAGTGCCGTAGCTTAAAGGAATCACAGCGTTCATACCTGTGGTAAAGGACTGGAAGGGATCCACTCCAAAAGCGGCCCGTTTGAAAAATCCCACGCTGATGCCGCAAAGAAATACACCGGCCAGGCACATCCATATCCGTTTTTTCAGCATTTCCATTTGAAAGACCCTCACTTTCCAAATTTCATATTCACGGAAGAAGCATTGCCATCTTCCCTGCAAACGGTTATAATTATAGAAACCGGACAGGTGGATTTCTATTAGAAAAGTACACATTTTTATCAAAATAGTCCCAGAGAGGGAGAAAAGTACAGGATGGAAAGCAGAAAAGTCATAACAAAACCGACGCTGGAGGAGGACAAAAGCCACGGTACCCACGGTTTTCCTTTCCAGATTTATCGGGAAAATTATCGACAGTATCCCATGGGAGTTATGGATCTGCACTGGCACAGGGAACTGGAATTGGATCTGGTGACGGATGGAACCGCGATTTTTAAAGCGGGAGATCAGACGTGTCTTTTGGAAAAAGGAGACGGGATTTTTGTGAATTCCAATCTTCTGCATCTGGCCAGGGCCGGAGATCTGACGAAGAACACGGAGCATGTGGCTATTTTGTTTGCTCCGGAGTTCCTGGCGCCTGCGGACAGTGATATTTTCCGGGAAGAGGTGAAACCGTTCCTGGAGGATCAAAGGACGGGGTGCGTGGTCCTTTCCGGGAAAATCCCCTGGCAGAGAGAGATCCTGCGGCTGGCCCGGTCCGCTGTGGAACAGTTTGAGGGCAGGATACGGGAATGGAAACTGGAAGTCCATGTGGATATCTGCCAGATCTGGCAGCTTCTGGTCCGGGAGGTAACACAGGAAGGACATGCCGGGGGGAATCTGGCGATGCAGGAGAGAACCCGGCAGATGCTGGCTTATATCCGGGAACATTATGGGGAATCCATATCGGTGGAGGATCTGGCCGAAGCCGCCGGGATCAGCAGAAGTGAGTGCTTCCGATGTTTTCAGCGGTTTGTGGGGCAGAAGCCCTTTGCCTATATTAACAGTTACCGGCTGATGCAGGCGGCAAAGCTTTTGCGGACCACGGATCTGTCTGTTTGTGAGGTTGGTATCCGCTGCGGTTTCAATTACCAGAGTTATTTCGGAAAAATGTTCCGGGAAGCCTATGGGCAGACGCCTTTTGCGTACCGGAAAAACGGAGGATGCTCCGGTTGACGGATGTGGGGAAATGTGTTACAAATAAGCTAATGACTGAAAATATAACCTTTTTGTGGTTATTCGTCCAATTTTAAAGGGAAAGGAGACAAACGCAATGTCCACGACAAAAGAAATTCCTTATAAAATCTATCTTGATGAAGAGGAGATGCCGAAACAGTGGTACAATCTGCGGGCCGATATGAAAAATAAGCCGGCGCCGCTGTTGAATCCAGCCACATTAAAGCCCATGACCGCTGAGGATCTGAGCGTGGTGTTCTGTGACGAACTGGTGAAGCAGGAACTGGACGATGAGACGCCGTATATTGATATTCCCGAGGAGATCCGATCCTTTTATAAGATGTACCGGCCCTCTCCGCTGGTGCGGGCGTACTGCCTGGAAGAAAAGCTTCAGACTCCCGCGAAGATTTATTACAAATTCGAAGGGAATAACACCAGTGGAAGCCATAAGCTGAATTCCGCCATCGCCCAGGCGTATTATGCGAAGAAGCAGGGACTGAAGGGCGTCACCACTGAGACCGGCGCCGGACAGTGGGGGACGGCTCTTTCCATGGCGTGCGCTTATCTGGATCTGGACTGCCAGGTTTACATGGTGAAGTGTTCTTATGAGCAGAAACCCTTCCGCCGGGAAGTGATGAGAACTTACGGCGCCTCCGTGACGCCTTCTCCTTCGGATACCACAGAGGTGGGAAGAAAGATCCTGAAGGAGCATCCGGGAACCAGCGGAAGCCTGGGCTGCGCCATTTCCGAGGCGGTGGAGCGTGCCACCAGTATGGACGGTTACCGGTATGTGCTGGGAAGTGTGCTGAATCAGGTACTTCTGCATCAGACAGTGATCGGCCTGGAGACAAAGACAGCGCTGGACAAGTATGGGATTGTGCCGGATATGATCATCGGCTGTGCCGGCGGCGGGTCCAATCTGGGCGGCCTGATTTCTCCGTTTATGGGAGAGAAGCTGAGAGGCGAGAGAGATTATCAGATAATCGCTGTGGAACCCGCGTCCTGCCCCAGTTTTACCAGAGGAAAATTCGTTTACGATTACTGTGATACCGGTATGGTGACGCCGCTGCAGAAGATGTATACTTTGGGAAGCAGCTTTATTCCTTCCGCAAACCATGCGGGCGGCCTGAGATATCACGGCATGAGTTCCATTCTGTCTCAGCTTTATCATGACGGTCTGATGGAGGCAAGAGCCGTGGAACAGACGGCGGTGTTTGCCGCTGCCGAGCAGTTTGCCCGGGTAGAGGGCATTCTGCCTGCTCCGGAAAGCGCCCATGCCATTAAGGTGGCCATCGACGAGGCCATGAAGTGCAAGGAGACCGGAGAGGCCAAAACGATTGTATTCGGACTGACGGGAACGGGATACTTTGATATGTATGCCTATGAGGCTTTCAACGACGGAAAAATGACGGACTACATTCCCACGGATGAAGACCTGAAGGCGGGATTTGACGGCATTCCCAGATTCCCGGGCAATGAAATCGGGTAATCGCCAAAAGACGGTTTTATATATTCTTTTCGGGAGATCATCATAGCGGCAAAAGCGGTTATGATATCCATAATAATATTAATAAAAAAGGAGGAACTTCAAATGGCAGTAATGGATGGATGCGAAGGCAGTGCAAAAACCTGGCAGCTGGAAGAGCGTACCTGCCCGCAGTGCGGCGAGGAAATCGAGGTGTATACCTCCAGGGGAAGAATTGTGGAGGATGCCGTATGTGAGAAATGCGGTTATACCATCAAGGCTCAGGAGCAGGTGATTCCGGGAGCAAAGAAAGAAGAAGACTGAAGATAACAGGAAAGAAAACAGCCGTATCCGTTGAAACTTTCGGATACGGCTGTTTTCGTAGGTATGCCTGTGCAATGTCTGCACAAATCACCGTTTTATTCCGCTTTTTTTCGGCCTGTCCCCAAAAAGCTTTCTGAACGGCCAGTGGGTAAAGGGCGCGGCGGCAGACCGATTCCGGCGCCGGACCGTTGATGAAAGCATATTGTCCGACGGTCCGCTGTGCACAAAAAAGGAAAAAGGATCGCTGTATCAAAAAGGATGCAGCGGTCCTTTTAGAGCGCGCAGCAGTTCAGGACTGTCGGCCCCGGAGACATTTCTTCTCGGCCAGGCTTACGGCTCCGTACAATGCCATGGAGATGAGGCAGAGGATCAGAATCGACAGAATCATGGCATCCAGTTTGAAGGTCTGGCTGGAATAGATGATCAGATATCCCAGCCCCTGCCGGGCGCCGATGAATTCTCCGATGACCACTCCCACCAGACACAGGCCGATGTTGACCTTCATGGTGGCCAGCAGCAGCGGGACGGAGGAGGGAAGCACCACTTTCAGCAGGGTATCCCGCTTTTTTCCTCCCAGGGAGTAGATCAGCTTCAGCTTATCGGGATCTGTCTCCCGGAATCCGGTGTACAGGCTGATGACAGAGCCGAAGATGGCCACGGACATGCCGGCCACGATGATGGTGCGCATATTGGCTCCCAGCCAGACGATAAGCAGCGGCGCCAGCGCCGATTTTGGGAGACTGTTGAGCATGACCAGATAGGGTTCCAGAATATCCGACAGCTTCGGACAGCACCACAGAAGGACGGCCAGTCCTGTTCCCACCGTAATCACCAGAAAGAAACTTGCCAGGGTTTCCAGCAGCGTGACGCCGATATGGGAAGCCAGATCCTGATTTCGCATCATAGAAGAAAAGGTGTCGATCAGCTGAGCGGGACTGCTGAAAATAAAGGAATCGATCCATCCCAGGCGGGCGCTCATCTCCCACAGGATGAGAAAAAATACAAGCACCAGTATCCTTGCCGCGCGGACAAGCCGCCGGTTCCTCAGACGGCGGCGCAGAAACCGTTTTTGAGCAGCAGATTCACACATGGTCATTCAGCTCCTTCCAGATTCGGTTGAAATACGTTTTAAAATCCGGCGCATTCCTGGATGTCATGGGTGTCCGGTTGGGGATATCCAGGGAAATGGGAATGACGCTGCGGATCACAGCGGGACTTTTGGAAAGTACGATCACCCGGTCAGACATGCTGATGGCTTCCGAGATATCGTGGGTCACCAGCAGGGCGGTTTTCTTTTCCTTTCGGATAATGGCGCCGATGTCGTCGCTGACATTGAGTCGTGTCTGATAATCCAGCGCGGAAAAAGGTTCATCCAGAAGAAGAAGCGACGGATCCAGGGCCAGGGTCCGGATCAGCGCCGCCCGCTGGCGCATGCCTCCGGACAGCTGGGAAGGTCTGGCGCTTCGAAAATCCGCCAGGCCGTATTCGGAGAGGAGACGGTCCACCCGCTTCAGATGTTCCGGTGTTTTCTTCTTCTGGATTTCCAGGCCCAGAATGACATTTTCGTAGATGTTTCTCCACTCAAAAAGGTGGTCCTTCTGCAGCATATAGCCGATGGTCAGGGTGGATTTCTCCAGGGGAACGCCGCGGATCAGAATGGATCCCTGCTCCGGAGTCAGAAGCCCGGCAATCAGATTCAGAAGCGTGCTTTTCCCACAGCCGCTGGGCCCCACCAGAGAGACAAATTCCCCTTCTTCCACCGAAAAACTGATATGGGAAAGGGCGGGGATTTCGCCGGACACCGTGTGATAGGCCATTCCCACATCCCTCAATTCCAGAATCTTTTTCATAAGGGTTCCTCCTCATTCGGTATATCCTATTCTATGTAAAAAACAAAAAACGGTGCCTGCTCAGACGGCCCGGGAGATTCTTAAGAAAATCCTGCGATTCTTAATTTTTATTAACGATTCCCTAATATTTGCAGAAACGTATTGCTGTAGTGCAACAGGTCCTATATAATGACCCGGAAGACAACAGGGATCATCCGGTGGCTGCCCGGCCATCCGGAGGGCTGAAAGGAGATGCTGTATGAAACAACAGCTGAAAAAATACATTGAAAAACTGTTGCCGGGCGATTATCTGCTGCCGGCGGTCGTATGCCTGCTCTACGACACCGCAATTTATTCCGGCACGCAGCTTTTAACAGAACACTGGCACCACTGGGATCTTACCGGTCGACTGGAACGTCAGATTCCTGTCATACCAGAATTTACCCTGATTTATCTTTTGTTTTTCCCCTTCTGGATTGGAAATTTCCTTTTAATCGGTCATCTGGGAAAGGAAAAAGCGCGCCGGTTTATTCGGGCAGATCTGATAGCCTGGACAGTCTGCGGGGTGTGCTTCCTTCTGTTTCCCACCGCCAATGTGCGGCCTGCCGGACTGGAGGAAGGAATCTGGACGGAACTTCTGGAGCTTGTTTATCGAATGGATCCACCCACCAATCTGTTCCCTTCTATTCATTGCCTGGCCAGCTGGCTCTGCTTCGTGGTTCTTCGAAGAGAAGAAAGCCTTCCCGTCTGGTACCGGGCCGGCTGCGGCGTTATGGCAGTACTGATCTGTATTTCCACGGTGGCCGTCCGGCAGCATGTGCTGGCTGATGTGGCGGCCGGTATCCTGCTGGCAGAGGGCGCCTGGGCTCTGGCAGGAAGGAGGAGAAAATGACGGGTAAAAAAATGGCGGGAAATCTTCTCTTTCTGCTGCTTCTCGGCGGCCTGACCGTTTACGGCGTATTGAATGGACAGGATCCGAAAGCTCTCTGGGACAGCATCCGGCAGGCACAGGTCGGATGGCTTCTGCCCGCGATATTCTGTGTTCTGTTCTTTATCTGGGGAGAATCCGCCATTATCCATTATCTGCTGGGGACGCTGAAAGTTCCCCTGGCCAGGTGGAAGTGTTTCCTGGTTTCTTCCGTGGGCTTTTTCTTCAGCTGCATCACGCCATCCGCCAGCGGCGGACAGCCCATGCAAATGTACTATCTGAAAAAGGAGAAGATTCCGCTGCCGGTTTCCGCGCTGGTGCTGCTGATTGTCACCATCACCTATAAACTGGTGCTGGTGGTAATCGGGGTGTATCTCCCCATTTTTGCCCCGGGCTTTATGAAAAAATATCTGGAAGGGATTCTTCCGGTATTCTGGCTGGGGCTGGGCCTCAATGTGATCTGCGTGGGAATTCTGCTGTTGCTGGTGTTCTATCCGCAGCTGGTGCAAAGAATTCTGGGCGCATGCTGCAGGCTGCTCATGCGGCTGCACCTGCTGAAGAATCAGAAAAAATGGTTGGAAAAGCTGGAGCGCTCCATGAATCTTTACCGGGAAACGGCACAGTATCTGAGGGGGCATGTTTCGGTGATCCTGAAGGTATTTCTGCTGACATGCCTTCAGCGGCTTTCTCTGTTTGCGGTTACCTGGTTTGTTTACCGGGCGTTTGGCCTGAAGGGCACCGGGATTTACGAACTGCTTCTGCTTACCGCTGTGATCTCCGTGACGGTGGACATGCTGCCGCTTCCGGGGGGGATGGGAATTTCGGAAAAATTGTTCCTGATGATTTTTGCGCCGGTGTTCGGACCAAAGCTGCTGCTTCCGGCCATGATTCTTTCCAGAGGCCTCAGCTATTATACAGAACTGTTGCTCAGCGCGCTGATGACGGCAGCCGCCCATCTACTGCTGGGCAGAGAGAAAACGGCCGGCAGGCCGGGAGAGGAGAAATGAAGTGATTGGTTTTTATAATTATACGGTGATACTGACTTACCTGAGTCTGGTCAGCGCGATATCCGGTATGCTGTTTACGCTCCACGGCCATTTCCGTCTGGCGCTGATGTGTCTGGCACTGTCAGGACTGTGCGATATGTTTGACGGCAAGGTGGCCAGAGCAAAAAAGGACCGGACAGAGGAGGAAAAACAATTCGGTATTCAGATTGACTCGCTGTGCGATGTGGTCAGTTTCGGTATTTTCCCCGCACTGTGGGCGTACTGTATGGGAATGTCCGGGCCGGTGGGAATCGGAATCCTGATTCTGTACGCCACCGCCGGAGTGATCCGGCTGGGATATTTTAATGTGATGGAGGAACAGCGGCAGAAAACCACCGGGGAGGCGCGGACCAGCTACAGTGGTCTGCCGATCACTTCCATTGCCATTTTGCTTCCCCTGACAGCCGCGGCCGGTGTGGTCTGGAAGGAACATTTTCTCTTTTTGCTGCATATGATTATGCTGGCGGCGGGAATCCTGTTTGTGGTGAGAATCCAGGTGCCAAAACCGAAAAATCTGACGCTGGCGTTCTTTGTGGCGGTGGTGAGCGTGGCCCTGCTGAAGATTTTCCGGATTTTCTGATCGTTACCGGAAAATACGGACGGATGGCGGGGACAGAGACGGTTTGCCTGTCTTTCAGGGACGGAGCGGCCGGCGGCGAAGAAAATCAGAGCATGGAGGTAAGAACTGTGAAATATGCGGACAGACAGGGAAACCGGTGGGAAGAGGAAAGCCTTCAGGACCGGTTTCTGGAAAAAATATATGGCAGCAGGTTGGGACGGGCTGCGGCCCGTGTGCTGGCGGCTCCCGTGGTCTCCAGGATCGGAGGCCGGCTTCTGGAGACAAGGGCGTCCCGGCTGCTGATTCCCGGATTCGTGAAAAGAAACCGTCTGGATCCGGGAGAATGGGAAGCCCGTTCCTTTGCGTCGTTTAATGATTTTTTCACAAGGAAAGCGGCGCCCGGCATGCGGCCCCAGGATCCGGAAGAAGATGTGCTGATCAGTCCCTGTGATGGCCGGCTGCTGGTCAGTCCGGTGACCGGACAGGGCCGTTTTCTTATCAAACATACCGGCTATACGGCCGCGCAGCTTTTGAGAAGTCATCGGCTGGCCCGGCGGTTTTATGGAGGATGGGCGCTGATCTTCCGGCTGACGGTTCAGGATTATCACAGGTTCTGCTATGTGGACGATGCGGCCCGGTCCAGTACCCGCCGGATTGCCGGCTGTTTTCACACGGTGAATCCGGCGGCCAATGACGCGCAGCCGATTTACAAGGAAAATACCAGAGAGTACTGCCTGCTTCATACCCGTCGTTTCGGAACGGTGCTGATGATGGAGGTGGGCGCCCTGCTGGTGGGAAAAATAGAAAACTATCATGGAGCCGGTACGGTGAGACGGGGGCAGGAAAAAGGCCGGTTTGCTTTTGGGGGCTCCACGGTGGTGCTTCTGGTGGAGCCGGGAAAGGTGATGATGGACCGGGATATTCTGGAAAACAGCCGGGACGGTTTCGAGACACTGGTGAAAATGGGGCAGCGGATCGGGAAAGCTGCCGGCTGAATTTCCGGCATTTTTCCGCGGCAGGGTTTCAGCGAACAGCTGAAAAATGAGAAAATTTGA
Source organism: Candidatus Pullilachnospira intestinigallinarum (assembly GCA_018711275.1). GTDB lineage: Bacteria > Bacillota > Clostridia > Lachnospirales > Lachnospiraceae > Pullilachnospira > Pullilachnospira intestinigallinarum. Next base: position 13,893 of record DVIN01000037.1, read on the forward strand.
CTTTAAAAAGAAAAGAGGATAGAATGGGGAAAACGGCGGCACTGACCGCAGAATTTTGAAACCTGCCCCACACAGGGGCGGACGAAATTCAGAAAGAGAGCAGAAAATGGCCAATGTAAGAAATTATCAAAAGGAACTGGAAAGGACATTGGAGCAGATCAGAGGAGAGGGCAGGACGCCTTCTCTTTTTCTGCACAGCTGCTGCGCGCCCTGCAGCAGTTATGTGCTGGAGTATCTGTCGGAATATTTTTTCATCACTGTATTTTATTATAACCCCAACATTTATCCGGAGGAGGAATACTGGAAGCGGGTACGGGAACAGGAGCATTTCATTTCCGTATTTCCGGCAAAGCATGCGATTTCTTTTCAGGAAGGCGTTTATGAACCTTCCCGTTTTTATGAGACAGTCCGGGGGCTGGAGGATGTCCGGGAGGGCGGAAGCCGCTGCTTCGCATGTTACAGGCTGCGGCTGGAGGAAGCAGCGCGTATGGCAAAGAAAGGGGGATATGATTTTTTTACCACAACCCTTTCCATAAGTCCCATGAAAAATGCCGCGAAACTCAATGAAATCGGAGAAGAACTGGCCGACAGATATCAGGTGGCCTATCTGAATTCGGACTTCAAGAAGAAAAACGGTTACCAGCGTTCCACCCAGCTGTCAAAGGAATACGGAATGTACCGGCAGAATTACTGTGGCTGTGTATTCTCTCTGCGGGAAAGGGAGCAGAGATGATTTTTTCCTTGCGTTCTATTCGGAGGAATGGTAAAATTTATCCGTGTCCGGCGTCGCCGGACGTTTTGACGACTGATCACAAAGAGCCTGTCCTAAGAAAGCAGACCGGCTTTTGGCGGATGCGGACTGCCGGATTCGCCGGCGCTTTTTGAGGGCGGGAAGGTTTCAGAAAAGAGAGGATTTACTATGGCACAGTTATGGGGAGGCCGTTTCACCAAGGAGACGGATCAGCTGGTTTACAATTTCAATGCTTCCATCGGTTTTGACCAGAAGTTTTTCAGTCAGGATGTAAAGGGCAGCATCGCCCATGTGACCATGCTGGCGAAGCAGGGAATTCTGACGGAGCAGGAGAGGGACGATATCATTGGCGGCCTGAAGAGTATTGTGGCGGACGTGGAGGCGGGGACGCTGAAGATTACCGGTGAGTATGAGGATATTCACAGTTTTGTGGAGGCAAATCTTATCGACCGGATCGGCGATACCGGAAAGAAACTGCACACCGGAAGAAGCCGCAACGATCAGGTGGCCCTGGATATGAAGCTGTATGTGAGGGATGAGATCAGCCAGCTGGATCAGCTGGTGAAACATCTGCTGGGGACGCTGAACCATATTATGGAGGAAAATCTTCATACTTATATGCCCGGATTTACCCATCTGCAGAAGGCTCAGCCCATCACGCTTGCCCACCATATGGGCGCTTATTTCGAGATGTTCCGCAGGGACCGGGAACGTCTGGCAGATATTTCCCGCAGAATGAATCTGTGTCCCCTGGGAAGCGGAGCGCTGGCGGGAACCACCTATCCGCTGGACCGGGAATATACGGCGAAGCTGCTGGATTTTGACGGAGCCACCAGAAACAGCATGGATTCCGTGGCGGACAGGGATTACGTCATTGAACTGCTGTCCGCTCTTTCCACCATCATGATGCATCTCTCCCGGTTTTCCGAGGAGGTTATTATCTGGAATTCCAACGAATATCAGTTTGTGGAGATTGATGACGCCTACAGCACCGGCAGCAGCATCATGCCCCAGAAAAAGAATCCGGATATTGCCGAGCTGGTAAGAGGAAAGACCGGCCGGGTGTACGGCGCGCTGATCTCCCTTCTCACTACCATGAAGGGACTGCCGCTGGCCTATAACAAGGATATGCAGGAGGACAAGGAGCTGACCTTTGACGCCATTGATACGGTGAAAGGCTGTCTGGCGCTTTTTGACGGTATGCTGGCAACCATGAAGTTCCGCAGCGATGTGATGGAGAACAGCGCCAAGCACGGATTTACCAATGCCACGGACGCGGCAGATTACCTGGTGAACCATGGGGTTCCTTTCCGGGACGCCCATGGCATTGTGGGACGGCTGGTGCTTTACTGTCTGGATAAAAATATATCCCTGGATCAGATGAGCCTGGCGGAGTACCAGAAAATCAGCCCGGTGTTCCAGGATGATATTTACCAGGCGATCAGCATTAAAACGTGTGTGGAAAAACGGACAACCAAAGGGGCGCCCGGTGCCATGGAAGCGGCTGTGGAGGAGAATCGCCGGTACCTGATGGAAGACTGAACTTTAACCGGAACTGTTACAAATTTCAAAAAAATAGTTGCAATTTCTTTCGGATTGTTATAGTATATTACCCATGAAAAACAAATGTACGCAGCAGAAACACAAAACGCAGTGTGCCAAAGCATGCTGACGCAGCGGCTGCGGCAGAAAAAGCCTGCGGCGGCTTTCCGGATGCAGGAAATGAGATGAGGAGTGAGTGGAAAATGAGCGAGAAGCTGAGAGTTGGAATTTTAGGAGCAACAGGTATGGTGGGACAGAGATTTATTTCTCTGCTGGAGAACCATCCCTGGTTTGAGGTTGTTACAGTGGCAGCCAGCCCCAGAAGCGCGGGAAAAACGTACGAAGAGGCTGTGGGAGGCCGCTGGAAAATGGACACTCCCATGCCGGAAGCTGTAAAGAAGCTGGTTGTCATGAATGTAAATGAGGTGGAGAAGGTAGCTTCCACCGTGGACTTTGTATTTTCCGCCGTTGACATGAGCAAGGAGGAGATCTGTGCCATCGAAGAGGCGTATGCAAAGACAGAGACTCCCGTGGTCTCCAATAACAGCGCTCACAGATGGACGCCGGATGTTCCCATGGTGGTGCCGGAGATCAACCCCGAGCACTTTGACGTGATCGAATTCCAGAGAAAACGTCTGGGAACCACCAGGGGATTCATTGCCGTGAAGCCCAACTGTTCCATTCAGAGTTACGCCCCGGTGCTGACTGCTTGGAAGGAATTTGAGCCTTACGAGGTGGTGGCAACCACCTACCAGGCCATTTCCGGAGCAGGAAAAACCTTCAAAGACTGGCCGGAGATGGAGGGAAATATCATCCCTTACATCGGCGGAGAAGAAGAAAAGAGCGAGCAGGAGCCGTTAAGAATCTGGGGACATATCGAGGACGGTGTTATCGTAAAGGCCAAGGAGCCGGTGATTACCTGCCAGTGTATCCGTGTGCCGGTGCTGAACGGCCATACGGCTGCTGTTTTTGTGAAGTTCCGCAGAAAACCCACCAAAGAGCAGCTGATTGAAAAACTGGTGAATTTCAGAGGACTTCCTCAGGAACTTGAGCTGCCCAGCGCGCCAAAGCAGTTTATTCAGTATCTGGAAGAGGATGATCGCCCGCAGGTACGCCTGGATGTGGATTATGAAAACGGCATGGGTGTCAGCGTGGGTCGTCTCAGAGAGGATACCGTATACGACTGGAAATTTGTGGGCCTGTCTCACAACACTGTGCGCGGCGCCGCAGGCGGAGCTGTTCTGTGTGCGGAGACCCTGAAAGCCAAAGGATACATCACAGCAAAATAAATATTTGGAAAGCTTTCTGCCCCCGGGAATTTCCCCGGGGGTATTTCTCTGCGGCGGCGAACATGGTATAATAGCCGCAGAGCGGCTATTATACCTGTGCATAAGCGATTTCTGCGGAACCGCAGAAAGTCGCTGCACATCCGGCCGGAGGCGCCATGAGCGCGCAGCGAACATGGTATAATAGCCGCAGAGCGGCTATTGTACCTGTGCATAGGCGATTTCTGCGGAACCGCAGAAAGGAAAGATGAGGTGTATGACAGATGAACAAGCATGAGGAAAACTGGCTGGAGGATATACCGCTGACCGTGCCGGAATGTGTCCGGCTGACGGAGCTGGCGGATTCCTGCGGTTGTGCGGCAAAGCTGGAGCCAAGGCTTTTGGCCGGGGTGCTGGAGGGAATCTGTCGGGGAGAGGACGAAAATCTTCTGGTGGGAGCGGAAACCTCAGATGACGGAGCCATTTACCGGATCAATGATCAGGTGGCCATGATTCAGACCCTGGACTTCTTTCCGCCCATGGTGGATGATCCCTGGGATTTCGGACGGGTGGCAGCGGCCAATGCTCTCAGTGATATTTATGCCATGGGGGGAGAACCGAAGGTGGCGCTGAATATTGCCGCGTTTCCCTCAGGACTGGATACCGGCATCCTGAAGAAAATACTGGAGGGCGGCGCTTCCAAAGTGCTGGAGGCAGGCGCTGTGATGGCGGGAGGCCATACGATTCGGGATAAAACCCCAAAATACGGTCTCAGTGTCAGCGGGTTTGTACACCCGGACCGGATCTGGAAAAACTGCAGTGCCCGTCCCGGGGATGCGCTGGTGCTGACAAAGCCGCTGGGCGTGGGAGTGATCAATACGGCTGTAAAAGCACGGCTGGCGTCTTCGGAGGCGGCCGATGAGGTGCTTCGGGTGATGACGACGCTGAACCGGTTCGCCAGGGATGTGGGAACGGAATTTTCCGTTCATGCCTGTACGGATGTGACCGGTTTTGGGCTTCTGGGCCATGCGCTGGAGATGGCCATAGGCAGTCGCGTATCGATCCGTCTTGCGGCTTCACAGATACCGGTGCTTCCATGGGCAAGGGAATACGCTTCCATGGGCCTGGTGCCGGTGGGAGCTTACCGGAACAGAGAATTTGTGGGAACCAAGATCCGGCTGCATCAGGTGGAAGAGTGGCTTCAGGATGTATTGTTTGATCCTCAGACGTCGGGAGGACTGCTTTTTTCTGTTGCCGGCGAAGAGGCGGAAGAATTCTGTCGTCGGCTGTCGGAAGGAGAATTTCCGGCGGTCAGAATCGGACAGGTGGAAGAAAAGCAGGATGTAAGCCTGCTGGTGGAGTGAGAAATGCTTGACGGACAGGGAAGAACCATTGATTATCTGAGAATATCACTGACAGACCGGTGCAATCTGCGTTGTCTTTACTGTATACCCGGGGAGGCTCCCTGCTGGCTGCCGCAGGAGCGTCTGCTTACCGGCGGAGAGCTGCTGCGGATCGTAAAGCTTCTGGTGCAGATGGGAATTCGTGATATCCGGCTGACCGGAGGCGAACCCCTCTGCCGGGAGGATATTGCCACACTTGCGGGCCATATCACTTCCCTGGAAGGCGTCCGCAGGGTTTGTCTGACCACCAACGGCGTACTGCTGGCCCAGAAGCTCCCCAAGCTGCTGGAAGCCGGAATTTCGGGGGTGAATCTCAGTCTGAACGCCCTTGAGAGGGACTGCTACCGGGAGATAGCAGGAAGAGATCTGTGGGAGAAAGCCTGGGAAGGATTTCAGGCGGCGGTATCCTGCGGAGACCGGCTGACTGTGAAGGTGAACGTGGTTCCCATGAGAGGGCGCAATGAAGACCAGCTGATCCCGCTGGCCGGACTTGCGGCCCGCCGGCCGGTTCATGTGCGGTTTATCGAGATGATGCCGGTGGGCCGTGGAGCTTTTGTGGAGGGCCTTCGGGAAGAAGAAGTAATGAAGAAACTGACGGAGGCTTTCGGGCCGATGGAATCCTGTGCCGGACCGAAAGGCAGCGGCCCGGCTATCTACCGGCGGCCGAAGGGATTTTGCGGCAGCATCGGGTGGATCAGCGCCCTCAGTCACAAATTCTGTGATCGCTGCAGCCGGATCAGGCTGACGGCTGACGGATGGCTGAAAACGTGTCTGCAGTATGAGGCAGGGCTGAACCTTGCCGAAAGGATTCGCCGGGGAGATTCCGATGATCAGCTGAAAAGCGCCATCGCGGAGGCCATAAGAAAGAAACCGGCCTGCCACGCTTTCGAAAGTGGGCAGGAAAACAACGGCTGGGAGACGCGTCCCATGTCCGGTATCGGAGGATAAGTATGACAAAATCTTTATTTATTGCGGAGAAGCCCAGCGTGGCGCAGGAATTTGCCAAGGCTCTGAAGCTTTCTCCAGCCCGGAGGGATGGTTATCTGGAAGGACAGAATACCATTGTCACCTGGTGCGTGGGGCATCTGGTTACCATGAGTTATCCGGAAGCCTATGACATAAAATATAAAAGGTGGAGTCTGGAAACGCTGCCTTTCCTTCCGGGAGAATTTAAATACGAGGTCATCCCCGCGGTGAAAAAGCAGTATGACATCGTCAGTTCACTCCTTCTCCGCCCGGATGTGACCACGATCTATGTCTGTACCGACTCCGGGCGGGAAGGAGAGTACATCTACCGTCTGGTGGCAATGATGGCCGGTGTAAAGGGCAAGGAACAGAAACGGGTGTGGATCGACTCTCAGACGGAGGAGGAAATTATCCGGGGTATCCGCGAGGCAAAGGATCTTTCCGCTTACGATAACCTGGGGGAATCCGCATACCTGCGGGCAAAAGAGGATTATCTGATGGGAATCAATTTTTCCCGTCTGTTGACTTTGCGGTACGGCAACAGCATTTCCGGTTATCTTGGCAGCAAGTATCAGGTGATATCTGTGGGAAGGGTGATGACCTGCGTGCTGGGAATGGTGGTGCGCAGGGAGCGGGAGATCCGGGAATTTGTGAAAACTCCGTTTTATCGGGTGCTGGGTAAATTTTCTCTGGAAGGCCGTTCCTTTGACGGGGAATGGAGAGCGGTTCCGGACAGCCGTTATTTCCAGTCGCCGCTGCTGTACAAAGAAAACGGATTTAAAAAGAAGGAAGACGCGGAGGCACTGATGGAATATCTGCGCGCCGCATCGCATCCGGAAGACGCGCCGGCCGATGTGCGTCAGGCACTGCTGGAAAAGGTTGAAAAAAAGAAGGAAAAGAAAAATCCGCCGTTGCTTTATAATCTGGCAGAGCTGCAGAACGATTGTTCCCGGATGTTTAAAATCAGTCCCGACGAGACGCTTCGGATGGTGCAGGAACTGTATGAGAAAAAACTGGTCACCTATCCCAGAACGGATGCCAGAGTGCTGTCCTCGGCAGTGGCAAAAGAAATTTCCGGAAATCTGCGGGGACTGCGCGCTCTTCCGGGCCTGGGAGAATTTGCCGGCGAAGTGCTGGAGACGGACAGCTGGAAAACCATCTCCAGGACCAGATATGTCAATGACAGGCAGATCACCGACCATTATGCCATCATCCCCACCGGGCAGGGGCTGTCTGCCCTTTCCCGGACCTCCGAGACGGCCCGGAAGGTATACCAGGTGATCGTCCGGCGTTTTCTGGGAATTTTCTATCCGCCGGCTGTTTATCAGAAGGTAAGCCTTACGGCCGCAGTGAAGGAAGAAAGGCTGTACGCCAGCTTCCGGGTGTTGGTGGAGGAAGGCTATCTGAAAGTGGCACAGGTTCCATCCGCCAAAAAGAAGGAGGAGGAAAAGGAGGATGGAGAGAAAACGGAGGATCTGGTCTGTGACGGAGCATTTCTGGAGATACTGCAGAAACTTCGCCGGGGCTCCCGTCTTCCGGTGGAAGACTTCTTTATAAAGGAGGGAGAGACCTCCCCGCCAAAACGTTACAATTCCGGTACCATGATCCTGGCCATGGAAAATGCCGGACAGCTGATCGAGGATGAAGAACTGCGGGCACAGATCAAGGGCAGCGGTATCGGCACCAGCGCCACCCGGGCAGAGATTCTGAAAAAACTGGTGAACATCAAATATATCGCGCTCAACAAAAAGACGCAGGTAATTACGCCGACCCAGCTGGGTGAGATGGTTTACGAGGTGGTCAATGCTTCCATCCGTTCTCTGCTCAATCCGGAGCTGACAGCCAGCTGGGAGAAGGGGCTGACCTATGTGGCGGAGGGAAGTATCAGTTCCGGAGAGTATATGGATAAGCTGGAACATTTTATCCGGGTGCGCACCAGCGGGGTGATGAAGCTGCATAATCAGTATGCGCTGCGCGCGCTGTATGACCGGATTGCGGAAAATTATAAGAAAAAATCGGGAGGACCCGCGAAAAAGGGCGCCCGGGATGGCCGCATGGCCAAAAAGGAGGAAAAATAAATGGTCAAAGAAGCAATTACGATTCAAAATCTGTTCGATCTCAGGGAAACCATCGCGGCAGAAATTTTTGAGGGAAAAACGTATCCATGGGAAGTGCTGCCTCTGATTAAGGAGTTTATCATCCGTCTGGGAAAGACGCTGAGCCCGGAGGAATATAACCAGGTGGGCGAGGATATCTGGGTGGCGAAATCAGCAAAAATCGCGCCCACGGCAGCCATCAGCGGCCCCTGTATCATTGGAAAAAACGCGGAAATCCGCCAGTGCGCATTTATTCGCGGCAGTGCCATTGTGGGTGAGAATGCCGTGGTGGGGAATTCCACAGAGCTGAAAAACGTGATTCTGTTTAATAAGGTTCAGGTACCGCATTACAATTATGTGGGGGATTCTGTTCTGGGATACAAAGCGCATATGGGAGCCGGCTCCATAACCTCCAATGTGAAATCCGACAAAAAACTGGTGGTGGTTCACGGAGAGGACTATCATATTGAGACCGGGTTGAAAAAGTTCGGCGCCATGCTGGGCGACTGCGTGGAAGTGGGATGCAATTCCGTGCTGAATCCCGGTACCGTGGTGGGCCGCGAGTCCAACATTTACCCGCTCTCCTGTGTCAGAGGCGTGATCCCGGAAAAAAGTATTTTCAAAAATCGACAGGAAATTGTAAAGAAAATTTCAGATGAAATCATGTAAAATAAGAATGTAACTATATGCCGGAAAACCCCAGAAAGATTTTCCGGCATATTAAATAAATTCAATAATACGCGGTACTTCATCTGTGCTGAACTGCCGCAAAAAGACAGGAGAAAACGAATGCTGGAATTGACGAATGTTACCAAGTATTATGGAAAGACACTGGCCGCTGACCAGGTGTCCTTCTCCATTCCGGACGGCGCGACAGGCGTGCTTCTGGGACCCAACGGCGCAGGAAAATCCACCATCATTAAAAGTATTGCCGGACTGCTGAAGTATAAAGGAACGATTGCCATTCAGGGGATCGACGCCAGACAGCGGCAGGCCCGGGCCATGTTTGCCTATGTGCCGGAGATTCCCGCCATGTACAGCGCTCTGACAGTGGCGGAACACATGGAATTTATCCGGAGAGCGTACCGGCTTTCGGTAACGGAAGAAGAGATCCGCGCCCTCTTAACCCGGTTTGAACTCTGGGACAAAAAAGACAAGCTGGGCGACGAACTGTCCAAGGGTATGATGCAGAAGGTGAGCATCTGCTGCGCGCTGCTGATTCATCCCCGGGTGATCCTGCTGGATGAACCCATGGTGGGCCTGGATCCCAAGGCCATCAAGGAACTGAAGGAAGTGGTGATGGAGCTGAGAGCGCAGGGAGTGACCGTACTGATCAGTACCCATATGCTGGAAATGGTCCAGGAACTGTGGGATTTTGTGTTTGTGATGGAGCAGGGGAAAATCATTGCGGGTTTCGACCGGGAGCAGGCCTATGGACAGGAACTGGAGGAACTCTTCTTTAAAGTGACGGAGAACTGGAAAGCCGGGGAGGAAAGCCGCAGGGAAGAAGACCGGAAAGCATCGCCGGACACCGGACGAAAGCTGTTTGGCGCCGGAAGAAAGTCGGAGGAATAGCCTATGAGTGCCTATCTTTTTCTCTATCGGAAAATGTGGATCAACCGGATCCGGAGGCTGGTAAAGAAACCGGCAACCCTGATTTATACCATTGCCATTGCTGCCTATTTCGTCTGGCTGATTTTTATGATGCAGGACTGGATCCGTACCGGCGGTTTTGGTACACCGCTGAATATGAGCCGGGTAATGTGCGCGTTCGTGATTTATCTGACGCCCGCGAATTTTGCTTCCTACGCCAGAAGAAAAGGGCTGATTTTTCTTCCGGCGGACGTACACTTTCTGTTCGGTTCGCCTTTAAACCCCAAGGGGAATCTGCTGTATGCTTATGGAAAGACGCTGCAGATGTCGCTGTTTTTCGGAATCGTTCTGATACCGGCCGGTATCTTCTGGTTTCATGTGCCGGCATGGAAAATGATACTGTACTTTCTGGTCTGCGTGGTGGCGGAAAGCATTCTGGAGGCGTCCATTGTTGTGCTTTTGTATGGAAATGAACGGCTCGGAAAAAAAGGAATCCGCATTTTCGGAGGAGTCATGTACGGACTTCTGGCGTGTTTTGTGCTTCTTGCGGTATTCTTTCTGTATCGGGAGGGCTTCCGGTGGGAAGTGTTCTTCCACTATCTGGACAGCCCCTGGCTTTGCCTGATTCCGGTTATCGGCTGGTCGCTGGCAGTGATGAAGCTGATAATTCTGGGGCCTTCTCTGGTGACGGTTCTCGGATCTTTGCTGTATGCGGCAGCTTTCGTTCTTCTGGCAGTCATGGCGCTGCGGATGAAGTGTACCGGCCAGTACTATGAGGATGCGGAAAAATTCGCTGATGATTATCAGGAGGCGCAGAAAAGAAACAAGTCAGGCGAAGTGGCCTTTGTGGGAAAAAAGAAAAAATACAAAACCGCCCGTGTGAACTACCGCGGCGGAGGAGCCAGCGCTATTTTTTACCGTCAGCTGCTGGAGTACAAAAAGGAACGTTTCTTCATTTTCGGTTTTCTCACGCTGGTATTTCTGGGGGCAGGACTGCTGGTGGCCTGGCTGGCCGTACAGGAAGGGGATACAATGCAGACGGCCGTATGGAGGTACTACCTGATTCCCGGCATCCTGATGTATCTGGGATTCATTTTCAGCGGGTATAAGACCCGCTGGGCGAAGGAACTGGAAAATCCGTATGTGTTCCTGATTCCGGACAGCCCGTTCCGGAAGATGTGGTATGCGACGGTGATCGATCATATCCGGGCGGCGGCGCATGGCCTGCTGTTTACCATACCGGCTATGATTGCCATGAGAATATCCTGGTGGTATCTGCCGGTTTATGTGCTGATGCAGATCTGCATGAACGCGGTTTTCCTGTATTCCAGTACGGTCTGCCGGTATCTGCTGGGAAATGTGGTGGGGGATACGCTGCTGCGCAGCCTCCATATGATTGTGGCCTGGCTGGTGATCCTGGCGGCGCTTCCCATCGCGGTACTGGTAACGACCCTCAGCGGCATCGCCGCCGGACTTCTGGCTGCCAGCCTGTATCTGTTGATACTGGCAGTGCTGCTGGCCTGGGGCGGATCGGTGAGCTTTTCCAGAATGGAACAGTGAATCACCGTAGCAGATGACGAATGAGCCCCAGAATTAAAAGATGGGCAGGGTAAAACAGATAGAAAAAGTACTTCATGGAGAACCCCTTTTTCCCGTTGTAGAGATTGATGGGAAGAAAAGCCAGACAGGCGGGAGCTTCCCACAGAAGGCTGACGCAGCCGGCGGCTGTCATCAGCAGCCGGTTGGGCCGGAACAGATACAGAACCACAAGGAGGATTATACCCCTCCAGTCATAATCCGTGTGGAGCAGCCAGGCCAGCAGGCAGCCGGCAAAGACAATTCCCGTCTGAAAAAAGAGAAAACCCGGCAGGTTTCTGACCGCTTCCATGGCCTGGAGAACGCAAAAGCCGATCAGGAGCGTAAAAAAGATATTCTGGTGCGAGAAGTCCGGCACGGAACTTCCCAAAGCCAGGTCAAAGGGATATTCCGAGATAAGAGCGAACAGCAGCAGCCGGAATGCGTACTTTTTCCGGCTGGAGGTGTGGAAAAATCCCTCTACCATCAGAAAGGCAAAGACAGGCCAGGCGATCCGTCCCACAAAGCGCATCGCGTTATAAATCCGGTAAATCGTCCACTGGGGCATATCCGGTGACAGAGGAGCTGCGGGAAGCAGGATACGATAGTACAGAATGCTGGCGGCCAGATGATCCACCGCCATTACCAAAAGTGCGATCAGTTTCAGCGTACTGCCGGAAAGACAGCGCCATTTTTTGACAGAATCCATATCGTCCATCCTTTCTGAAAATCGGACGCAGGGGCAGCCATCGGAAGGTTTTTCCCCTGCGTCCGGATACGTTTTTCTGATTATACCACAGCAGCCGGCCGTGCGCCAGAGGCGCCAAAGGGACAAACCACAGCAAAAAGTTTCGTAAAATCACATTTTTTTCTGGACTAATCTGCCGGTTTATGCGAAAATAGTTATGAAATGTGGACAGGTCTTCTCCGCCTGTTTCGGCGTCTGACAGATCGCTGGCCACGGGAGATGTGACATCTCAAAAAAGTATTTCAAGTTTGAAAGGAGTCTTAACATGATTTATTCGCACGAAGTAGAAATGATGTGCCCGGTGACACAGGGTGTTGCCCACGGCGCCGCCCCGATTCCGGAAGAAGCAAAATGGGTTCAGGCAAAAGAGATCAAAGATATCTCCGGTCTGACACACGGGGTAGGCTGGTGTGCACCGCAGCAGGGTACCTGCAAGCTGACCCTGAATATCAAAGAGGGTATCATTCAGGAAGCGCTGGTTGAGACTATCGGATGTTCAGGAATGACCCATTCCGCAGCTATGGCAGCGGAGATTCTTCCGGGAAGAACCCTTCTCGAGGCTTTGAATACCGACCTGGTATGTGACGCCATCAACACCGCTATGAGAGAACTGTTCCTGCAGATCGTATATGGCCGCAGCCAGAGCGCGTTCTCCGAGGACGGACTGCCTATTGGAGCCGGTCTGGAGGATCTGGGAAAAGGTCTGAGATCTCAGGTTGGTACCATGTACGGAACTCTGAAAAAAGGACCCCGCTATCTGGAGATGGCAGAGGGCTATGTAACCGGTATTGCTCTGGATGAGGAAGGCTGCATCATCGGATATCAGTTCGTAAACCTGGGCAAGATGACAGACTTCATCAAAAAAGGCGATGATCCCACCACTGCATGGGAGAAAGCAAAAGGCGAGTACGGCCGTGTAGCTGACGCAGTGAAAATCATTGACCCGAGAAAAGAGTAATCGAGGAGGTATAGAAGAATGGCTTTATTTGAATCATATGAGAGAAGAATTGATAAAATCAACTCTGTTCTGAACAGCTACGGGATCGCTTCCCTGGAAGAGGCAGAGAAGATCACAAAGGATGCGGGCCTGGAAGTTTATGACATGATCAAAGGCATTCAGCCCATCTGCTTTGAGAATGCATGCTGGGCTTACATCACAGGCGCTGCCATCGCCATCAAGAAAGGCTGCAGAAGAGCTGCGGACGCTGCCGCCGCCATCGGAGAAGGCCTGCAGGCTTTCTGTATTCCGGGTTCCGTTGCCGACCAGCGTAAAGTAGGTCTGGGACATGGAAATCTCGGAAAGATGCTTCTGGAAGAGGATACCAAGTGCTTCGCTTTCCTGGCAGGCCATGAGTCCTTTGCCGCTGCAGAGGGAGCCATCGGTATCGCCGAGAAGGCCAACAAGGTTCGTAAAGAGCCCCTGCGTGTTATCCTGAACGGTCTGGGAAAAGACGCCGCTCAGATCATCGCGCGTATCAACGGATTTACATATGTTGAGACTCAGTATGACTACTACACCGGAGAACTGAAAGAAGTATTCCGGAAACCGTACTCCACCGGACTTCGTGCGAAAGTAAACTGCTACGGCGCCAATGATGTTCGTGAAGGCGTTGCCATCATGTGGAAAGAGGACGTTGACGTTTCCATCACCGGAAACTCCACCAACCCCACCCGTTTCCAGCATCCGGTAGCAGGTACCTACAAGAAAGAGCGTATCGAGGCAGGAAAGAAATACTTCTCCGTTGCTTCCGGCGGTGGTACCGGACGTACCCTGCATCCGGATAACATGGCAGCAGGACCGGCTTCCTACGGAATGACCGATACCCTGGGCCGTATGCACTCCGACGCACAGTTCGCAGGATCCTCCTCTGTTCCGGCTCACGTGGAAATGATGGGTCTGATCGGCGCAGGAAACAACCCCATGGTTGGTATGACTGTGGCTGTGGCTGTTGCTGTTGAGGAAGCTGCGAAAGCTGGGAAGTTCTAAGAAATGCCCATTTTATAAGGGGTTCAGAAGTTCTGAGGTGTGCTGAAATGGTGTGAAAATCAGTGTGTAGCACACAAGCAGCGCACACGTAGCACACATACGTAGCGCACAAATAGAATGGTAGATAAGAGATGTTTCCCTGAGATTTTCTTGCGAAACATCTCTTATTTTGTTATCTTGCATATTTCTTTCTGTAATTGTTCTATGGTTCTGTGAGTGTAGGTCTTTTCTGTAATGTCTGTGATGGCATGGCCTACGGTGAGTTTTAAGATATATTCGTCCACATGACACTCTTTTGCTTTAGTGATGAAGGTATGTCTGGTTTCATGGGGACGATGAGTGAGATTCAAGCATTTCATCACTTTATTGAATCTGCCCCGGTATTTGTCATAGGTCATATAGGTTCCTTGCTGGCCATTTTCGTCATTGAACAGATATTCTCTGTCCGGCGAATATCGCTGTTCAATGAGAGGGCGAATCAGGGGATGGATGGGGACAATACGGTTTTTTCCGGCGTCTGTTTTCATGCCGCCTTTCATGGTTCCTGCTTCCAGATTAATGTCGGCGTTTTTCAGAATCGCCAGCTCCTGGGGACGCCAGCCGCTGTAAATTCCAATGAGAATCATATCGGCAAAAGGAACTTTATCGACATTTTCCCAGAGCAGATTGATTTCTTCAGGAGAGAATGGAACGATTTCCCGTTCCGGAGCTTCTCTTTTCACAGCGTTGCAAAGCTGGGCATAATCCTTCTGTACGATTTCATGCTTCATAGCGTATCGGTACATCATATTAAACAGAGATTTGATTCTGCCTTTTGTAGCGCTGCCTACTTTTGCGTCCCGGATGGTTCCTTCCAGGTGTTCTACTCGGATGTCTTTCATCCGCATTTTGTATAATGGAACGCAGTAATTGTAGGCGGCAGTGACGGTTCGGATACTGGACTTATTTGCCAGCGTAGGGAAATATTCCCGGCTCCACAGCTCATAGACTTCCTCAAAGGTAATGGAGTTGGTCTGAATATCATAGGGACTTGCGTTGTAATTGGCAAGGGCCTGAATGGCTTCGTCCTTTGTGTGGAAATATCCCACAGTCACCCGGTTCTGCACCAGCCTCCCCTTTTCCTCGTTGAAAGCCCATCCCAGCGTGACCACCGCCCGCCATGGGTTGCGGCGTTTGCCGGACAGCTTGTAGACGCTTCCGGTTCCGTTTGCCCGTTGTAATGCTTTCGCCATACGATCATCCTTTCTTTCGGTATTCTGTTTTCAAGGAACACTTATCTGCGTTCAGTCTAAAGGTTTTTCCTCCACTTCTGTAGCAGAATAATAAGCCAGATCTTTATCCTGCAATTCTTTGTATCGCTGGCTGGTCATTCCGCCATTGCGGTACTGTTCCCGGTACTCGGCAAACTCTTCCAGAAACAGACACATATCTGCATTGAAATCTGCTGACTTGTCTTTACCATTGAATGTAATCGAACATTCCCACTCGTCATAATGGGGAGGACGCTTTACGTCAATGCGGAAATTCAGTCCTTTCACTCTTTCCAGCTTAAAAAGAAAATCCATAATATCTGACAGGCTGCGGATATTCTTTTCATCGTGCTCATAGCCGATTAAGTAAGTTGATGTGGTATCCAGCACCTTTGCCAGTTCGTTAATCATGGCGATGGAAACTTCAATCTCGCCGCTCTCATATTTCTGGATGGTACGGAGAGATTTGCCCAGCAATGTGGCAAGCTCTGTCTGATTGATTCCTTTCTTCTTTCTGGCTGCCCGGATTCTCTGGCCGATATTGTTTTGATTTGCCATTTTCAGTTCACCTCCATTTTTATCATAGCATAAAGAAATACGAATTACAAGTACATGTTTATATGAAAATATCTTGACATATGAAGTAAACATACGTATAATAAAATAAGAACTATTAATACGTATTTTTGCGGAAAGGAGGATAACTATGAGATTAAACGAAACGAAAATGCAGATTTTGATGGGTGAGCAGGAAATGAATATCCGTATGCTGGCAGAGCGGAGCGGTGTTTCCCGGCAAACCATCTCCTGTATCAAAGCCGGAAAAAGCTGTTCGCCGGCGGTGGCCTGCAAGCTGGCCGAAGCTCTGGGCGTAACAGTGGAAACCATTTTAAAGCAGTAGGAGGATTTGAATGGAGAAAACCAGATACTATGTAGAATGCCGCCGTTTACCGGACGAAATGTGCCTGTGGGAGAAATCGCAAAGGCAATCGGGAAAGACGCACAGTATATCCGCTACGGTCTTCAGAAAGGAATCTTTTCCTTTGGATATGCGATCAAACTGGAAAATTCATCAGAGTACAACTACTATTGTCCAGACCGGAAAGTCTGGGAAGAAACGGGTTATTTCAGACAGGAAGATAAGAAAGAAAAAACCCTTGCGTAGCAGGCAAGAGTTTTTCACAGTAACAGGGGCGAGCCGCCGTTACCGTATCTCACAATACCAGTATAGCGGCGGCTTCTCCAAAAAGCAAGATATAATTTTTGAAGGAGGTGCCGAAGTTGGCAGAAAAGAAGCCGGAAGAACTAAAATTGATTACCATGGAGGAAATACAGGCAGAAAAGGTGGAATGGCTGCTTTATCCGTTCATCCCTTATGGGAAAGTCACTATTATTCAGGGAGATCCCGGAGAAGGAAAGACAACGATGGTGCTGCAGCTGATTGCCAGACTGACCAGAGGGGAAGCCATATTCCCGGAAGAAGAAACAGAAAATCAAGCAGAATCAGAAAGAACCCCCATTACCGTTCTGTATCAGACAGCGGAGGATGGTTTGGGCGATACCATTAAACCCAGACTGACCGCTGCCGGAGCCGATTGCAGCAAGGTGATTGTCATTGACGACAGAGAAAAGGCGCTTACTATGATGGATGAGCGTCTGGAAGTTGCTATAAAGGAAACAGCCGCCCGTCTGGTGGTCTTAGACCCCATACAGGGCTATCTGGGCGCTGATGTGGATATGAACAGGGCCAATGAAATTCGTCCGGTGATGAAGCGGATCAGTGCCCTTGCAGAGAAGTATCACTGTGCGATTGTGCTGATCGGTCATATGAATAAATGCTCTGGCGGAAAGTCTTCTTATCGCGGCCTGGGTTCCATTGATTTTCAGGCAGCAGCCCGGAGCGTTCTGGTGGTAGGCAGAGTGAAGGATGATGAACAGGTGCGTGTGGCCTGCCACATTAAAAGCTCGCTGGCCCCGGAGGGAACGCCTATCGCCTTCCGGCTGGATAAGGAAAACGGATTTGAATGGATTGGCGAATATGAAATCAGCGCCGATGAACTCCTGTCCGGGGAACGCAGGGGCCAGAAAACCAGAAACGCGAAAGAATTTTTGAAAGAGATTCTGACAGACGGACAGAAGACCTATGCCGAGATTGATGCCGCAGCAAAAGGAAAAGGAATCAAGAAAAAGACCCTGTGGAATGCAAAAAAAGAACTGAATATTGATTCCGTCAAAATCGGAAGCCAGTGGTACTGGATGATGTAGTGAGGAAGATGGCAAGATTCCCTGTTTCTGGGGAAAGGGGAATCTTGCTATCTTGACTGCCGGTGAAGAAGTCTGAACGAATTAGCTTATTCACTCAAGGCAGGCACACGCCGACCAAAGGGAGGCGACCCCCGGTAGGGCGCAAAGACAGCTTTTGATGGACGGTACGGCTGTCAAAAGTGCTTTTGCGTTACTTTCGGCGAAAGTAACAAAGCCTTATGGCGGCTTAAACGCCGCCCGTATCAGTTGAAGGAGGACAAGTCTATCGAAAGGTCAATCAGCGGAATGGTAGGGAAAGGTTCCCTTACACACAACAGCAGAGCATTTAAGGCGAAAAACGTCAAAGAGGACTATACGCAGCACAATATTGAATACTGCAACGAAAATATTAAAGCAGTATATCACGAATTGTTTGATGAAGCCTTAGAACGATACAATGCGAAGCAGACACGCAGCGACAGAAAGATAGCAGATTATTACGAAAAGATTCGCACTTCCAAACAGGAAAAACTATTTCATGAAGTCATTTTCCAGATTGGAAATAAGGACGATATGAATGCACGAAGCCAGAATGGTGAACTGGCGAAAGAAATTCTGGATGAGTTTATGGAGGAATTTCCAAAGAGAAATCCCAATCTTAGAGTGTTCTCAGCACATCTCCACATGGACGAAGAAACACCGCACCTTCACATTGATTTCGTTCCCTTTGTGACGGGGAGCAAACGAGGTCTTGATACCAGAGTTTCCTTAAAGCAGGCCCTGGCTTCTCAGGGATTCAAAGGCGGCACCCGGCAGGCCACAGAACAGAGCCAGTGGATGGAAGCGGAAAAGAAAGAACTGGCAAAGGTGATGGAGCGCCATGGCGTAATCTGGAAGCAGCTGGGGATTCACAGGAAACACCTGAGCGTGCTGGATTTTCAGAAACAGGAGCGTGAAAAAGAGGTGGTGGCGCTTACTGCTCAGAAAGAAGAAATCTGTCAGACTATCACGGAAATTCAGGCTGCTGCCGATGGTGAAAAAAGAGATTTACAGGATTTGCAGGAGCAGAAGGCTGCCATGCAGAAAGAGATTCTGAAAATGTCATCCGATAAAAAGCTGACAGAAAAGAATATCCATGTAATTCGTGAAGATCCGGCATGGCAGCTGCCGGAGCCGGGGATGGTGACAACGGCAAAATCTTACCGGGATAAAAAGGCCATTCCTTTATTGGAGAAAGTAAAGGAAACGCTGGTGTCGGCGCTGATCCGGAATGTACAGCTTACAGAAATGGTTGAGAAGCTGAAACATCAGATAGAACAACTGCAAAGAAGCAATCATTCACTGGAAGTCAAAGCTGACCGATTGGAGAAAGAAAATACTGATTTGCAGGAGGAAAGCCGGAATTTCCGATACTTGAAAGCAGAATTTGGAGAACAGAGAGTTTCTGAAATCATAGAGAACCAAAAGGCGTCAGAAGTGCCTGTTATGGATTCCATACACCGAAAAAGGAAGGAGGTATCACTGTGACAGATATGGAGAAAAAGATTATGCTGCGGCTTTGTGCTAAAGTCATAGAATATGTGGATTTTGAAACAGACCCGGAGGCAGAGCGGCTGGTAAACTGGGTAATACTGGACAATCAGAGAAAGCAGAACAACAATGAAATCCGCTCCCTGATGGCAGAGTATAAGAAAAGCGAGCCGGAACGGAGGGAAAGTATTCATGCAGCTATCAAACGAGGAAAGGAGATATGCGACCGGAGAGACGAGTTATATGAGAGCCAGCAGGAAATAAAGCATAAGCTGTGGAAGCTGGAACGGGAGATTTGATTTTCCTTGAATGTAATAAGCACATGGCGCTAGCGCCATGATGGAGAGGGCGAACAACGGAGAAGGTGGCTGTTGATTCGCTCTTTTGCTATATGTTGTTATTCGCAGGTGTCTGTGAAGTCCTTCTGGTAGATCTCAATCATCATTCGTGCTCCCAGGCGGAAGCCGTCAATGAACATTTCTGACATTTCTAAAGGGAGTGTGTCCAGTTGCTCATCCATGATTTCAACGAAGTGTTTGTCTAAAGGCGGTTCTAAGACTTTTAGTTGTTTGACGAAGTCCTCATAGTGCTTGTAATGTTGCTGGCGCAGCTTTCGGTATTCTTCTGTTTTGGGTGTGTACTGCTCGGCAGGGAAAACTTCTCCGTCATGTAACTGTAGTAACAGACTTTTCATACATAGTCTCCTTTGCAAAAATATTTTTGACATTTACTAAATGTCAACTTGATTCTTAGTTTATCATATAATGAGAAAAATGACAATCACTGAATGTCAATTAAGGAGAATTTTATGTATAAAAACAAGGCAGAAAATGGCGGAAATAACATCTGCGGCCAGAGAATCAAGGAAATCCGGGAGAATCTGCCGGAGAAAACTTCTCAGCGGAAGCTGGCAGATATGCTACAAATGGCTGGATTGGATATTGATAAGAATGCAGTGCAGCGGATTGAAAGCGGGAAACGGTTCGTGACGGATATTGAGTTGAAGGTGATTGCGGAGGTACTGGGGGTTAGTTATCAGGAGTTGCTGGATAAGTAATGCTTTAAAAGAGACTACTATAATGATATAATTAGTGTATATTTGACGGCAGAAGAATATTTTATGAACTCACGATAATATTAAGTAATGTTATATTAATTTGGAGGTCATAAAATGTCATATTTTGTCGAATATCGTAATAGTCACTATTTTGGTATGGAAAATTTGAGTAGTCAGATTTATAAAGAAGCTGTTGTAATTGA
>DVIN01000038.1 GCA_018711275.1 Candidatus Pullilachnospira intestinigallinarum
GAGGTGACCATGATTCCCCAGACTTATGTGGAACTTACCGATGAGGCGGCCATCAAGAATTTGCAGCGGACGCTGGATCTGCTCGAGGAAGACGATGACGTTCAGAATGTGTACCACAACTGGAGTGAGTAACCGGAAGAAAGACAGAAGAAACCAAAGAGAGGGAATCGCCGCCCGGAAAATACCGGGTGGGCGGCTCCCTTTTTTCAATTCACGGGAAATGGCTGTCCTGCGAAATCAAGACGCTTTGTCGGAGAAGATTTCCTAGCGGTTCAGCAGATAAACGGAAAAATTCAGATATCCGGCAAAGATCAGCCACAGTACATAAGGGATCTGGAGCAAAGCGGCCCTGGGCGACAGCTGATAAAACCGCAGGATCATGAGAATTACCAGAAGCAGGAGAAGCAGCAGCCAGAAGAAAGAAAACAGGTAAAACTTCATGCCGAAAAAGAACAGTGGCCACAGAATATTGACGGCCAGCTGCGCCACATAAAGTTTCAGCGCACGGTGTTTTCCTCTCTGCCGCGTCTCATAAATCAGCCAGGCGGAAATTCCCATGAGAATGTAGAGTATTGTCCAGACAACAGGAAAGACAATACCGGGAGGGGACAGCGCCGGCTTTTCAAGCGCCTGATAATTTTTCATGGAATTTCCGGTAAGAAGGGCGGACAGACCGCCGGCCAGTAAAGTAGCGGCAGTAATCAGCAGGAGCGGTTTCCAGTTTCGTTTTAACATGGCAGGAACTCCTTTTTTAGTAAGTATATTCTTTTTCGCTGTTTTTTAACCGTTTTTTTGCACCGGATCGCCGGTTGCGGGGGATCATCTTTCCGGGACCGGGAATAATCAGGCAGATTCTGTACATGCTAAGAGAAAGTGACGACGGCCCTTTCAGCAAGTATCCCATGAGCCGGGAACGGGCGGAACAGAAAGGGGAAACGGTCGGAAAAACAAGGAGTGTGCGGAATGAGCGAAGGAGAAAAGACACAGAATGTTGCGAAACTGGAGAGCAGAATTGATCTGCTGAGCATTATCGGAGAGGTCGAGGGGCATGAGGCGCTGGGAGAACGGACAAAAACCACCCGTTATGAGCACATTCTTCCTCGACTGGCAAGAGTGGAAGATGACGATAAGATTGAAGGGCTTCTGGTTCTGCTGAACACGGTGGGAGGCGATGTGGAGGCGGGACTTGCCATTGCGGAAATGATTGCCTCTTTAAGCAAGCCTACGGTTTCTCTGGTACTGGGAGGCGGCCATTCCATCGGCGTACCCCTGGCGGTATCCTCGGATTACAGCTTTATTGTTCCCAGCGCCACGATGGTGATACATCCGGTGCGCACCAGCGGAACATTTATCGGTGTGATGCAGACCTACCGGAATATGGAAAAAACCCAGGACCGGATTACGGGATTTATCGCGGATCATTCCAGAATCAGTCAGGACCGAATCGAGGAACTGATGCTGGATACCTCTTTGCTGGTAAAGGATGTGGGAACCATGCTGGACGGCAGAGAAGCGGTAAAAGAGGGGCTGATTGACGAGGTAGGCGGTATCCGGGAAGCGCTGGCAAAGCTGCACAGTCTGATCGCGCAGAAAAAAGATAAAGATAAGGAAACCGGCGTGACCGACTGATGGTCACGCTTTTTCCCGGAATCAGCATTTTTTACATTGTAACACTTTGCATTTTATGTTATAATATCTTTTCGATAAAATAGAGGGCGCATTTTGCGGACCTTCTTTTGTCATGAAAAAGTGCAAGTACATAGGATGAGGTTTTTTATGAGTTTGTTTGAGGCAATCCTGATGGGAATTGTACAGGGAATTACGGAATTTCTTCCGGTCAGCAGTTCCGGTCATCTGGCGGTGATCGGAAAACTGCTGAATATACAGGAGGAGGCGGGGGTTTCCTTTGAGGTTCTGCTCCATGTGGGGACGCTGACGGCTGTCTGCCTGGTTTTCCGGAAGGATATCTGTCGGATGGCTATAGAGCTGATCCGTATGATCAGCGATCTCCTCTATAATGGCACAACGTATTTTCACAACCGGTTTCATACAGATGCCGTACGGGATTACCGAAAACTGCTCCATAACAATTACCGGAAGCTGGTGGTGATGCTGGCGCTTTCCACCATACCCACCGGAATTCTGGGGTATCTGATGCAGGGAGTTGTCCGTGAGGCTTCCGCGACCCTGCTGGCACCGGGGCTTGGTTTCCTGGTGACCGGCGTTCTGCTTTTTGTGATGGATAACTGGAAGCCCGGGAAAAAAATCCCGAAGGATATGAAGAGTTCTCATGCGCTGGCCATCGGCATCTGTCAGGGCCTTGGAACGTTTCCGGGCATATCAAGACTGGGCATTACCATGACTGCCGGGCTGATGTGCGGACTGAACAGAAGCTTTGCGGTCCGCTATTCGTTTCTGCTGTCCATACCGGCGGTGATCGGAGCGCTGATTCTGGAGATTCAGACGGCTTCCTTCCCGGCCATGAGCTGGTCGTTGGGCGGTATCTACGCGGCGGGAACCGCGGCGGCCGCTTTGACAGGCTGTCTGGTAATTCGCTGGATGCTGAACTTTGTAAAATCAAGAAAGTTCTTTATTTTTGCGGCATACTGTTTCCTGCTGGGAATTGCCACAATCGTATGTCATTTTGCTTTATAAGATAGAAAACGAAAAACGCCGGGAACGCAAGACGGCGTTCCCGGATCTTACGGACAGGGGAGCGGAAACCGTGGACGGTTTTCAAATACAGGAAGGGGAATGGTTCATGACGGCGACAGGTTCAAAAAAATCATCTGCTGCCAGGAGGCGGACATCCGGAGGAAAACAGGGGAGAAAGACCTCCGGAAAATCCGGGACCTCCGCAAAAAAGAGACAGACACGCAAAAAAGCGGATAACGGCGTCCGGCAGGAAGTGCTGGTTCTTGTGATGCTTGCTGTGTCGATTCTGTTGTTTATCAGTAATTTTGGAATCGGAGGAGTCATCGGGACTGCGGTGAGCCGGTTCTTTTTCGGCGTTTTCGGATGGATGGCCTATCTGTTTCCGGCAGCGCTGTTTTTCGGCACGGCCTTTGCCGCTGCAAACCGGAAAAATCCTGCGGCTGTATGGAAGATGTGCGGCCTTCTTTTGCTGTTCCTGTGTATCTGCGGTCTGGTACACCTGATTACATTGGGTTATGTGGCCGGGGATTCCATTTCCGGGTATTATACCGTTTGCGCCCGGCGAAAAACAGGAGGCGGGATACTGGGAGGCGGGATTGCCAAGATTCTCTGCACAGCTTTCGGGACACTGGGCGCTTATGTGGTGCTGGTGATCCTGCTGGTGATTGCGGCTATCATTATGACCCAGAAACCGCTGCTGGCTCCGTTAAAATCCAGGGGAGAAAAAGTGTATCAGGAGGCAAAGGAAAACCGGATCCGGAGGAGGGCTTCGGAAGTAAAGATATCTTTTGACCAGACGGACATGAAGCATGCCGGTACGTTGGAGGACGTCCCGGATGAGGAAAAAACGAAGGGACGCAGAAGCCGCAGAAAGGCGGAACGGGAAAATAATAAAGGAATGAAACCTTCTGAAGAAATGGAGGCCCCGGTGGATTTTACCATCCAGCGGCCGTCTCAGGAAGAACTGTTCGGACAGTTCCTGGATCCGGACAACGGCATGACGGAACTTTCGGGATCAGACGGAGCGGCGCAGGCACAGGAGACGCAGCAAAGAACTCCTCCGTCACAAGAGCAGGAGACGGAGAAAACGTCGAGAGAGAGAAAGAAAAATCCCAGATCTTCGCAGAAGGAGATTGCAGACGGGATTCAGAATATACAGCAGGAAATTTCCGGAACAAAAGAAAAAGCGAAGGTCTATGAATTTCCGCCGCTTACCCTGCTGAAAAGAGGAGACAAAAGAGCTTCCGGGGATTCGGATCAGCATCTGCGCAATACAGCCAGAAAACTGCAGGAAACCCTGCACAGCTTCGGAGTAAATGTAACCGTCACCAATGTCAGCTGCGGCCCTACCGTAACCAGGTATGAACTCCAGCCGGAACAGGGGGTAAAGGTCAGCCGGATTGTGGGCCTGGCAGATGATATCAAGCTGAATCTGGCGGCGGCGGATATCCGTATTGAAGCGCCGATTCCCGGCAAAGCTGCCGTGGGAATCGAGGTACCCAACGCCACCAACAGTCCGGTGATGCTCCGGGATCTACTGGAGACCAGAGAATTTCAGGAATTTCCTTCGGATCTGGCTTTTGCTGTGGGAAAAGACATCGGCGGAAAACCGGTGGTTTCCGACATCGGAAAGATGCCGCATCTGCTTATTGCCGGCGCCACGGGATCCGGAAAATCGGTCTGCATCAACACTCTGGTGATGAGTATTCTTTATAAGGCAAGTCCGGAGGATGTGAAGCTGATCATGATCGACCCGAAGGTGGTGGAACTGAGTGTTTACAACGGGATCCCCCATCTGTTTATTCCGGTGGTAACGGAGCCGAAAAAGGCAGCCGGAGCTCTCAACTGGGCGGTGGCCGAGATGACCGATCGCTACAACAAATTCGCTCAGTACAATGTGCGTGACCTGAAAGGCTATAATGAAAAGGTGGAGGCGCTGAAGGATATCGATGACCCGGAGAAGCCCGCGAAGCTTCCGAAGATTGTGATTATCGTGGACGAGCTGGCAGATCTGATGATGGTGGCTCCCGGAGAAGTGGAGGATGCCATCTGCCGTCTGGCCCAGCTGGCCAGAGCGGCGGGGATTCATCTGATCATTGCCACCCAGCGTCCTTCGGTGAACGTCATAACAGGTCTGATTAAGGCCAACATGCCCTCCAGGATTGCGTTTTCCGTATCCTCCGGCGTGGATTCCAGAACGATTCTGGATATGAACGGAGCAGAAAAACTGTTGGGAAAGGGCGATATGCTCTATTATCCGCAGGGTTATCAGAAGCCGGCACGCCTGCAGGGGTCTTTTGTATCTGATGCGGAAGTTGGCGCTGTGGTGAATTTTCTGACGGAGAATCATCAGGCGGATAAAACTTATGATGAAAAAATTACGGAGATGATGAATGCAGGGCCGGCCGCCCAGAGCGGAGGCGCGGCCTCGGAAAAGGACGCCTACTTTGTGGAGGCGGGCAAGTTTATTATTGAAAAAGATAAGGCTTCCATAGGCATGTTGCAGAGAATGTTCAAAATCGGCTTTAACCGGGCGGCCCGCATCATGGATCAGCTGTCAGAAGCTGGCGTGGTGGGACCGGAGGAAGGTACGAAGCCCAGAAAAATTCTGATGTCCGCGGAAGAGTTTGAAAAATATATTGAGGAATCCCTGTAGGCTATGGCGCCGGAGGGATTTGTCAGCCGAAGATCAGGTGAGGAGAATTGACAATGAAATGTTCAAATTGCGGAGCGCCGATTGAGGAGGGCCGGCTGTTTTGTATGAACTGCGGTCAGGAAGTCCAGTGGGTGCCTGACTATGATTCATTCGGATCGTTCATAGAACAGCAGGAAAAACTGAAAAAGGAAAAGGAGGAGGCCCTGCGCAGGGAAAGACTGCGGGCGGCTCAGGCTGCGGAGGCGGCCAGAAAGAGAAAAAAGAAAAAGCAAAAGAGGATGCTGATCGCAGCGGGAGCGACGGTTGTGATTGTGGCTGCCGCCATCGGGGGCGTTTCCTGGATCAGTTATCAGCGTAATTACAACTCCTTCGATTATCAGATGGAGCGGGCAAAGAGCGCATATTCCGGCGGAGAATACCAGGACAGCTATCAGTACGCACAGCGGGCTTCTGAACTGAACAGTGACAGTGACGACGCGAGACTTCTGATGGCGGAGGCGCTGGAAGGACTGGATCAGAATGACGACGCCTGTAAAGTGCTGGAGAATCTTATAGCCGACAGTCCGGACAATGGAGAAGCTTATGGACAGCTGATCCGCATATACAGCGGGCAGGGTGATACCGCGGCGATCAAGGATCTTCTGGATTCCTGTGAAAATGATGATATCCGGAACGAGTATTCCGCATACATTTCCAGCGCGCCGGTATTCAGTCTGCCGGAGGGCTCCTATGATTCCAAACAGACGCTGAGAATTTATACGAAAGGCAGCGGAACCATCTATTATACCACGGACGGATCCGAGCCCACGCAGGAGAGTACGCCGTATCCCTCCGGCGGAATCGCGCTGGAGGAAGGGACCACCACAGTGAAAGCGGTGGTGATTAATGAGAAAGGCATTGCCAGCGATGTGGTGTCCAACACTTATTCGGTGGAGCTGGCCCGGCCTGATCCGCCGCAGATTGCGCCGTCATCCGGTGATTATACCACGGCGATGGACACATCCATCTATGTGATTGTTCCCGACGGATGTACCGCTTACTATGCTTTCGATGAACGACCTACCGTAAACAGTACGGAATATACAGGACCGGTGCCGATGAAGCGGGGCTCCCATGTATTCTATGCCATTATCCAGGATGAGAATGGGAAAGTCAGTTCGGCTGCCACTGCCACCTACAATCTGACGGAGGCAGAATAGTCATAAAACATATTGATTTTTGACGTATTTTGTGGCAGAATAAATTTGTGATTGTAACACGTTACCCAAGTGAAAAACTGCGTGTTCGTGTTATACAATGAAAAGCGCGTTTTGCGGACTTTTTATTGTCTTGAACAGCAGAGAGTACGTTTCACGGATCTTCTGTTGTCATGAATAAGTGAATGAGGAGGAAGTTATGTACAAAATTATCAAAGCTGAAAAACTTAATGAGATCGTTTATCTCATGGTTGTGGAAGCTCCCATGGTTGCAAAACACTGCCAGCCGGGACAGTTTGTCATTGTAAAAGAAGACGATACGGGCGAGCGGATTCCGCTGACCATCTGTGATTACGACAGAGAGGCAGGAACCATTACCATCGTATTCCAGCCCATCGGCGTTTCCACTGAAAAATTTGCAAGGCTTCAGGCCGGGGATGCTTTTGAAGATTTTGTAGGGCCTCTGGGATGTCCGTCCGAATTTGTGAACGAAGATCCGGAAGCACTGAAAAAAGAAAAGATTCTGTTTGTGGCCGGCGGTGTGGGAACCGCTCCGGTTTATCCGCAGGTAAAATGGTTGCATGAGCATGGCATTGAAGCGGATGTTATTGTGGGAGCCAAGACAAAGGATCTGATTATTCTTGAAAAAGAGATGGCTGCTGTGGCAGGCAATCTGTACATAACAACCGACGACGGCTCTTACGGACGCAGCGGTATGGTTACCAAAGTGATCGAAGATCTGATGGCGGAAGGAAAGACCTATACGAAGTGCGTTTCCATCGGTCCCATGATCATGATGAAGTTCTGCTGTCTGACAACGAAAAAATATGATATTCCCACCATCGTGTCCATGAACCCGATTATGGTGGACGGCACCGGTATGTGCGGCGCATGTCGTGTGATTGTCGGCGGCGAAGTAAAATTTGCCTGTGTGGACGGACCGGAGTTCGACGGACATCTGATCGACTGGGATCTGGCCATGAAGAGACAGCAGATGTACAAGACAGAGGAAGGAAGAGCGTTGCTGAAGCTTCGTGAGGGAGATACCCATCACGGCGGATGCGGACAGTGCGGAGGTGACAAATAATGGGTGACGTTTTAAAAAAAGTTCCTGTAAGAGAGCAGGATCCGAAGGTAAGAGCGACAAACTTTGAGGAAGTCTGTCTGGGATATAACAAAGAAGAAGCCATGGAAGAGGCTGCCCGCTGCTTAAACTGCAAAAATGCCAAATGCGTGCAGGGCTGCCCGGTAAATATTGATATTCCCGCATTTATCCATCAGGTAAAAGAAGGAAACTTTGAGGAAGCATACAAAGTGATTGGAAAATCCAGTTCCCTGCCCGCTGTCTGCGGTCGTGTATGCCCCCAGGAGACGCAGTGCGAGGGAAAATGTATCCGCGGCATCAAAGGCGAACCGGTTTCCATCGGAAAACTGGAGCGTTTTGTGGCTGACTGGGCCAAGGAGAACGGTATTAAACCGGAAGCTCCCGCCGCCAGGAACGGGCATAAGATTGCTGTGATCGGTTCCGGTCCTTCCGGACTGACCTGCGCCGGTGATCTTGCAAAGATGGGATATGACGTGACGATTTTCGAAGCCCTGCATCAGCCGGGCGGCGTGCTGGTATACGGTATCCCCGAATTCCGTCTTCCCAAGGACAAGGTTGTAAAAGCGGAAGTTGAGAATGTGAAATCTCTGGGCGTCACCATCGACACAAACGTAATCATTGGAAAGTCCACAACGGTTGACGAACTTCTGGAGAAAGAAGGTTTTGAGGCTGTATTTATCGGTTCCGGAGCCGGCCTTCCCATGTTCATGGGAATCCCCGGAGAAGTGAGCAACGGCGTGTTCTCCGCCAACGAGTATCTGACCAGAAGCAATCTGATGAAAGCTTTTCGGGAAGATTATGATACGCCCATCGTGACCGGGAAAAAGGTAATCGTGGTAGGCGGCGGAAACGTAGCCATGGACGCCGCGAGAACCGCTCTGCGTCTGGGCGCTGAGGTACATATCGTTTACAGAAGAAGCGAGGAAGAGCTTCCTGCCCGTAAGGAAGAAGTGCACCATGCAAAAGAGGAGGGCGTAATCTTTGACCTGCTGACCAATCCCACAGAGATTCTGGCAGATGAAAACGGATGGGTGAAAGGCGTACGCTGCGTGCGCATGGAACTGGGTGAGCCGGATGCTTCCGGAAGAAGACGCCCGATGGTGATCGAAGGCTCCGAATTTGAGATGGAGGCAGATACCGTGATTATGTCCCTGGGAACCTCCCCCAACCCGTTGATTTCTTCTACCACCATTGGTCTGGATGTGAACAGAAGAAAATGCATCATCGCGGATGAGGAGACCGGAGCAACCTCCAAGGAAGGCGTTTACGCCGGCGGAGATGCCGTAACCGGAGCAGCCACTGTTATTCTCGCAATGGGTGCGGGAAAAGCAGCTGCAAAGGGAATTGATGAATTCATTAAAAGCAAAAATAACTGACAAAGCGTCACGTTTCGCAGGTTGTCCATATGGTGAATGCGTGAGGTGAACAGAAAAGAGCTGCCGGAGACGTTTAGGTTTTCGGCAGCTTTTCTGTTTTACAGGCATGAAGGCCTGCGAAATCTGATTTTTATATCTGTAAAAGCTGCGGCAGATGCATTGCCTGCGGCTTTAACGTTCAAATAAGGGGTTTCCAATATGATTGAAAAAATACGGCAGGAATTAAAAGAACAGGCGGATGAAACCTATCGGAACTTTCATGCCTCTCTGGTACCGGGACTGACTGATTTCCTGGGAGTGAGGGTTCCGGTTCTGAGAACCATTGCCAGAAAGCTGGCAAAGGATGACTGGAGGCTTTATCTGTCGGAGGCTTCAGATAACTGTTATGAAGAGCTGATGCTTCAGGGTATGGTACTGGGATACGCTTTGATGGAGAAGGAAGAACGGGCGGAGTGCCTTCGCCGGTTTCTCCCGAAGATCAATAACTGGGCTGTCTGTGACTGCTGCTGCAGTACCTGGAAGTTTATGCGGAAAGATCTGTCCTACTGGTATGAGTTTCTTCTTCCGTTTCTTAATGGAGGAGAGTATGAGATCCGTTCGGTTGTGGTCTGTCTGATGGATCATTTTTCGGAAAAAGAGTATCTGTCAAAACAGTTTGAAATTTACAACCATATCCGTCATGAAGGATATTATGTAGAAATGGCGGTGGCCTGGGCGCTTTCGGTCTGCTATGTCCGTTTTCCACAGGAGACGGCCGCGTTTTTCCGGGATAATGCGCTGGATGATTTCACACAGAATAAAGCGATTCAGAAATGCCGGGAGTCATACCGGATTTCAAAGGAAGAAAAGGAGATGCTGAACGGACTGAAGAGGGGGAAAACATCATGAGCTGTATCAGAAAAGCAGGGGCCGAGGATCTTCCTGCGGCAGTGCGCCTGGCAAGTAAACTCTGGATGCACGAAACGTTGGAGGATCTTGGAGAGGAGCTGGCGTCTTATATTGACAGCCGGGATGCGGCGATTTTCCTGGCATACCATGGGGATCGAAAGCCCTGCGGATTTGCCCAGTGCAGTTTGCGGCGGGATTATGTGGAGGGCACAGACACTTCGCCGGTGGGATATCTGGAAGGCATCTATGTCTGCAGGCCCTGTCGGGGACTGGGAATCGCCAGACTTCTGGTGGAAACCTGCCAGCAGTGGGCTATTTGGGCCGGCTGTCAGGAATTTGCCAGTGACTGTGAACTGACCAATGAGGAAAGCAGAAAATTTCATCTGGCGGTGGGATTTCAGGAGGCCAAACGGATTATCTGTTTTACGAAAAAACTGAGATAGGAGAATTTATGAAAATTACGATTGTATCCGTAGGAAAAATTAAGGAGAAATATCTTCGGGACGCCATTGCGGAGTACAGGAAGCGGTTGGGACGTTACTGTCGGCTGGAACTGGTGGAAGTGGCCGATGAGAAGACGCCGGATCGGGCCAGCCAGACGGTGGAGGACCAGATCCGGCAGAAGGAAGGGGAGCGCATTGCCAAATACCTGCGGGAAGACGCCTATGTGATAGCGCTGGCGATTCAGGGGAAAATGCTGTCTTCAGAAGAATTTTCGGAGAAAATAGGAAATCTGGGTGTGTCGGGATGCAGCCATATAATTTTTGTGATCGGAGGCTCTATCGGGCTGGATGAAAAGATTCTTTGCCGGGCGGATTACCAGCTGAGTTTTTCCAGAATGACCTTTCCTCATCAACTGATGCGGGTGATTCTGTTGGAACAGATTTATCGGGGGTATCGAATATTGGCGGGGGAGCCATATCACAAGTAAATGCGGTTTTTCGTATTTGGGGATGATATGATGTGAAGTGATGAACCATATAAAATGTTTGGGAAGAGAGTGGACAGATGTTGTTCTGCTCTCTTTTCGTATGGGTAAGAAAGACAATGACAGGGAAATAAACGAATGGTATAATGAAGTAAAACTAAGTCGACAGATTGGAATTTATGGAGGTGTCTGCGCATGGGATCATTAAGGCGCAGAGAATAGGATATGCAAAAAATTAAATCCGATGACTGGAAACTCAGAGGTCAAAATAAATATATGGAATATCTAAAGTTATTTTGGAAGCATAATCTCGATGATGAGCCAGTTGTAATTCTTTATGAGATAAATAAAAGCAATGAACGGTTAGCAATTAGGTCTATTGATATTTTTTCAGATAGAACTACAGCAAATATTGATGATCTTTATGCGGGCGTAATAGAAATACTCCCTATTCCAACAGTAGAAGAATTTAATTCTCATGAATTTGGAAACGAATTTTATGCGTGTTTGATAAGTAAAGAAGAATTTGAGCAAACATGGAATAATCATTACTATGGGAAGGCTTTATTTTGACAAATCCTAAGTTGTAGAGCAAAAAATTGGAATTTAGAAGGAGCGTTGTATATGGATTTTCCTTTTTATGATGTACCTAATACAGCTACGATAATCTGTTGCCATATTATAGATGATGGCAAACCTATTTTATATGTATCACATGATGAAGATGACGGGATGTGGCAATTTTTGTGTGGTTCAACACATGATATAGATGAAGCGAGAAT
>DVIN01000039.1 GCA_018711275.1 Candidatus Pullilachnospira intestinigallinarum
AAGGAAAAAAGATGCGGTTTCCATGACTCCGGAATACAGGTTTCCATTAAAATGGAAGTGCGGTTTCCTTCACATCGGAACGCCGGTTTCCAATCTCCGGAATTGGGGTGTAAAACCGCCCGGAATACTCACTTCCGAGACTTGGATTTGAGTTTAAGGTGGCTGAGAAGGAATTTTCATACTTCGGATACGGTCCCGGCGAATCTTATATTGACATGCACCACGGCTCCTGGATGGGAATGTTTGAGAGCAGCGCCGAAAAAGAATATGTACCTTATATCAAACCGCAGGAACATGGAAGCCACTATAACACCAGATATGCGAAATTGGGAAAATACGCTTTCGCGTCCGGACAGGGATTTTCTCTGAATGTGTCGGAGTATACGGCGGAAGAATTGACAAAGAAAGCGCACAATTTTGAGCTTGTGAAAGACGAATATACCAATGTGCGGATTGACTATAAAGTCAGCGGCATCGGTTCCGCCAGCTGCGGACCGGAGATTTATGAGCGGTACAGAATGAACGATGAGAAGGTACATCTGGAGTTTTCTGTTTTTCATGAAAAATAGGAAGACTTGCGGATAAAGAATGGAAGGTTATCCCCTGCTGGCAGGAGCGGGGGAGGAACTTTCAGGGACAAGAGGCAGAGCGCTTCTATGATCATAGGACTAAAAAGCGGCAGCCGGGAGCAAACAAAGCCCCCGGCTGCCCTTCTCTATCCGAAAAACTATCCCAATCTTTTTACCCTTCCAACTTCTCCCGAAACGCCCCCAACAGCCTGTCATTCTCCTCCGGTTTCATAAAACAGAACCTCACATACCGGTTATCCAGAAACGGAAACGTCGAGCAATCCCGGATCATCAGTCCCTGCCGGATACAATGATCAAAAAGATCCTGCGAACTCACATCCGGTTTCCGGATCCGGACCAGCATGAAATTCGCCATGGGTTGGTAAACCTTCACCGAATCCCATCCCGACAATTCCTGAAACATCCGATCCCGCTCCGAACTGATCAGCTCCCTGGTAAGCCGGATATACTCCTCATCCGGAAACATCAGCCGCCCGGCAATTTCCGCCAGGGAATTGATGGTCCAGGGATTTTTCCTGGTGTTGATGGCTTTGATGAGATCCTGATTGCCGGTGATCGCGTACCCCAGCCGCAGTCCCGGCGCCGCGAAGAATTTGGAAGTTCCCCGCAGGATAATCAGATTCGTATAATAATTCGTCAGGGGAACGCAGGTGACATCCGCCTCGCTGGGGGCAAATTCCACATACGTCTCATCCACCATGACAAAGATGCCGTACTGCAGGCAGGCGTCCAGGATCCGCCGCATCTGGCCGCAGGTGATGGCGGTGGAGGTGGGATTGTTGGGGTTGCACAGCACCAGCAGATCCACCTGATCGGAGAGGTGGGTGCAGAAATCCTCCACATCCATGGCAAATCCGTTCTCCTCCTTCAGCGGATAGTACAGCGTCGTCCCTCCGCCCAGGGCGATTTCCCGCTCATATTCCGAGTAGGTGGGCCCCAGGATCAGGGCCTTTTTGGGATGACGGGTCTGGATAAACAGGGAAATCAGCTCTGTGGATCCATTCCCCACGATGATATTTTCAAAATCCGTGTCCGCGTATCGGGCAATGCACTGGCGCAGAGCCGTGTACTCCCGGTCCGGATAGGTGGTGATAGCATCCAGATTCTCCGCCAGCGTGGATTTCAGCCGGTAGGAAATTCCCAGGGGGTTCACATTGGCGCTGAAACTGATGATATCTTCCTTTTTAATATGATAAATCTGCTCGATGGCTTCCAGGTCGCTGCCGTGGAAATGGTCTTTGTGCTGTATCATAATCTCCCTCTTTTCTTGCAACGTCGTATTTTGTAGTGTATAATGATAACTATGTAACTATTCAGCTTTCGAATGTCCCGCGAGATGTCACGCTGCGATGGCAGCGGGATCTTGAGACATGCGGGCGCCAGGCTGCGGGAAGCGCAGCCTGTGTGCATGCTTTTGTGACAGTGAAGCCGGAAGGCTGAACTGTTACACAATTATGAGCTAATTTAATAATACATCGGGCCCCTGCTTTTGCGGCCCGTACTAATAATATAATCACAGGGTAAATTTCGTCAAGCCCAAAGGTAAAGCAGGTGATACTTTGAAGAGAAGAATGGAGCAGTTGATAAACGGAAGATTTGAATATGAAGTGCCGGCGCTGGTGCTTTCCGAAAAGGAAATCTCCGGGGAAGTGATCCAGGGGGAGACCTTCCGCGGGGAGTTCGGTATCGGCGCGGAGGATAACCGCAGGATCAAGGGGATGGTCATGTCCTCCAGCCGCAGAGTCATGGTGGGAAAGGAAAAATTTTCCGGCAATGCGGTGCGTATCCCCTTTGTGGTGGACGCCAACGGACTGGCGGCGGGGGCCGTGATTTCGGAAACCATCACCATCAACAGCAATCTGGGAGAGTATCAGCTGCCGGTCCGGGTGCGGGTGACGGCGGAGGAGATTCATACCTCCCTGGGAACCGTCCGCACCCTGGATGAGTTCGCGCGCCTGGCAGCTTCGGATTACCGGGAGGCTTTCCGACTGTATACCAGCAGGGTATTTCCCCAGATTCTCGCGGGGGCGGACAGCCGGTTTGACAGCCTGTATCAGGGGATGTCCCAGAACCCGGTGACCTATCAGCATATGGAGGAGTTTCTTATTGCCGCGGGCAGGAAGGAACCGGTGCATATCCGGCTGGAGAAGGACCGGAAGGATATGGAGCGGGTGGAGAGTACCCTGAAGGATTCCCTGGAGATTCTGCGGGACAGCTGGGGGTATCTGCGGATTGACATCCAGACGGAGGGGGATTTCCTACAGGTGGAGAAGAAGGTGCTCACCGATGACGATTTCATCGGCAGCGTCTGCAGCCTGGATTTTCTGGTGGTGAAGAACCGGCTGGGGAAAGGAAAGAAGTTTGGAAGAATCCTGCTGAAAACCGTCTACGAGACGGTGGTGTTTGAGGTGACCGCCTCCCGGGGGCAGGATTATGAGCTGAATACGGGGAAAACCGAGAAGACGGCCCGGCTGAAACTGGCCCGTCTGTATGAGCAGTTCGGGAAACAGCAGCTGACCAGGGACGAATGGCAGAACCGGACCATGGAAGTGCTGGACGGACTGAAAAATGCCGGGTGTTTTCTGACAGAGCATCAGCTTTATGAGGCGTTTGTCTGGAGATGCTGTGAAAATATGACCAGGAGCATTGCCGCCCTGTGGCCGCTGCGGGAGGTGAATTTTACCCGGGAGCAGATGGAAGAGGAGGGCGTTTACCTGACGCTGGCGGGGCTTGACGGGATTTTGCCGCCCCAGGAGCAGGAGGCGGCTTTCGACCGGGTGCAGACCCTGTACCGGATGAAGCCCAACAGCCTGGTGCTTCTGCTGTGTCTGTTCGCGGTGGATGAGGAATACAAAAATTCGCCGGCAAAGCGGCTGTATATGATGGAAGAGCTGGCGGATCTGGGCTGCAGCAGTCCGTTTCTGTATCTGGCGGCCTGCAGGGAGCTTGCCGGGGATGAGAATCAGCTGAAGCGGCTGTCGCCTTTTATGGTGCGGGCGCTGAACTACGCGGCGAAAAACGGGATGCTGACGGAGGGGCTGACGCTGCGGATCGGCCATCTGTCGGAATATGTGAAAAGCTTTGAACAGCCGGTGTACCGTCTCCTGACGGGCTGCTATGAGCAGTTCCCCAGGAAGGATCTGGTGAACAATATCTGCAAATTCATCATGAAGGGACAGCCGGAGAAGCCGGAGTATTTCCGGTGGTATGCCCTGGCGGTGGAAAATGATCTGCGGATCACCAGGCTGTACGAATATTATATTGAAACCATGCCGGAGGGGTATCAGCAGGTGCTGCCCCAGGTGATCCGGATGTATTTTGTCTATAACAACACCCTCAGCAGCCAGAAGCGGGCCATGGTCTATGCCAACGTGATCCGCAACCGGAACCAGGACAAGGGAACCTATCACAGTTACCGGAAGGCCATGGAGGAGTTTGCCCGCCAGTCTCTGGAGAAAGGGAAAATCAGCGAGGATTACGCAGTGATTTACCAGGACTGCATCGACAAAGCCGATACGCCCCAGGCGGCGGAGCAGCTGGCCCGGGTGATGTTTACCCGGCGGCTGTACTGTGATGACCGGAAGATCCGCCGGGTGATTGTCTGCCACCGGGAACTGGCCCGGGAGGAATCATATCCCTGTGTGGACGGGGCCGCCTATATCCGGCTGTATACGTCGGACGCCCGGGTTCTGTTTGAAGATGAGAAGCGCCGCCGGTACGCGGCCACGGTGGATTACAATCTGCAGCAGCTGATGGACCCGGAGAAATATGCGGATTCCTGCGCGGCCAATCAGGTGACGGATCCGGGATTCCTGCTTTATACCTGCGGCGGGCTGCAGGAGGAGAAGCCCATCACCGTGAAAAATATGGACTGCTTCCAGCAGGCGGCGGGTATGGCGGAATTCGGGGAGGAATACCGTCACAGAATCTGCCGGCGGATTCTGGAGTATTATGCGGACAATGCCGGCGATGACACCCTGGACGGCTATCTGCGGTCCATGGATTATATGGCATTCGCAAAGGTGGACAAGGTGCTGCTGGCGGAGCTGATGATTGACCGGGGGATGTACGACGCGGCCTTTGCGGTGGTTTCCGGGTACGGCTGCGAGGGGATCCGGACGGAATCTCTGGTGAAGCTGGCCAGCCGGATGGCTCTGCAGACGGAATTTGTGGAAAATGAAGAGCTGGTATACCTCTGCCTGTATGTGTTCCGCCAGGGCAAATACGATGACGTGATCCTCACCTACCTCAGCGACAATCTGCTGGGACCGGTGGAGGAGATGGCGGTGCTGTGGGAGCGGATGCAGGGATTTTCCCTGGACACCTACAGTCTGGAGGAAGAGATTCTGCTGCTGGCCATGTACGGGAGGGTGACGCTTCCCGCGGGAGCGCAGATTCTGAAAAGCTATGTGCGCCAGAGAGGCAAGGAGCAGGTGATTCTCGCCTACCTGTCTTTCTGGGCTTATGAATATTTCCTGGGGCAGAAGCCCACGGATCCCTTTATTTTCCAGTGCCTGAAGCTGTGCTGTCAGAGGGATCTGGAGCTGGATATCATCTGCCGGCTGGCGCTTCTGAAATATTATTCCGGGCTGCCGCATCTGGATCAGGAGCAGGAGGACCTGATCGGGCGGATGATGGAGGAGTGCGGGGAGCGTGGCCTGCGTTTTTCCTTCATGAAAAATCTCCCCGGGGTATTCGCCAAATCCTGGCAGCTGGACGACAAGCAGTTTGTGGAAGAAAAGCTGCCGGCCGGGGCGAAGGTGACGATTCATTACCTGATTTCCGGGTACGGCCGGGACGGACAGTGGAAAAACGAACCCATGCGAAATATGTATCAGGGGATTTTCGTCAAGGAATTTCTGCTGTTTTACGGGGAAAAGCTCCGGTATTACCTGACCGTGGAGGAAAACGGGGAATCGAAAGATACCGAAGAAAAATGGCTGTCCATGGACGAGTTTTCCAGTGAGGGAGGCTCCAAATATCAGCTGCTGAACCAGATGCTGGCAGGGTATTCGCTGTCCCGGGATCCGATGCTGGAGGATGCCATGCGGCAGTATCTGACCCGTCAGCGGCTGGCGGATACCATGTTTGAGCTGATTGACTGAGGAGTACGGCCATCCGGGCTTTGGGGTCCGGATGCCAGTGGAGGCGTAAGATAAATGAACGAAGTCAGAAATATCATAGTGGGTTTCGAGCTGGGGGAGAAGGCGTCCCAGCTGTGTTATTACGACAGGCGCACCGGGGATGCCGTCTCTCTGTCCATGAAGGTGGGTACCGGCCAGTATGCCTTTCCCAACTGCATCAGCAAACGACCGGGGGAGGACGAGTGGCATTTCGGTCTGGAAGTGGAATACTTTGTGGAGAAGCAGAACGAGGTGTATCTGGACAATATTTACCGGGCCTGCGCCGACGGGGGAACCGTTTCGCTGGACGCGGAGGAATGGGACGCCGGGGAGCTTCTGGGACGGTTTATCGGATACGCCCTGCGGATTTTGGGGGTGCCGGATCCGGTGAAAAGCATCAGCGGTCTTATGATCACCGTTCCGGCGCTGACCAGACCGCTGGTGGAAAATGTGCGCAAAGCCTGCGCGTATCTGGGATTTTCCAGAAACCGGTGCTTCCTTCAGAGCTATGAGGAGAGTTTTTACTACCATACCCTGTATCAGAGACCGGAGCTGTGGAGCCGTCAGGTGGCGCTGTTCCGGTTCGACGGGGACCAGGTTTCCTATTCCCAGCTGGAGATGGATCACAAGACCCGGCCGGTGCAGGTGCGGGTGGTTCGGGGACGGCAGGTGAAGCTGTCTTCGGAGCCGGGTCGGCGGGACCTGGATTTCTGTCAGCTGATTCAGGATTCCATGGGCACACAGATTTTTTCCAGTGTGTATCTGGTGGGCGAAGGATTTGACCGGGACTGGGCGGTGCGCTCCGTGCCCCTCCTGTGCAGAAACCAGCGCCATGTATTTTACGGCAGCAACCTGTTTGTGAAGGGCGCCTGCTTCGGCGCCAGGGAGAAGGTGGAGGACCGGAATCTGAAGGGGTACCTCTACTGCGGCAACGATCTGGTGCGGAAAAATGTGGGCATGGATATGTTGATTTCCGGTTCTCCGGCTTACTATTCGCTGATCGGCGCCGGGGTCAACTGGTACGAGGCGGTGGGAGACTGTGAAATCCTGCTGGACGGCACCAGGGAACTGGTATTTACCGTTTCCGACATGGAAGGCAAACGGAAGGAAAAATACAGCATGCAGCTGCCGGGACTGCCCGAGCGGCCCCCGAAAGCCACCCGGCTTCACCTCCATCTGGAGTTTGAGTCAGATAAGCGGTGCCGGGTCCATGTAAAGGATCTGGGGCTGGGAGAAATGTATCCTGCTTCGGGAATGGAGTGGGAGGAGACGATGCCTTTTTGAGATAAATGGTCGGCGGCAAAGGAGGAAGTTATGAGCGGCTACGTTTTATGTCAGGTGAAAAAGGCCGAAAGACCCTATTATATTGAGAATATCAGCACGAATATTTATTCCATAGAGGAGCTGTGTTTTTATCTTTATCACAATATTTATCTGCTGGATGCCACGATTCTGGGCGAGGAGCTCTGCTTCTGGATCCGGGATGAGCTGGGGCTGAAAAAGCTGGCTTCCAAACTGTACGCGCTGCTGGATCAGGAGCCGGTGAAGGCGGGGGATTTTATTCTTCCCATTTTCAAGGAGATCAATTATCTGTCTCTGGAGGAGTTCCGCAAACTGAATCAGCAGATTCAGCGGCTGGCCCAGGAGCCGGAGGCGCTGCGCCAGAAGATGAAGGGCGATTATCTGATGGAACACAGCAAATACGTCAACGCCATCCGGATTTACCAGAAGGCGCTGGGAATGCGGCTGTCAGACCAGGAGGAGAAGCAGCTGGGAAGCCAGTTCGCCGGGGAGATTTACCACAACATGGGCTGCGCTTATGTGCGGCTGTTTCAGATGGAGGAGGCGGTGGCCTGCTTTGAGAAGGCCTATGAGACGCTGCATACCATGACCGTGATCCGCAGCCTTCTCTGTGCCCTGTACATGGATCAGGGACAGGAGGCCTTTGAGAAGAGGGCAAAGGAGCTGGGACTTCAGGAAGCTCAGAGGGAGCAGCTGCTGGAGCAGATCCGTCAGGAGCAGCAGCGGCTGTATGAGACCGCCGAAGGCCGGAAGGTGCGGCAGGCCCTGGAAAAAAAAGCAGAGGGGAAACCGGAAGAATACCGGGAAATGATGGAAGAGATCCTGAAGCAGCTGGCCGGGGAATACCATCGGAGCACCGGATATTGAAGAAACACCGGTGAAGCGCATGGGTCAGGGCCGGCGCTGCACGGCGAAATTTTCCGGAAGGAAAAGCCGGAAGAAGAAACGGCTGCGGGAAGCGGATAAAGAAAAGAGTTGACAGTTTAAATTTAGTATGGTAGAGTGATACCACAAAAAATAAATAGATCAGACAGGGAATGGCAGCGTCAGTTCCTGTCTGATCTGTTGCGTCCGGACCTGAAAACCGGCGCAGGAAGGATGATATTATGAAAAAGAAAGTAATCAGTGTGCTGCTGGCGGCAGCGATGGTGTCAACGGTATTTGCGGGCTGTGGTTCCGGAGATTCCAGGGATTCTTCTTCGGATGCTTCCCAGGAGAGCAGCGCCGAAGAGAGCGGAACCGATGAGAGTGCGGATGCGGGAGCAGACGCAGAGACAGAAGAGACCTCATCTGCGGAGCCGGACACCACCTATGGAACCAATCAGGAAGGAAAGTTTGTGGTGGGCTTTGACCAGGAATTCCCGCCCATGGGATTTGTGGGGGATGACGGAGAGTACACCGGCTTCGACCTGGCGCTGGCAGCCGAGGTGGCTTCCCGGCTGGATCTGGAATTTGTGCCTCAGCCCATCAGCTGGGACGCCAAGGATATGGAACTGTCCTCCGGAACCATCGACTGCATCTGGAACGGTTTTACCATCAACGGAAGAGAGGATGACTACACCTTTTCCGATCCCTATCTGGATAATCGGCAGGTGTTCGTGGTGAACTCCGATTCCGATATTCAGTCTCCTGCGGATCTGGCGGGAAAGATTGTGGAAGTGCAGGCAGATTCCTCCGCGGAGGCGGCGCTCAATGACAACACGGAGCTTTCCGGTTCTTTCGGAACCCTGCAGACCGTGCCGGATTATAATACGGCCATGATGGATCTGGAGCAGGGCGCTGTGGACGCCATTGCCATGGATGAAGTGGTGGCGGCTTATCAGATTCAGAGCCGGGAAAGTCAGTTCCGGATTCTGGATGAGGAGATTTCCTCTGAGGAGTATGCCATCGGATTTCTGAAGGGAAATGAGAAGCTGAGAGACAACGTACAGAAGGTCCTGCAGGAGATGGCGGATGACGGAACCATGGCGGAGATTTCCACCGAGTGGTTTGGCTCCGACATTACCACTTTCGCGAAATAACAGAGAATACACCCGGCGGCAGGATGCGGCCGGGATGGGAGGATACATATGACACTGGTTGAGATTTTTCAGCAGCTGCTGCCCGGTATGGGAAGATCGGTGGGGATTTTTTTCTGCACCCTGGTGCTTTCCCTTCCGCTGGGACTGCTGGTGGCTTTCGGAAGAATGAGCAGAATCCGGGTGGTGCAGCTGATATTCAAGGCGTACATCTCTATTATGAGAGGAACGCCGCTGATGCTTCAGCTGATGGTAGTGTACTTTGGACCCTACTTCATTTTCGGTATCCGGATCACGGACAGCTACCGGCTGTATGCGGTGCTGATCGCCTTTGCCATCAACTACGCCGCCTACTTTGCCGAGATTTACCGGGGTGGCATCGAGTCCATGCCTCTGGGACAGTATGAGGCGGCTCAGCTTCTTGGTTACACAAAGACCCAGACATTTTTCCGGATTATTCTTCCTCAGGTCATCAAGCGGATCCTTCCTTCGGTGACCAACGAGGTGATTACGCTGGTAAAAGATACCTCTCTTTCTTTTGCCATCGCTTATCTGGAGATGTTCACCATGGCCAAGGCGCTGGCTGCGGCTCAAAGAAGCGTACTTCCGTACATCGCCGCCGCCATTTTCTACTATGTGTTCAATCTGCTGGTGGCGGTGATTATGGAGAAGGCAGAGAAGAAGTTAGCGTACTATCGATAGGAGAAGGCTGTTATGAATTTGCTGGAAATGACTCATATTCAAAAATCCTTTGACGGGGTTCCGGTGCTGAAAGATATTTCCCTTTCCGTAAAGCAGGGAGAGGTGCTGTCCATCATCGGTCCTTCCGGTTCCGGAAAATCCACGCTTCTTCGGTGCGCCGCCATGCTGGAAACCATCGATGGGGGCGAGATCCGCTATCTGGACCGGAAAGCCGCCTGGATGGAAAATGGAAAGCCCACAGGCCCCAAAGGAAAAGAAAAGAAGGAGATCCAGTCGTATTTCGGACTGGTATTTCAGAGCTTTAACCTGTTTCCGCATTATTCGGTGATCCGCAATATCACGGATGCACCCATCCATGTGCAGAAGAGGAATAAAGAGGAGGCTTATCAGGAAGCCCGCAGTCTGCTGGAAAGAATGGGACTGGCGGATAAAGAGGACGCGTATCCCTATCAGCTGTCCGGCGGCCAGTGTCAGCGGGTGGCCATCGCCCGGGCCCTTGCCTTAAACCCGAAGATTCTGTTCTTTGACGAGCCCACCTCCGCCCTGGATCCGGAGCTGACCGGCGAGGTGCTGAAGGTGATCCGGTCCCTGGCGGATCTGGATATCACCATGGTGATTGTCACCCATGAGATGGAATTTGCCAGAAATATTTCCGACCGGATTATTTTCATGGACAAGGGCGTCATCGAGGTGCAGGGAACGCCGGATGAGGTGTTTCAGGCAGAACACACAAGAATGCGGGAATTTTTGGGGAAAATTCATCAGAACTGAGCTTGCGTTTCCCCAGGGTTTCGTATATAATTTTAGCGTACAGTGGCGTTTGTCTCTGTACGCTGTTTTTTTTGTTCTCAGGGAACTGCGTTTCCGTGAGGCAAAGGCATTTAAAATCTAAGGAAGAAAGGTGTCAGACTCATGAAAAAATTGGAACAGCTGTATGAAGGAAAAGCAAAGAAAGTATTTGCGACGGATGTGGACGGCGTGGTAATCGTGGATTACAAAGATGACGCCACCGCGTTCAACGGAGAGAAGAAAGGAACCATCACCGGTAAGGGTGTGGTGAACAACCGCATGACCAACTATGTATTCCAGCAGCTTGAGAAGGTTGGTGTTCCCACCCATTTTGTGGAGGAACTGTCTGACCGAGAGACAGCCGTAAAGAAAGTGGATATCGTTCCCCTGGAAGTGATTGTCCGCAACGTGGCTGCCGGAAGCTTTTCCAAACGCATGGGCGTGGAGGAAGGAAAACAGCTGCTCTGCCCCATTCTGGAGTTCAGTTACAAGGATGACGCGCTGGGTGATCCCTTCATCAACGATGACTATGCGCTGGCTCTGGGACTGGCCACACAGGAAGAGATTGATACCATCAAAGCATATACCCGTAAAATCAACGAGTTCCTGAAGGAGTATTTCCTGAATGCCGGTATGAAACTGATCGACTTCAAGATCGAGTTTGGAAAGCTGCCGGACGGAACCATCATTCTGGCAGACGAGATTTCTCCGGATACCTGCCGTCTGTGGGATGTGAACACCAACGAGAAGCTGGACAAGGACCGTTTCAGAAGAGATCTGGGCAACGTGGAAGAGGCCTACAACGAGGTCTTCAAACGCCTGGGTCTTGCATAAGGAGACTGCCATGAGTACAGACAGATATGTAAGCCCGCTGTCCGAGCGGTATGCCAGCAGGGAGATGCAGTATATCTTCTCTCCGGACAAGAAGTTCCGCACCTGGAGGAGACTGTGGATTGCCCTGGCAGAGACGGAAAAAGAGCTGGGTCTGAATATTACCCAGGAGCAGATTGACGAACTGAAAGCCCATGCGGACGACATTAACTACGACGTGGCCAAAGAGCGGGAACGCCTGGTGCGCCACGATGTGATGTCCCATGTATACGCCTACGGGGTGCAGTGTCCCAAGGCAAAGGGCATCATCCATCTGGGCGCCACCTCCTGTTATGTGGGAGATAACACGGACATCATTGTGATGACCGAGGCCCTGAAACTGGTGAGAAAGAAACTGGTGAACGTGATTGCCGAGCTGGCAAAGTTCGCCCGGGAGTATAAGGAACTGCCTACCCTGGCGTTTACCCATTTCCAGCCGGCCCAGCCCACCACTGTGGGAAAGAGAGCCACCCTGTGGATGCAGGAGTTCATGCTGGATCTGGAGGATCTGGAGTATGTGATCAGTACCATGAAGCTGCTGGGAAGCAAGGGAACCACCGGTACCCAGGCCAGCTTCCTGGAACTGTTTGACGGCGATCAGGAGACCATCGACAAGATCGATCCCATGATTGCCGAGAAGATGGGATTCAAGGAGTGCTATCCCGTATCCGGACAGACGTATTCCCGCAAGGTGGATACCCGGGTGCTGAACGTGCTGGCAGGCATCGCCGCCAGCGCTCACAAGTTCTCCAACGATATCCGTCTCCTTCAGCACCTGAAGGAAGTGGAAGAGCCCTTTGAGAAGAACCAGATCGGTTCCTCCGCCATGGCTTATAAGAGAAATCCCATGAGAAGCGAGCGGATTGCCTCCCTGTCCCGCTATGTGATGGTGGATGCGCTGAATCCGGCTATCACCTCCGCTACCCAGTGGTTTGAGCGGACCCTGGATGATTCCGCCAACAAGCGTCTTTCCATTCCGGAAGGATTTCTGGCCATCGACGGTATCCTGGATCTGTGCCTGAATGTGGTTGACGGCCTGGTGGTATATCCCAAAGTGATTGAGAAGCATCTGCGGGCGGAGTTGCCCTTCATGGCCACCGAGAACATCATGATGGATGCGGTAAAGGCCGGCGGAGACCGTCAGGAGCTGCATGAGCGGATCCGTGAGCTGTCCATGGAGGCGGCTAAAACGGTGAAGGCGGAAGGAAAGGACAACAATCTGCTGGAGCTGATCGCTGCGGATCCTGCTTTCAATCTGAGTCTGGAGGATCTGGAAAAGTCCATGGAGCCCTCCCGC
The DNA here is from genome assembly GCA_018711275.1 of Candidatus Pullilachnospira intestinigallinarum. Taxonomy (GTDB): domain Bacteria; phylum Bacillota; class Clostridia; order Lachnospirales; family Lachnospiraceae; genus Pullilachnospira; species Pullilachnospira intestinigallinarum. Next base: position 12,692 of record DVIN01000039.1, read on the forward strand.
TATACGGGAAGAGCGGCCGTGCAGGTGGATGCGTTCCTGAAAAACGTCGTCGATCCCATGCTGGAGAGCCACAAGGATCTGCTGGGTATGACGGCGGAAATCAACGTGTGATTTTCCATTTTGTCAGGAAAACAGAACAGAAGAAAAACGTATGGAAATTCCCCGGGGTGTGCCAGTTATCCCCGGGGTTTTGTTTCTTGTGTGACAGGAAAGCAGAAAGGCGGAACTGCCGTATTCCTTTGAAAATTCCGCAAGGAAAGAATTGTAATTCTCCGCGTCATTTGGTACAATAGCCACATGGGTGGCTATTGTACCTGTGTATAAGCGATTTCTGCCAAACCGCAGAAGGCCGCTGTATATCTGCCGGAGACACTATGAGAGCGAAGCGATCATAGTACAAAAAGAAAGTAGTGTGTCAGATCGGCGGATACTTATTATCATTATTTATAATTGAGTTTAATTTATAAGTAATAATAAGTTTTTCTTATAAGAAAGCTGTGTTATAATAATCGCGTAGAAGTTTTACGATAATGAACCGATCAGGAGGTAACCAAATGATTAAAGCTGTTGTTGGAGCAAACTGGGGAGATGAAGGAAAGGGGAAGATCACGGATATGCTGGCCAAGGAGGCCGACATCATCGTGCGTTTTCAGGGCGGAGCCAATGCGGGTCATACCATCGTCAACGATTATGGAAAGTTTGCGCTGCATACCCTGCCGTCCGGTGTGTTTTACAATCATACCACCAGCGTGATTGGCAATGGCGTGGCGCTGAACGTGCCGAAGCTGTTTGAGGAGATCCAGAGTATTGTGGAAAAGGGAGTCCCCATGCCGAAGATCCTGGTTTCCGACAGAGCGCAGATGGTGATGTCCTATCATATATTATTCGATCAGTATGAGGAGGAACGGCTGGGCGGCAAGTCCTTTGGATCCACCAAGTCCGGTATTGCGCCCTTCTATTCTGATAAGTTCGCAAAGATCGGTTTTCAGGTCAGCGAGCTGTTTGACGAGGAGGCGCTGAAAGAAAAGGTGGAGCGGATCTGTGTGACGAAGAACGTGCTGCTGGAGCACCTGTACCACAAACCGCTGCTGAAGCCGGAGGAGATCTTTGAGGAGCTGATGAGCTATAAGAAGATGGTGGAACCGTATGTATGCGACGTATCCCTGTATCTTTGGAATGCTCTGAAAGAGGGAAAGGAGATTCTGCTGGAGGGCCAGCTGGGTTCCCTGAAGGATCCGGATCATGGTATTTATCCCATGGTAACTTCTTCTTCCACGCTGGCGGGCTACGGAGCCATCGGAGCCGGTGTTCCGCCTTATGAGATCAAGAAGATTGTTACCGTCTGCAAAGCGTATTCCAGCGCCGTGGGAGCCGGAGCCTTTGTTTCCGAGATCTTCGGCGAGGAAGCCGATGAACTGCGCCGCCGGGGAGGTGACGGAGGCGAGTATGGAGCTACCACGGGCCGCCCCAGAAGAATGGGATGGTTTGACGCTGTGGCATCCAGATACGGCTGCCGGATCCAGGGAACCACAGATGTGGCGTTTACGGTTCTGGATGTGCTGGGCTACCTGGATGAGATCCCCGTATGCGTGGGCTACGAGATCGATGGAAAAGTAACCACAGATTTCCCCACCACCTCTCTGCTGGAGAAGGCAAAACCGGTATACGAGACACTTCCCGGCTGGAAATGCGATATCCGCGGGATTAAGAAATACGAGGATCTGCCGGAAAACTGCCGGAAGTATATCGAATTTGTGGAGGAAAAGATCGGATTTCCCATCACCATGATTTCCAATGGACCGGGAAGAGATGATATTATTTATCGCTGATTGAGAAAGGAATATTGGACATGAGAGAAAACAGTATGTGAAAGCATACTGTTTTCTTTTGCTTGGCACGCCTGGCGGCGCATGTTTCTTAAGGGGACAGGTCCCGAATCCGCCCGGTAGCGGGAAGAACATAGCCGAAGGCAAGAATTTGATTTGCAGGCACGTTCAAATATCCCAAAGTAAAAAGGCCGAAACGATAAAAAAGCGGCAGACACCGGGGATACCCCGATGTCTGCCGTATTACACGCCTGCCTGGGTGTGAATGTTTTAGGAATAAGGATCTGCTCCGGCAGCGCCGAAACAGGAGAAGGAAAGAGGGCAGGGTGTAAATAGGCAACGGCGCGTACTTCCTTCCGGAAAATACGCGCCGTTACGTAAGAAAAATGTGATGTATGTAATCGGGAATGATCCGCGATTACCGGTTTTCCACGTCCATGGGATACTGTCCGTCAAAACATGCGCGGCACAGGGGAAGCTCTCCCACCATGGACTGCAGATCCTGGATTTTCATATAACCCAGAGAGTCTGCTCCGATCAGCTGCCGGATTTCCTCTTCTGTGTGAGAGGAGGCGATCAGCTGCCGGTTGGACGGAATATCCGTCCCGAAGTAACAGGGATGAAGAAACGGCGGAGAACAGATCCGCACATGGACGCTTTTGGCGCCCGCCTGTTTCAGAAGATGAATCAGATTGGCGATGGTGGTACCGCGGACGATGGAATCATCCACCAGTACCAGGCGCTTCCCGCGTACGGCCGCCTCCAGGACGCTCAGTTTTACCCGAACGCTGGCTTCCCGTTCCTTCTGGGTGGGCTTGATGAAAGTTCTGCCCACATAACTGTTTTTATAGAAAGCCAGACCAAAGGGGATCCCGGACTGTGCGGCATACCCCTGTGCGGCAGTGATGCCGGAATCGGGAACACCGGCCACCATATCCGCTTCCACCGGATAGGCGCGGGCAAGCGCCGCGCCGGCCCGCAGCCGTGATTCATAAACGGAGATTCCGTCGATCACACTGTCCAGTCTGGCAAAATAAATATATTCGAAAATGCAGTGCGCTCTCTGAGAGGCTGCCATCTGCATATTGGAAGAAATACCGTCCCTGGTAATTGTAACAATTTCCCCGGGACAAATGTCTCTGACAAACTGTGCGCCGCAGGTCGCCAGCGCACAGCTTTCAGAGGCGATGATATAGGAGCTGCCCATTTTCCCCAGGCAGAGAGGGCGCAGTCCGAGAGGGTCCCGGACTCCGATTAATTTTCGGGGACTGGCGATCACCAGGCCATAAGCCCCCCGGATTCTTTCGGCCGTGCGGAGGATGGCTTCCTCCACAGACGCTGTATGCACCCTTTCCTTTGCGATACAGTAGGCGATCACCTCAGAATCCGTTGTTGTATGGAAAATTGCTCCGTCCCGCGTCAGATCCTGGCGGAGACTGTCGGTATTTACAAGATTACCGTTATGGGCCAGAGCAAGTGTTCCCTTGATATAGTTGAGAACCAGCGGCTGCGCATTGGCCAGCGTGGTCTCGCCGGTGGTGGAATAGCGGACATGGCCCACGCCGAGGTTTCCGTGAAGATGGGAGAGTGTTTCTCCGTTAAATACCTCATTAACCAGTCCCATCCCCCGGTGGACATTCATGTTTCCCTTGGGTCCCTGGGTATCACAGACCGCGATTCCGCAGGATTCCTGTCCCCGGTGCTGCAGAGCGCACAGACCATAATAGATGGACGGCGCCACGTCTGCGCCCTGCGGATCAAAGATCCCGAAAACGCCGCATTCCTCATGAAGTTTATCATCCGCAGACACCCGGCGGTTTGTCAAACCGCCGGATTTCTGCAGACGCTGTGTCTTGTCTTCTGTCATTGAATGATACTCCTTTACAGGGAGAATAACAGCTGATCGTAAGTGGGATATCCCAGAACAGCATCCGGAATCTTTGCCTCTGCGTCGCTGGCAGTTACCCGCAGCTCTTCCATCAGAGGAAGAACTTTCTCATGGCAGGCATCGGCGGCTTTCTGCATATCCTCAATGCTGTCCACTTCACAGGTGAGCTGTTTTAAAGCTTCCACCTTTCCGGTCAGGGTTTCATAGGCGGAGGTAAGATCCGTCACCAGTTTTTCTTCTTTCTCAGTGGAAAGAGAAGGAAGAAATGCTTTTCTGGATGCGGTATCCCGCGCTACAGATCCCGTATAGGAAGATACTGCAGGAAGGAAATCCTTGGTGAGCATCTCCTGCAGTGTGCGGGATTCGATGCCGATGGTTTTCACATAATTCTCCAGAAGAATTTCGTAACGGGAGTAGATTTCCTCTTTGGTAAAAATGTGGTGTTTGGTGAAAAGCTCCACATTCTTTTCGGCGATGAATCTGGGAAGAGCTTCCGGCGTGGAAGCCAGGTTGTACAGTCCGCGTTTTTCCGCTTCCTTTACCCATTCCTCAGAATATCCGTTGCCGTTGAAGATTACTTTTTTATGTTTCTGAATAGCCCGTTTGATCAGCTCATGTACGGCATGCTCCATATCCTCGGGAGCCGTTCCCTCCAGCTCTTTGTAGAACTGGGAAAGAGCTTCTGCCACTGCCGTGTTCAGCACCATGTTGGGGTTGGCTACCGACGCGGAGGAACCCAGCATACGGAATTCAAATTTGTTTCCGGTGAAAGCAAAAGGTGACGTCCGGTTTCTGTCTGTGTTGTCCTTGGTGAAATGCGGCAGCACAGTGGCGCCGATGTTCATCTGGATTTTCTCCTGCTTTCCGAAATAGGTGTCGTTCTCAATGGACTGCAGAACTGCGGTCAGTTCATCACCCAGGAAAATGGATACGATGGCCGGCGGCGCCTCATTTCCGCCCAGGCGGTGATCATTTCCGGCTCCGCAGGCGGAGATCCGCATCAGATCCGCATAGTCGTCCACCGCTTTGATGACGGCCATCAGAAATACCAGGAACTGGATATTCTGTGCCGGAGTGGTACCCGGATTCAGCAGGTTTACGCCGTCGTTGGTCACCAGAGACCAGTTGTTGTGCTTACCGCTTCCGTTGATTCCCTCGAAGGGTTTCTCATGAAGCAGGCACACCAGACCGTGTTTGTCGGCTACTTTTTTCATCACTTCCATGGTCAGCTGGTTGTGATCCACAGCCACGTTGGCAGTGTCGAATACGGGCGCCAGCTCATGCTGTGCGGGAGCCACTTCATTATGTTTGGTTTTGGCGGGGATTCCCAGCTTCCAAAGCTCCTCATCCAGATCATGCATGTAAGCGGAAACTCTGGGCTTTAAGGTTCCGAAATAGTGATCTTCCATCTCCTGTCCTTTGGGAGCGGGGGCTCCGAACAGGGTTCTGCCGCAGAAAACCAGATCCTTTCTTTTCTTATACAGCTCTTTGTCCACCAGGAAATATTCCTGCTCCGGACCGATGGTGGTGGAAACGCTGGTTACCGTATCATTGCCCAGAAGCTTCAGCATTTTCACCGCTTCCGTGCTGAGGGTTTCCATGGAACGCAGCAGTGGTGTCTTTTTGTCCAGCGCCTCTCCGCTGTAGGAGCAGAAGGCGGTGGGAATATATAAGGTACCGTCCTTGATGAAAGCCGGTGATGTGGGATCCCAGGCGGTATATCCTCTGGCCTCAAAGGTGGCCCGCAGTCCGCCGGAGGGGAAACTGGAGGCATCCGGTTCGCCTTTGATCAGTTCCTTTCCGGAAAAATCCATGATAACTTCGCCTTCTCCCGAGGGAGTGATGAAGCTGTCATGTTTTTCTGCGGTAAAGCCTGTCATGGGCTGGAACCAGTGCGTGTAATGGGTAGCTCCGTTTTCCACGGCCCATTCTTTCATGGCCACAGCTACGGAATTTGCCACATCCAGTTCCAGATGCGTACCGTTTTCGATGGTTTTGCGAAGCGCCTTGTACATATCTTTCGGAAGCTTATTGCGCATCACCTTGTCGTTGAACACCAGGCTTCCATATAAAGCAGGGATATTTTTTGCCATAAGAAATACTCCTTTCATTTTACCGGCCGAATGGCCATTTACAGACATAGAAAAAGGCGCCCTGGGACCATTCCCAGAGCGCCGTTGCTCTATGCAGTGTAGTATACTCCAAAAAAACAGATTGTCAATAATCAATTTTCAATAGAAATGCAGGGTGAAAATTGGTATTCCCGTGAAAAGATACAAAAAAACCGGATAAAAAATAGTAAAAATGTCGAGAATAAAAAGAAAAAGACCGGCCAGCCTGCCGGAAGAAGAATCCAAAATGGATAGAAAAAATAAAGAAACAGAAGCATTTTCTGTTGAAAATCTAAAAATGTGAAACTGTATTTTTCAGAGGATATTGAAAAAAGAGTTTGACAAAACGGGAAGAAACGTTCATAATAATGCCAGCAAACAGGGGGAACCTGTTTGTTTTGTATATGTATAAGATAAGAAACAAATGAACAAAAAGCCGAAGTAGAAAGGGTGATAATTATGGCTCAAACGAAGGTTAAATTCTCTGAGACTAAAGATGTGACTGAATTTGTACATGCGGCTGAGAAATGTGACTTTGACATTGATATTACCTATAATCACATGATTGTAGATGCGAAATCCATTCTGGGGATACTCAGCCTGGGACTGGAGAAGATGTTCACAGTGAGCTGTCATGGGGAAAATCCCGAGTTTCTCCGGGAGATTCAGAAGTTCGCGGTTGCATAATAAAAAAGAAAAACAGTACTGACAAGGGCGTCAGAAATTTCCGAAAAGGAGTTTCTGACGCCTTTTTCAATTATAAATAAATAAGAGGAATTCCCCCAGGGAATGCACCTTTATGGCGTTGGCCAGGAATAGGAGGAAAATGTGATGGCAGTGAAGTATGTTTTTGTGACGGGAGGCGTGGTATCCGGTCTTGGAAAGGGGATTACCGCTGCGTCTCTGGGCCGGCTTCTGAAAGCCAGAGGCTACCAGGTGACCATGCAGAAATTCGATCCCTACATTAATATGGATCCGGGAACCATGAATCCCATCCAGCACGGAGAGGTATTTGTCACCGATGACGGAACGGAGACGGATCTGGATCTGGGACACTACGAAAGATTCATTGATGAAAGCCTGGATAAAAATTCCAATGTGACCACCGGAAAAATTTACTGGTCTGTGCTGCAGAAGGAGCGCCGCGGGGACTACGGCGGGGGAACCGTTCAGGTGATTCCTCATATCACCAATGAAATCAAGAGCCGGTTTTATCAGCCCCGCACCGATCAGGAGGAGCGGATTGCCATTATTGAGGTGGGCGGCACCGTGGGCGACATTGAAAGTCAGCCTTTTCTGGAAGCCATCCGACAGTTCCAGCATGAGGTAGGACATGAAAATGCGATCCTGATTCATGTAACGCTGATTCCTTATCTGAAAGCGTCCGGGGAGTTGAAAACGAAGCCTACACAGCAGAGTGTCAAGGAACTGCAGGCCATGGGACTTTGGCCGGATGTGTTGGTATGCCGCAGCGAGTATCCCATTGATCAGGGGATGAGAGATAAAATTGCGCTGTTCTGCAATGTGCCGGAAAGCCATGTGCTGCAGAATCTGGATGTGGAGTATCTGTACGAGGCGCCGCTGGCCATGGAAAAAGAGCGTCTGGCCCAGGTGGTATGCGAATGTCTGAATATAAACTGCCCCAGCCCTGACCTGGAGGACTGGAAACAGATGGTGGACGCCCTGAGAAATCCTCTCAGCGAGGTGGAGATCGCTCTGGTGGGAAAATATGTTCAGCTTCATGACGCGTATCTCAGTGTGGCGGAGGCCCTGAAGCACGGAGGCATCGCTTCCCGGTCCAACGTAAAGATCCGTTGGGTGGATTCGGAAGAAGTGACGGAGGAAAATGTGGGCCAGATGCTGGCCGGTGTGGACGGAATCCTGGTTCCCGGCGGTTTCGGAACCCGGGGAACGGAAGGAAAGATTCAGGCAGTCCGCTGGGCGAGAGAACAGAAGATCCCGTTTCTGGGGATCTGTCTGGGAATGCAGATGGCCATCGTGGAATTCGCCAGAGACGTGGTAGGATGGAGAGACGCCAACAGCGCGGAGCTGGATCCGGATACGGCCCATCCGGTGATTGCGCTGATGCCGGAGCAGAATCAGGTGACAGATCTGGGAGGCACCCAGAGACTGGGAGCCTATCCCTGTATCCTGAAAGAGGACAGTCTGGCCAGAAAACTGTATGGTCAGAAGGAAATCAGCGAGCGTCACCGCCATCGTTATGAAGTGAACAATGAATACCGGGATGTACTGGAAAGCCACGGACTTTCCCTGTGCGGCCAGTCCCCGGACGGAAGAATCGTGGAAATGCTGGAACTGCCCGGTCATCCCTTCTTTGTGGGAACCCAGGGCCATCCGGAACTGAAATCAAGACCGAACCGGGCCCATCCGCTGTTTGCCGGATTTGTGGCTGCCGCGGTGAAATACAGTGAAAACAGGGGAAAAACCCCGCAGGGGGATACCAATATGGCCATGCGGCCAAAAAAGGAGGAAATGTGATGGGAGCAAGTCAGGGCTTATACAGAGCACAGTTTGAACATGATAACTGCGGAATCGGCGCCGTGGTGAACTGCCAGGGCATCAAAAGCCATGCAACCGTGGAAAATGCGCTGAAAATCGTGGAAAATCTGGAACACAGAGCCGGAAAAGACGCGGAAGGGAAAACCGGAGACGGCGTTGGTATTCTGCTGCAGATTTCCCACCGCTTTTTCAGCCGTGTCTGCAGGGAACTGAAGATTCCCATCGGCCAGGAGCGGGAATACGGAATCGCCCAGTTATTCTTTCCACAGGATGAACTGAAAAGAAATCAGGCCAGAAAAATGTTTGAGATTATTGTGGAGAAGGAGGGCCTGGAGCTGCTGGGCTGGAGGGAAGTACCGGTCCGCCCCCAGGTACTGGGTCACAAGGCAAAAGCCTGCATGCCCCATATCGTGCAGGCTTTCATAAAGAAACCGGAGCAGACCGCCAAAGGACTGGATTTTGACCGGAAACTGTACATTGCCAGAAGAGAGTTTGAGCAGAGTAATGACAACACCTATGTGGTGTCCATGTCCAGCAGAACGATCGTGTATAAGGGCATGTTCCTGGTGGGACAGCTGAGAACCTTCTTCGCGGATCTGCAGGATGCGGATTATGAGTCTGCCATTGCCATGGTACATTCCCGTTTCAGCACCAACACCAACCCCAGCTGGGAGCGGGCGCATCCCAACCGTTTTATTGTTCACAACGGAGAAATCAATACCATCCGGGGAAATGCGGACAAAATGCTGGCCCGTGAGGAGACCATGGAATCCCCCCACCTGTCCGGATCCATGCACAAAATTCTTCCGGTGGTGGATACCAGAGGTTCCGATTCCGCCATGCTGGACAATACGCTGGAATTTCTTGTGATGAGCGGCATGGAGCTGCCGCTGGCAGTGATGATCACCATTCCGGAACCCTGGTCCAACAACCAGACCATTTCCCAGGATGAGCGGGATTTTTACCAGTATTACGCTACCATGATGGAGCCCTGGGACGGCCCGGCATCCATCGTCTTTTCCGATGGCGATGTGATGGGAGCAGTTCTGGACAGAAACGGCCTGCGCCCTTCCCGTTACTATGTAATGAGAAATGGCGATGTGATCCTGGCCTCCGAGGTGGGAGTGTTGGAAGTGCCGGAGGAAGATGTGGTTCTGAAAGAGCGGCTTCATCCGGGAAAAATGCTTCTGGTAGATACCACAAAAGGAAAAATTTATCAGGATGAAGAGCTGAAGAAACTGTATACGGAGCGGCAGCCCTACGGCGAGTGGCTGGATGGAAATCTGCTGGCCCTGTCGGATCTGAAGATCCCCAACAAGCGGGTGGAGACTTACAGCGGCGAGCGTCTGCGCAGGATGCAGAAGGCTTTCGGCGATACTTATGAAGAATACAAAAATTCCATCCGCACCATGGCATTAAACGGCGGGGAAGCTACGGCAGCCATGGGAACCGATATCCCGCTGGCGGTTCTTTCCGAAAAGAACCGGTCCCTGTTTGACTATTTCAAGCAGCTGTTTGCCCAGGTAACCAATCCGCCCATCGACGCCATCCGTGAGGAAATCGTTACCAGCACCACCGTTTATGCCGGAAAGAAGGGAAATCTTCTGGAAGAGAAAGCGGAAAACTGCCAGGTAATGAAGATTAATAATCCGATCCTGACCAACACGGATATGCTGAAAATCAAGGAGATGAAGGTGGACGGCTTCTGTGCCGCGGTGGTTCCCATTACCTATTATAAGAGTACCAATCTGGAGCGGGCGATTGACCGGCTGTTTGTGGAGGTGGATAAGGCATACAAGGACGGAGCTAATATTCTGGTGCTTTCCGACCGGGGTGTGGACGAAAATCATATGCCCATTCCGTCTCTGCTGGCAGTATCCGCCGTGCATCAGCATCTGGTACGGACGAAAAAGCAGACATCCATGACGCTGATTCTGGAATCAGGAGAGCCCAGAGAGGTGCATCACTTCGCCGCTTTACTGGGCTATGGCGCCTGTGCGGTGAACCCGTATCTGGCACTGGACACCATTCAGGAGCTGATTGACGAACATCTGGTGGATAAAGATTATTATGCGGCAGTGGATGATTATACCAATGGCGTTCTGCATGGTATTGTAAAAATTGCCTCCAAAATGGGAATTTCCACCATCCAGTCCTATCAGGGAGCAAAGATTTTTGAGGCCATCGGAATTTCCCGCCAGGTAATCGACCGGTATTTTTCAGGAACGGTCAGCCGGGTGGGAGGAATCACCATGGAGGATATTGCGGCCAGGGTGGATGAAAATCATTCCAAGGCCTTTGATCCGCTGGGACTGGCCTCTGATCTGACGCTGGACAGCCTGGGAAAACATAAGAGAAGGAGCGGAGGCGAGGAACACCGCTACAATCCTCAGACCATCCATATGCTGCAGCAGTCCACCTGGACCGGAAGCTATGAGATGTTTAAGCAGTATACACAGCTGGTGGATCAGGAGCAGAGCGGATATCTGCGCAGCCTGATGGATTTCGCATATCCGGAGGAAGGAATCCCCATCGACGAGGTGGAGAGCGTGGACGAGATTGTGAAACGGTTCAAAACCGGCGCCATGTCCTACGGTTCCATTTCCCAGGAAGCCCATGAGACGCTGGCCATCGCCATGAACCATCTCCATGGAAAATCCAACACCGGTGAAGGCGGAGAAAGTGACGAGCGGCTGGACTCCGCCGGAAGCGACAATGACCGCTGTTCCGCCATCAAGCAGGTGGCTTCCGGAAGATTTGGCGTCACCAGCCGGTATCTGGTCAGCGCCAGAGAGATCCAGATCAAAATGGCCCAGGGAGCAAAACCCGGCGAGGGCGGCCATCTGCCCGCAAGAAAGGTATATCCCTGGATCGCGAAGACGAGACATTCCACACCGGGCGTCAGCCTGATTTCTCCGCCGCCGCACCATGATATTTATTCCATCGAGGATCTGGCACAGCTGATTTATGATCTGAAAAATGCCAACAAATATGCGGACATTTCCGTGAAACTGGTTTCCGAGGCCGGCGTGGGTACCGTTGCGGCCGGCGTGGCCAAAGCGGGAGCTCAGGTGATTCTCATCTCCGGCTATGACGGAGGAACAGGAGCCGCACCGGAAAGCTCCATCCACAATGCAGGCCTTCCATGGGAACTGGGACTGGCGGAAACACACCAGACCCTGCTCCGCAATGGCCTGAGAAATCGTGTGCGCATCGAAACGGACGGTAAGCTGATGAGCGGCCGTGACGTGGCCATCGCCGCGCTGCTGGGTGCGGAGGAGTTCGGGTTTGCCACCGCTCCGCTGGTAACCATGGGCTGTGTGATGATGCGGGTCTGCAACCTGGATACCTGTCCGGTGGGCGTGGCCACACAGAATCCGGAACTCAGAAAGCGCTTCAAAGGAAAACCGGAATATGTGGAGAATTTCATGCGGTTCATCGCCCAGGAGCTGAGAGAGTATATGGCCCGGCTGGGTGTACGCACCATTGACGAGATGGTGGGAAGAAGCGACCTGCTGAAAGTGAAGGAGCATCCGGAAAATCCCATGGCTGCCAAAATGGATCTGTCCGAAATCCTCACAAATCCCTACGCCAATACCAAGGAGCCGGTAACCTTCCGGCCGGAGGCAGTCTACGACTTCCAGCTGGAGAAGACGCTGGATGAGAGAGTACTGCTGAAGAAGCTGGGCGATGCGGTGGCGAAGGGAGAAAAAGCTTCCCTGAAGCTGAAGGTGGGAAATACGGACCGAACCTTTGGAACTATTCTGGGAGCGGAAATCACCAGACAGCATCCGGATGGACTGCCCGAGGACACCATCACGGTGGAGTGCCAGGGAGCCGGAGGACAGAGTTTTGGAGCATTTATCCCCAAAGGACTGACGCTGCGGCTGGTGGGTGACACCAACGATTATTTCGGAAAAGGGCTTTCCGGAGGAAAACTGGTGGTAACTCCGCCTCAAAAACGCGGTTACAAAGCCAGTGAAAATATTATTGCGGGAAATGTGGCTCTTTACGGAGCCACCAGCGGAAAAGCATTTATCTGCGGTGTGGCAGGCGAGCGTTTTGCGGTCCGCAACTCCGGAGCCCATGCCGTTGTGGAGGGCGTGGGCGAACACGGCTGCGAGTATATGACCGGCGGCCGGGTGGTGGTTCTTGGAAAAACCGGGAAGAACTTTGCCGCAGGAATGAGCGGCGGTATCGCCTATGTGCTGGATGAAGACAGCCACCTGTACCGGAATCTGAACAAATCCATGATCTCCATTGAACGGGTGGAGAATAAATATGATATTCAGGAACTGAAGGATATGATTACGGAGCATGTGGATGCCACCGGATCGGAAAGAGGACGGATGATTCTTGACCATTTTGACGAATATCTGCCGAAATTCAAGAAGATCATCCCCTACGATTATAAAAAGATGATTGCTCTTGCCACCCGTCTGGAGGAGAAGGGCATGAGCAGCGAACAGGCACAGATTGAGGCATTTTACGAAAGCTTCGCAGAGAATTAAGGAGGTGTGAGAAGATGGGAAAAGCAACCGGATTTTTAGATTTTGATAGAAAAAACGCAAAGGTGGAGGATCCGCTGTCCAGAATCCGTCATTTTCATGAATTCCGCACTCCGCTGCCTCTTGAGGAACAGCAGAAACAGGGAGGCCGCTGCATGGAATGCGGCGTTCCCTTCTGCCAGAACGGGGAAATGCTGATGGGAATGGCCTCCGGCTGTCCGCTGCATAATCTGGTGCCGGAGACCAATGATCTGGTGTGGAGAGGAAACTGGAAGGCAGCCTATGAGCGCCTTTCCAAAACCCACTGTTTTCCGGAGTTTACCAGCCGGGTGTGCCCGGCCCTGTGTGAAGCGGCCTGTACCTGCGGGCTGAACGGGGAACCGGTAGCAACCAAGGAAAATGAAAGAGCTATTATTGAAACGGCGTTTGAGAAAGGCTGGGTGAAACCCCAGCCCCCCACGGTGCGGACCGGAAAAAAGATCGCTGTGATCGGCAGCGGTCCTTCCGGTCTGGCAGCAGCCATGCTTTTGAACCGTAGAGGCCATCAGGTAACGGTGTTTGAACGCAAAGACCGGATCGGCGGTCTTCTGCGGTACGGAATCCCCAATATGAAGCTGGAAAAATCCGTGCTGGACCGGAGAATCCGGCTGATGGAAGAAGAGGGCGTTACTTTCGTAACCAATACGGATGTGGGAAAAGATATCCGTGCCGAGCAGCTGAAAAAGGAATTTGACCGGATTATTCTGGCCTGCGGCGCCTCCAATCCCAGAGATATCCAGGTGCCGGGCAGAGAGGCGGGAAATATTTTCTTCGCTGTGGATTTCCTGGGAATGGTCACCAAAAGCCTGTTGGATTCCAACCTGACAGACGGGAAGATCCCGGCGGTGAAGGGAAAACATGTGCTGGTGATCGGCGGCGGAGATACGGGAAATGACTGCGTGGGAACGGCCGTCCGTCTGGGTGCGAAATCCGTCACACAGTTGGAAATGATGCCTGAGCCGCCTCATACGCGCGCTGCATCCAACCCCTGGCCCGAGTGGCCCCGGGTGCTGAAGACCGATTACGGTCAGCAGGAGGCTGCCGCGGTGTACGGACAGGATCCCAGGGTTTACCAGACGACGGTAAAGGAATTTCTGAAAGATAAAAAAGGCAATGTCCAGAAGGCAGTGCTGGTGAGTCTGGAGCCCAAAAAGGACGAGAAGACAGGAAGAATGAACATGGTTCCGGTGGAAGGCAGCGAGAAAACCGTGGATGCCCAGCTGGTGCTGATCGCTGCGGGATTCCTGGGAAGCCAGAAATATGTGACGGACGAATTCGCCGTAGGTCTGGATGCCAGAACCAATGTGAAGACAGCCGCCGGAGAATATGAGACCAGTGTTCCCGGCATCTTTGCCGCCGGGGATATGCACAGAGGTCAGTCGCTGGTGGTATGGGCCATTCGGGAAGGGCGCGAAGCAGCCCGTGCGGTGGACAAATCCCTGATGGGGTATACCAATATCTGACCGGTGAAAGCGGATCCGGGCTTGACATAAGAATTGCGGATTGCTATAATACGAAACAGGACAAGGGCGTTCTTATTTCAGGCGGATGCAGGAATAAGTACGCTCTTTTTTACCCCTTGCAGCAGATGTTCCGGAGACGGGAGATCGGTTGTACATGTAATGGCATGAGAAAGAAAAACTTCCATGGCCGTTCGGCCGGGAAAGGAGAAAGTTATGGAAAATTTCAGCAAGGCAGAAATTTTGCAGATGGTGGAAGAGGAGGACGTGGAATTTATCCGCCTGCAGTTTACGGATATGTTCGGCGCTCTGAAGAATATCGCCATTCCTTCCAGTCAGCTGATGAGAGCCATGGACAATGGCTACATGATTGATGCCTCGTCGGTGGAGGGTGTGCTCCGCAGCAGAGAGATGGAGCTGTATCTGCATCCGGATCTGTCTACTTTCACGATTCTGCCCTGGCGTCCGCAGCAGGGAAAGGTGGCAAGATTTCTGTGCGACCTTTGCCTGGAGGACGGCCAGCCTTATCCGGAAAGCCCCCGTTCGATTTTGAAACGGTCGGTGGAAAAGGCAAAAAGTATGGGATATACCCTGCAGATGAATCCGGAGTGTGAGTTTTTCCTGTTTCATACGGATGACAATGGCATGCCCACCACACTCACGCATGAACAGGCAGGATATCTGGATACCAGTCCCGTAGACCTGGGAGAAAATGCCAGAAGAGATATCATATTGACCATGGAAGAGATGGGGTATGAGATTGTATCCTCGCATCACGAGATTGCCCCGGCACAGCATGAGGTGGATTTCGCTTTTGATAATCTTCTGGAGACAGCGGATAAGCTGATGACCTTCAAGGTGGCCGTGCGTACCATTGCCAAACGGTACGGGCTGCATGCCACATTTATGCCGAAGCCAAGAGTGGAGGTCAATGGATCCGGCATGCATCTGAATATGCGTCTGTTGAAGGACGGAAATAATATCCTGGGAAATGGCAGTGAAAATGGATTGTCTCCGGATGGGGAAGCATTCCTGGCGGGTCTTCTGGATCATATCCAGGGGATGACCGCGGTGATGAATCCGCTGGTGAATTCCTATAAACGGCTGGTACCGGGATTTGAGGCTCCTTCTGATGTGACCTGGTCCCGCAGTCAGCGGACGGCTCTTGCCAGGGTTCTGCAGGGAAGAGACGGACAGACCCAGGTGGAACTGAGAAGTCCTGATGCGGCGGCAAATCCCTATCTGGTGTTTGCTCTGTGTCTGGAGGCCGGACTGGATGGAATTAAAAAAGGCCGGAAGCTCCCTGCGGAGCTGACGGAGAATCTTCGCAGGCTTTCCTGTGAGGAGAAGGAAGCCCGTGGAATCCGCAGTCTGCCGGAAAACCTGGGAGAAGCGCTGAAGGGCATGAAGGAGGATCCGCTGGTGGAACAGGCTCTGGGAGAAAAATTTACCAGACGGTATGTTCGTTATAAAAAGGAAGAGTGGAAAAAATATATGGAACAGGTCTCCGAATGGGAACTGAAGGAGTATCTGTATAAAGTCTGAGAAATGTAACGGTTTACCCTCCGCTGTCCTGCGGCAGCGAAGCGAGAAGACCAGGCGGTGGTCAGAATACAGGGGAGACGGCGGATGAGTGTCATTGTTGTGGTATTGCCAAAACTGGAGGATGCAAAGAAAATCAGAAAAATTCTGATTTCCCATGGATTTTCCTGCGTAACGGCCTGCCAGACAGGAGCCGCTGTTCTTCAGGAAATTGCGGAAAATGACAGAGGACTGGTAATCAGCGGCTACAAACTGCCGGATATGTATTACCGGGAACTGGCGGAATGTCTCCCGCCGCATTTTGAATTGCTTTTAATGGGCTCCGCCGCCGTGGTAAGCGGTACGGAAGCAGGTATTCTTTCCATTACCACACCGGTAAAGGTTTATGATCTGGTAAATACCGTGGAAATGGTTATGCGCCAGATTGAAAGAAGGGCGAAAAAAGAAAAAAAAGCCCCCAGAAAACGGTCTGAGCGTGAGGAAAATTATATCCGCAACGCCAAGGCTCTTTTGATGGACCGAAACCACCTGACCGAAGCGGAAGCCCACCGCTATATCCAGAAATGCAGTATGGATAACGGTACCAACATGGTGGAGACAGCGCAGATGATTCTGGCGCTGATGTTTGATGAGATATAGGAGAACGGAACATGTTTACAATCAATGAAAATTATCTGAAGCTGCCGGGCAGTTATCTGTTCAGCAATATTGCGAAAAAGGTTGCGGCTTACCAGGAGCAGCATCCGGAAAAAGAGATTATCCGTCTGGGAATCGGAGACGTGACCCAGCCGCTGGCCCCGGCCATCATCACCGCGCTTCACAAAGCGGTGGATGAGATGGGAAACGCGGAAACTTTCCACGGCTACGCGCCGGATCTGGGTTATGAATTTCTGAGAAAAGCCATTGCCGAGAATGATTTCAAGGCAAGAGGATGTCAGGTGGAGGCCGATGAGATCTTCGTATCCGACGGCGCGAAATGTGATTCCGGAAATATTCAGGAGATTCTGGGACTGGACAATAAAATCGCTGTCTGCGATCCGGTTTATCCGGTGTATGTGGACACCAACGTGATGGCGGGAAGAACAGGCGCATATAATAAGGAAAGAGAAAACTTTGACGGTGTGATCTATATGCCCTGTACCGCCGAAAATCAGTTCGTTCCGGAATTTCCCGAAGAGGTGCCGGATGTGATTTATCTGTGTTTCCCCAATAATCCCACGGGAGCGGCAGCCACAAAAGAGCAGCTGCAGGGATGGGTGGATTATGCCAATAAGAACGGCGCGCTGATTATTTTCGACGCGGCCTATGAAGCGTACATTACCCAGAAAGAGCTTCCCCACAGCATTTACGAGTGTGACGGTGCGAGAACCTGTGCCATCGAACTGAGAAGCTTCTCCAAAAACGCAGGATTTACCGGCGTGCGTCTGGGATATACGGTGGTACCCAAGGATCTGAAATGCGGTGAGGTCAGCCTTCACAGCCTGTGGGCGAGACGTCACGGCACCAAATACAACGGCGCCCCCTACATTGTGCAGAGAGCCGGCGAGGCGGTATATTCTCCGGAGGGCAAAGCGCAGCTGGCCGAACAGGTGAATTATTATCTGAAAAACGCCCACACGATTCTGGAGGGGCTGGCCAATGCGGGTTACACGGTCAGCGGCGGCGTCAATGCTCCCTATGTCTGGCTGAAAACACCGGGCAATATGAGTTCCTGGGAATTCTTTGACACCCTGCTTTCCGAGGCAGGCGTGGTGGGAACGCCCGGAAGCGGATTCGGCGCCTGCGGAGAAGGCTATTTCCGTCTGAGTGCCTTCGGCAGCTATGAAAATACAATAAAGGCCATTGAAAGGATTACGAAGATGTAATCAATAATATCCGTCCTGAAATATCTGGATCTGTCTGGGTATTTCAGGATTTTTTGTTGAGAAAGCCCCGCCAGGCAGCCGTGCAGCGGAACAGGCCTGCCTTTCCCTCTGCACGGATATCCGGCGGGAAAGGGGCAGTGAGCAGGGAATCGGTCTGTCAGACGGATTCCGGAAATGAAGGAGGAAAGCGTATGGAATATGTGATGGAAGAACTGGAAAAAACAGGCGCGGATCTGGAAGAATTTATGGCGGCGGCTCAGGGAGAAGAGATCACCCTGGCAGGAGCCGTTCACAGGGTCCGCGATATGGGAGAAATGGCATTTGTGATTCTGCGTACCAGAGAAGGACTGTTCCAGACTGTCTGGGAAGGGGATCTGCTGGCCAGTCTTCGGGAGGGAGCCGCACCGCGGGTACGGGAGGGCTGCTGCCTGACGGTACGGGGCGCTGTGCGGACAGAACTGCGGGCGCCGCTGGGAAGAGAACTGCGCGCAAAGAAGTTTACCATGCTGACAGAGGTGAAGGATCCGCTTCCGCTGTCCATCGGAAAGTGGAAAATGAATACTTCGCTGGAAGCCCGTCTGGACCGGAGATCGCTTTCACTTCGAAATCTGCGGGAACGGGCAAGATTCCGGATACAGGAAGGGATCGTGCGGGGGTTCAGAGATTACCTTTACAGCCAGGGCTTCACGGAAATCCATACACCCAAAATCGGCGCCAAGGGTGCTGAGGGAGGAGCCAATATTTTTAAACTCAGTTACTTCCATCATCCGGCAGTGCTGGCCCAGAGTCCGCAGTTTTACAAGCAGATGATGGTGGGGGTTTTTGACCGGGTGTTTGAGACCGGACCGGTGTTCCGGGCGGAGAAACATAATACCCGCCGTCATTTGAATGAATATACCAGTCTGGATTTTGAAATGGGATATATTTCCGGTTTTATGGATATCTGCCGGATGGAGACCGGATTTCTCCGCTATACCATGGAGCTTCTGAAAAAAGAGTACGCAAAAGAACTGGAAATGCTGAGTGTGCAGCTGCCGCGTACCGACCGGATTCCGGCGCTGCGTTTTGACGAGGCCAAAAGGCTGGTGTCGGAAAAATACGGCCGTCCTATCCGCAATCCCTTTGATCTGGAGCCGGAGGAGGAAGAGCTGATCGGAAAGTACGCGGCGGAAGAATACGGCGCGGATTTTGTGTTTGTCACCCATTATCCCTCGAAAAAGCGGCCCTTCTATGCGATGGATGATCCGGAAGATTCCCGGTATACACTGAGTTTTGACCTGCTGTATCACGGGCTGGAAATCACCACCGGCGGTCAGCGGATCCACAGCTACAAAGAGCTTCTGGAAAAAATTGAACGCCGGGGCATGACCACCGAGGGCATGGAACAGTATCTGGAAACCTTCCGTTTTGGCCTGCCGCCCCACGGCGGTCTGGGAATCGGTCTGGAGCGGCTGACCATGCAGCTTCTGGGCGAGGACAACGTGCGGGAGGCCACGCTCTTCCCCAGGGATATGAGCCGTCTGGAACCATAGAAAAGTCAGGGATCGCTTTATGTGAAAGGAGCAGCAATGGGAGAACGGAGAATTACGGATGATGTGATGGAAAATGTGGAGATCCTTGCCAAGCTGACGCTGGAGCCCGGAGAGCGGGAGAAAGTGGTGGAAAAGCTGGAGGAGATTCTGGATTATGTGGAAAAACTCAATGAACTGGATACCAGGGACGTAGAGCCGCTGGTGCATATTTCGGATCAGCAGAATGTGTTCCGCGAGGATGTGGTAACCGGAGCGGATGGAAGAGAGGCACTGATGGCCAACGCCCCGAGACAGAAAGAGCAGCAGCTTCAGGTGCCAAAGACGATCTGACAGGAGGAGAAGAAGGATGGAAATACGGGAAATGACAGCCGCCCAGATTGGCCGGGAAATCAAAAGAAAATCCCTGGGAGTCCGGGAGACGACGGAGGCTTTCCTTGAGGAAATCAGACAGCAGGAGCCCCGGATCCATGCATTTTTGTCAGTGGACAGAAAAAAGACTCTGGAGCGGGTGCGTCAGGTGGAGCAGGGAATTCGCGACGGGAAATATACGGGACCGCTGGCAGGAGTTCCGGTGGCTGTGAAGGACAATATTTGTACGAAAGACTGGAAAACCACCTGTGCCTCGAAAATTCTGGAAAATTTTGTGCCCACCGGAAACGCCTTTGTGATTCAGAAGCTGGAGGAGGCCGGTATGGTGGTGCTGGGGAAAACCAATATGGATGAATTTGCCATGGGAAGTACCACGGAAACGTCTGCTTTTGGAGCGTCCTCTAATCCCTGGAACACGGATCACGTCACCGGGGGATCCTCCGGCGGCTCCTGTGCCGCGGTAGCGGCAGGGGAAAGCCCGCTGGCGCTGGGGTCCGACACCGGCGGAAGTATCCGGCAGCCGGCAGGCTACTGCGGAGTGGTGGGTATCAAGCCCACTTACGGACTGGTATCCCGGAGAGGTCTGGTGGCTTACGCTTCTTCTCTGGATCAGATCGGGCCGGTGGGAAACAGTGTGGAGGACTGCGCGCTGCTGCTTGGCGCCATTGCCGGAAAAGACGCTCTGGATGCCACCAGCCTGGATGTGAAGCTGCCGGACTTTGCCGCGGCTTCGGGAAAATCCTTTGACGGCATGAAAATCGGTGTCCCCAAAGAATATCTGGCGGAAGGAACCGATCCCCAGGTGAAACAGGCGCTGGCAGATGCCATCAGCCTGATGAGCCAGAACGGGGCGCGGGTGGAATTCTTCAGTCTGGGTCTTACAGACTATGTGATTCCGGCTTATTACATTATCGCCTGCGCGGAAGCCAGTTCCAATCTGGAGCGGTTTGATGGCATTAAATACGGTTATCGCTCCGAAAACGGCGAGGGACTGCATGAAATGTACAAATATACCCGGGCGGAAGGGTTCGGAGAGGAAGTAAAACGGAGAATCCTTCTGGGAACCTTTGTACTCAGCGCCGGATATTATGACGCTTATTATCTGAAAGCACTGAAGGTAAAACGTCTGATCAAGGAAGAGTTTGACCGGGTATTTGCCAGATATGACTGTATCCTGGCGCCGGTTGCCCCCAACACGGCGCCGGTGAAAGGCTCCAGTCTGTCAGACCCTCTGAAAATGTATCTCAGTGACATCTATACGGTGGCGGTGAACCTGGCGGGGCTCCCGGCGGTCAGCCTTCCCTGCGGGCGGGATGATAAGGGGCTTCCCATCGGAATGCAGATCATCGGCAACCGATTTTCCGAGGAGAAGATCCTGCGGGCGGCCGGATCCTATGAACGGCTCAGAGGAACCTTTGGCCAGGCATGGCATGCGGGCCAAAGGTAATGAGGAGGAATATCATGGCAAAACAGTATGAGACAGTCATCGGCCTGGAGGTTCATGTGGAGCTGGCCACCAGGACAAAGATTTTCTGCGGATGCTCCACCAAATTCGGAGCGGCGCCCAACACCCACACCTGTCCTGTATGCACGGGTATGCCGGGATCCCTCCCGGTACTGAACGGGAAGGTGGTGGAATACGCGCTGAAGCTGGCGGACGCCCTTTCCTGCCAGGTGAACCGGTACAGCAGATTTGACCGGAAAAATTATTTTTACCCGGACAATCCCCAGAACTATCAGATCTCCCAGCTGTATCTCCCCATCGGACACGACGGAGCGCTGACCATCCATGCGGGGGAAGAGGAAAAAACCGTCCGGATTCATGAGATGCACATGGAGGAGGATGCGGGCAAACTGATTCATGATGAGTGGGAGGACTGCTCCCTGGTGGATTATAACCGCAGCGGCGTACCGTTGATCGAGATCGTTTCAGAGCCGGATATGCGGACCGCCGACGAGGTGATCGCTTATCTGGAAAAACTGCGGATGATCTGTCAGTATCTGGGAATCTCTGACTGTAAACTGCAGGAGGGTTCCATGCGTGCCGACGTGAACCTGTCGGTACGGGAGGCAGGCAGCAGCCGTATGGGAACCAGAACGGAGATGAAAAACCTGAACTCCTTCAAGGCGATTGCGCACGCCATCGAGGGAGAACGGGAACGCCAGATCGAGCTTCTGGAGGAAGGAAAAGAGGTTGTCCAGGAGACCCGCCGCTGGGACGACAACAAAGAATATTCCTATGGAATGCGTTCCAAGGAAGACGCCAGAGACTACCGGTATTTCCCGGATCCGGATCTTCCCCCGGTGGTGATCTCCCAGAACTGGCTGGACGAAATCCACGCCAGCCGGCCGGAATTTCAGGAGGAAAAGGCCCTGCGGTATCAGCAGGAATACGGTCTTCCGGCCTATGACGCGGGAATCCTCACCCAGACCAAACGGATGGCGGATCTGTTTGAAGAAACCGCCAGATTAAGCGGCCAGCCCAAGGAAGCGGCCAACTGGCTGATGGGAGATACCCTGAAGCTGATGAAAGAAGAAGGCATGGAGGCCGAGGAACTGGCATTTTCCCCGGAACATCTGGCCAGCCTGATTTGTGCGGTGGATGAGGGAAAAATCACACGTCAGAACGCGAAAAAGGTATTTACCGCAGTATTCCGGGAGGACGTGGATCCTCTGGCCTATATGGAAGAAAAAGGAATGACCATGGTGACGGATGCGGGCGCCGTGGAGAAAGTGGTGGAGCAGGTGCTGGCAGACAATCCCAAGACCGTGGAAGAATATCGTTCGGGAAAAACCAAGGTTCTGGGCTTTCTGGTGGGCCAGGTGATGCGGCAGATGAAAGGAAAAGCCGATCCCGGCCAGGTGAACCGGATGCTGCTGGAGAGACTGTAACAGGAAAACGACAAAGGGCTGCCGCATGCATGGCGCGGCGGGCTTTTATAAAAACGGCAGAAGATGTGAGAGGAAATTTGCCGCTGACGAGTATGATTCAGAGAAAGACAGGGACTTGAGGAAAGGAAAGCTTTTCCCTCATCTCTGTCTTTTTGCGCGATACGTCCGCCAAACGACCATCGTGTCTGCGCGGGCGGATGCCATCCCGCAGTTTGAAGAACAGATGGATTCATGCGATATTTTATAAACAAAACGGGTCCCCGATGAGGTTATCCCTTCGATCTCGGATGCGGCAGAACGGGTCTGAGTCTTGCACCATTTCAAAGGACCATTTCCGGTCCGTTTTCACAGCCTATTTGCGGGGGAATTCTGTTGTTTCCAGAAAAGAATATGGGGAAAATCAGGTGGTGGCGGTGCCGGTTTTGGGGAAAGGCATCGTTGACAGCCCGAAAAAAATCACATAGAATAAACACAATAACAGGTGAAAGTCCAGAGAAGAGCCGGCTATTTATCGTATAAGAGCAGGTATGAAAGTCCTTGTCATGGCGCTGTGCCGGGAAAACAGAAGGGAGAAGGTATATGAAAAAAGGATGGGCAGTTCTGCTGGCGTCAGGAGTTTTCGCGGCGTTGATGGCCGGGTGCGGCGGCATGCAGAATGGGGAGAAGGCAATCAAGGAAGCGGTTTCCGGCGAGACCGCCGCGGAGAGTACGGCGGACGGCGGCGAGGGTGCAGCGGAGGCAGAAAACGCCGGAAAGACTGTGGAAAATCCGAATTCCCGGGAGGGGGACGCCCAGGATCTGTACATATTTATCGCCGCCAGCCTGTCCAACGCCATGGAAGAGATCAAGGCGGATTATCAGGAACTGCATCCGGAAATCAATCTTGTCTATAATGCGGACAGTTCCGGCAC
Organism: Candidatus Pullilachnospira intestinigallinarum; assembly: GCA_018711275.1. GTDB lineage: Bacteria > Bacillota > Clostridia > Lachnospirales > Lachnospiraceae > Pullilachnospira > Pullilachnospira intestinigallinarum. The sequence continues at coordinate 36,155 of DVIN01000039.1, forward strand.
ATTGCAGACGCAGATCGAGGAAGGGGCACAGTGCGACTTGTTTTTCTCCGCAGCCGCCAAACAGATGGACGAGCTTCAGGATGATGGTTATCTGGTGGAGGAAACGGTGAAAAATCTGCTGGAAAATAAAGTAGTGCTGATCAGGCCGGCGGGAGGAGAGACCGCCGTGACCGGATTTGAAAACATTACAGCGGCGGACAATCTGGCTCTGGCGGGCGAGGATGTACCGGTGGGACAGTATGCCCGGGAAATCTTTCGAAATCTGGGAATCTGTGATCAGGTAATGGCCATGGAAATCAATGAAGGGGCTAACGTGACGGCGGTGCTGGCAGCAGTCAGTGAGGCGGCCAATGAGGTCGGTGTGGTATATGCCACCGATGCACAGTCTGCGGCAGGTTCTGTGGAAGTAATTGCCGAGGCGCCGGCAGGCAGCCTGGAGACGCCGGTACGGTACCCGGCGGCCGTGGTAAAGGATAACCAGGGAGGCGAGAAGGCAAAGCAGGCCGCAGAGGAATTTCTGGATTATCTGTCTTCCCGGGAGGCTATGGCAGTGTTCGAAGCTTACGGCTTCTCCGCCTGTGAGGAGTAAGTGAGATGGAGTGGTTGCGTGAAATCAACTGGAGCCCGCTTTATCTGTCCATAAAAACGGGGGCGGCGGCTACGGTAATTGCCTTCTTCGCCGGCGTAGCGGCCGCCCGGCTTGTGATGCGGGCGAACAAAACAGCAAAATGGATTCTGGACGGACTGCTGACGCTTCCCCTGGTGCTGCCGCCGACGGTGGCCGGCTTTTTGCTGTTGCTGCTGTTCAGTCTCCGCAGACCGGTAGGGCAGTTTCTGCTGGTGAATTTTCATCTGAAATTTGTCCAGACCTGGCCGGGATGCGTGGTGGCGGCCTGTGTCATCGCCTTTCCGCTGATGTACCGGAATGCCAGGGGAGCCTTTGAACAGGTGGATGTGAACCTGATTTACGCCGGCAGAACGCTGGGAATGTCAGAGGGCGAGATTTTCCGTAAGGTGGTGATCCCTGCTGCTGCGCCGGGGCTGGCGTCCGGGACGGTGCTGGCATTTGCCAGGGCCATGGGGGAATATGGAGCCACCTCCATGCTGGCGGGAAATATTCTGGGGAAAACCAGAACCATATCTGTGGCCATCGCATCGGAGACGGCCGCGGGCAACTACGAGATCGCGGGCTTCTGGGTGGCGGTGATTGTACTGCTGTCCTTCGCGGTGGTATTTCTCATCAATCTGTTTACCGGCATTGGCAGCCGGGGAAGGGGGTGGCGGCGGTAGATGAGCCTTCAGGTACATATCAGGAAAAAGCTGGGGGATTTTCTGCTGGAGGCGGATTTCGACCAGGAGGACGGCTGCATGGGAATTCTCGGAGCTTCCGGCTGCGGGAAGAGTATGACCCTCAAATGCATTGCCGGGATCGAGCGGCCCGATGCGGGGAGAATCTGTCTGGACGGACAGGTTTTGTTTGACAGTGAAAAGAAAATCAACCAGAAGCCACAGGAGCGGCAGGTGGGATTCCTGTTTCAGCATTATGCGCTCTTTCCCACCATGACGGTGGAGGAGAATATCGGCTGCGGCGTCCGGGAAAGAGGCCGCAGAAAGGAAATTGTCCGGCAGCAGGTGGAGAGGTTTCAGCTGAAGGGGCTGGAAAAGCTTCGGCCCGCCCAGCTTTCCGGCGGCCAGCAGCAGCGGACGGCTCTGGCCCGGATGCTGGCCGGCCAGCCCAGGCTGCTTTTGCTGGACGAACCCTTTTCCGCGCTGGATTCCTTTCTGCGGGATCAGATGCATCGGGAAATGATGGAAATTCTCCGGGAGTTTTCCGGAAAAACACTGATGGTTTCCCACAGCAGAGAGGAGATCTACAAGTTCTGCGGAACCGTCACTGCCATGGAACAGGGACGAACCCTGATGACCTGCGGCACCCGGGAGATGTTTGCTTCTCCCGGCCTGGTATCCGTGGCACGGCTTACCGGACTGAAAAATATCTCGCCTTACCGGAAAATCGGCAAACGGCAGGTACTTGCCACAGACTGGAATGTGAAGCTTCAGCTGCCGCCGGATATTTGCGGGAAGGCCCGGAACAGTGAGAAATCCCCCGCTCTGGCCGGCCAGTCGGAAGAAATGCCGGAGCGCGGTTTCATCGGAATCCGGGGGCATCATATTTGTCCGGCAGTTTCCGACGGCGAAACAGAGGAGTGGAATATTTACCACCCCATTTTGGAGGATGTGCAGGAGGCACCCTTTGAGGATATTTACCTTCTGAGAAATGCGCAGGGAGGAGATGAAAAGCCCCTGTGGTGGATGCGGCCCAGAAACAGTTTTTCGGAAAACACCGGAAAGATGCTGCCGGATGCGCTGTATTTCCCGCCGAAAGCACTGATGCTGCTGAGAGAAGCGAGGGTTGTTGAAAGGAAGGAGAATGGGAAAAACGATGGAGATTAAGGAATGGTCTTATGAAGAATTTCCGGATTTTACGGAGAATGTTCCGGGAGCTGAACGAAGAAAAACTACAGGCGATGAGATCGGGGTTCAGCTGCGTCGGGACGTGGCGTATGCCTGTGTAAATGGCGTAAGTCTGGTACTTCAGATTTTGGAGCCTTTCACAAGAAATAATCCGGATGGCGCCTATCCGTGTATGGTGTTTGTACAGGGGTCGGCCTGGATGGAACAGGATGTTTACCGTCCCTGCGCCATGGTGGGGAGACTGGCTTCGCTGGGATTTGTGACGGCAGTGGTTCAGTATCGTCATTCCGGGATCGCGCCGTTTCCGGCCCAGATTCAGGATGCCCTGAATGCCATTCGTTTTCTGCGCTGTCATGGGAAAAAATATCATGTGAATCCGGAGCAGATTTTTGTGGCCGGCTGTTCTTCAGGGGGCCATACCGCCATGTTTGCCGGGATGACGCAGGATGAGGGGGCATGGGAAAAAGAAAACTGCTATCCTGGAATCAGCGCAAGGGTGAAAGGAATTATTAATTACTATGGCGCGGTAGATCTGGCGGATGAAGAGGGATATCCCAGTACCGTCAATCATCAGATGGCGGACAGCCCCGAAGGAAGGCTGATGGGCGGCGTCAATCTCAGAGAGAATCCGGAGTTGGCCAGGAAAGCATCCGTGACAAGCTGGATTGTTCCGGAAAGAAAAATTCCCCCGGTTCTGATTATTCACGGGACGAAAGAACGGACCGTCAGTGTGAAACAAAGTGTCCGGTTGTACCGGAAACTGAAAGCGTGCGGTCAGGAGGCAGAGTTGATTCTTCTGGAGGGCGCGGACCATGGAGGCGCGGAGTACTGGACAGAGGATCTGTGCCGGCGGGTGGCAGATTTTATGAGAAAGCATCTGGGATAATAAAAACCAGAGATATGGACAAAGGGAAAGAAACCGGAGACTGAGGTCCGACTGCAGTCTCCGGTTCCTTTTACGGAGGAATTTCCTGTTTATCTTTTGTTAGTGTCTATGGTTTTGCGGCGGCTATCCTTTCTCAGCCGGAGAGCAGATACCAGTACAGAATGTCCAGAAATTCACATACCGTAGGCTTCCGGTCCAGCGGGTAAGGGGCCAGGCTTTCCAGAGCCTGACGGGAATCAGACTGCCAGCAATGATCGATGACTGTGCGGATGTCCCGTTCAATGCAGCAGAGATTTACATGGTAGCGGTTGGCTACCGCGGGGAAAATGGTCTGGCCGGGGAACAGAAGAAGATCTTCATTTTCCAGAGCCAGTTCCAGTGAGGCCAGCAGGTAAGGAATACCTTTATAGCTCCTGCGGATTCGCAGGAGAGCCGGCAGAGATTGTAACTTATCCATTTCATAGTTCTCCTTTCGTGGAAAATCCTCCTTCACTTTTTCTAACGTTTGGAAAGCTCACATATGTCGCGAAAACAGAAAAAATTTTAAAGTCCTTTTTTTTTCAGATGCCAGTAAAGAATATCCAGAAACTCAGATACGGTGGGGCATTTGTCCAGGGTGTATGAGGCGATGCGCTGCAGATGTGCTCTGCCGCAGGAATTCCAGCAGCGGTTGATGACGGTCCTCAGATCCCGGTCCACACAACTGGGGGTGGTATGGTACCTGCGGGCAACAGAGGGGTACAGATTTTTGGTAACATAAAGCAGCTGATTTTCATCGGCAAGGGCAAGCTCCAGAGCAAAAACCAGGTAGCGGTATCCTTTGTAGGTGCCATGAATACCCAATGCCAACGGCAGCTCCAGTAAATAATTCATAAGTCATCCTTCCTTTCCACTTTGATTTCCGTATGTTTTCGTTTATTTCCATTATTTGACAAAACAAGAATAGCAGAAATTCAGGAAAATCTCGAAAAGTCGACGAAAGACGACAAAATTAAGTACATGGATTTCATAAAAAAAGGAGGGCTCAGCCCTCCTGGTGGATCAGTTTTTCAAGATATGGAATATAAGACGGGTCAAACTGGCAAAGTTCCTTCAGAGAATCAAATTCTCTGACGATTCCCTCAGGGTACCGGCGGATATATAAGGGAAGCTGGCGAATATGCTTCATATAAATATTCTCCCAGTACATCTTCCTGGTTTCCGGAAGATCATATTCTGCTTCCAGAAATTCCACAAAGCGGGAAGAAAACGCCTGATCCCAGTAAGCGTGTCCCATCATATACCAGGAATCCGTTCCGCCCACAGTGACCTGGGTAATCAGGCCATTGATATCAGTGGAAAGGCAATATTCACTGGTGGGACCGGAAGCATAAGATGCCGCATAATAAGACCGGAAAACGTAAGGTTCAAAGACATTTTCCATAAAATAGTTGTCAGAGGAACAGATATAGGAATTCCTCAGAACGCGGCGCGCGGCGTAAATGGAAGAATGATTGTTCCGGACCGCAAATTCCGGATTTTCCAGCAGGTGGACACCGTATTTGTCTGTGAGATAGGAAAACATCTCCTTTTTATACCCGACTACCACATAAATCTCAGAGATTCCGGCCTCCTGAAGCTGGCGGATCTGCCGTTCAATCATTATTTCGCCTTTGACGCGCAGCAACGGTTTGGGAACCGTATCGGATAACGGGGCAAAGCGGCTGGAAAGTCCGGCGGCCATAATCACGGCGTTATCTGCCTTATACGGAGCCAGCGCTTCGTAACGGCCTTCCTGGTAAAGCTGGTCAAACTCATTTTTCGTCATGTGCATCCTCCTGTAAAAGCTGTATGCGCCGTACCGGCGTACTTCCCCCCATGATTCTGATACAAAATTTTAGTGCAGCAGAGAGATAATGTCAAGCGTATTTTGACTCTTGAGTTTTCGCAGAATTATCCCCCTAAGATAAATCTGCTGAGTTTTATTATCCACAACTTTTAAAAAATGGCCAAAATATAAGGAATCCTGTTCCTTTTTGATGTAAAATTAAGCTGTCCAACAAAAA
>DVIN01000040.1 GCA_018711275.1 Candidatus Pullilachnospira intestinigallinarum
AAGGTTGGTTTGGCGATTGACATTATACCAGAAAAGGGAGGTCAATGCTCTTTTTATTGCAGATTTCCCTTAAAATCAAGGTTTCTAAAGGATTTGTAAACAAAAAAAACGGGTAGTATTTGACACTACCACCATTATCATGGAGGAAGAATATATGAAAAAGGTATCTTATCGTGCAGTCTTTTATGCGGCGGGACTGCTGACCCTGGCTCTGGGACTTACGCTGAATACCAAAGCCGGTCTTGGGGTTTCCTCCATTATCTCTGTTTCCTACAGCATTTCCCTGATCTTTGATCTGAATTTTGGAAATGTGACGCTGGGGCTTTATACAGTTTTCGTAATCCTGGAGCTGCTGCTTCATCTGGTTCACCATCACCGGGCCCTGCATGAGACGCCCGCGGCGCTGGCGCCTTCCACGCGGGCCAGTCTCAAATATATTTTTTTGACGGACCTTCTGCAGATTCCTCTCAGTATCGTGTTTACAAGATTTCTGAATGTATTTGCTGCGGTACTTCCGGATGTTCCGGCGGAAAATACCCCCTTTCTTTTTGCCCTGCGGCTTTTGACGGTTATACTGGCAATCGTTCTCACCGGTATCGGAGCGGCCATGTCTTTAAACATGCGTCTGATTCCCAATCCCGGCGATGGAATCGTGCAGGCCATTGCCGACACCATCCATAAAAGCGTGGGTTTCAGCAAAAACTGTTTCGATGTGGTGAATATTGCCCTTGCCTTATCCCTGGGTCTTGCATTTACCGGAAAGCTGGAGGGCGTCGGCATCGGCACCGTGCTGGCCGTGATCGGCGTGGGAAGATCCATCGCCGTCTTCAATCATTTTTCCCAGGAGCGGATGAAAGCGCTGGCCGGCATTGAGGACTGAGTCAGGAAGGCAATCTCCGGTATTTCCGGTATCCCGCCAGCAGCAGAATTGCCGCCGTCACCGGATACAGCAGACAAATCACCTGCCAGCCGGCAAAAAAACTTCCGCCCACCTGCAGCAGCCGCTGCGAGAGGGCACTGGTCAGATTGGCGGAATTTACCGGCAGATAAGACCAGATCTGACTGAGTATCCGGTATTCGTCCGGAATATGGAATACGCCTGTCAGCAGCAGATACCCCAGAAGAATCGCCATGGGCGGCGCGGATCCCCGAAATACCAGCGACAGCACCATGGCCACGGCGGCAAACAGCAGGGAAGAAAGCAGATATACCCCGAAAAGAAGCAGGGCGGCTTTCCCCACCGTAAGACGCCAGGAAAGCATCGGATAATCCAGCTGCAGGGCGGCGGAAAATCCGTCTGTGCCGTAAACGGAAAAGACGGAAGCTGCGGCCGCCACAGCCAGCAGCAATGCCAGCCCCAGACTGAAGGTGAGGCCCGTAAACGCTTTGGCCAGATAAAGCGGCTTTTTTCCAAAAGAACTGCTGGCAATCAGCGGAGCTGTTTTCCGGCTGTATTCCTCTGAAAAAATCTGCGGCACACAGACAGATACCCCCAGCATCATCAGAAGGGCTACCATGTACAGCACCGACAGATAATTGGTATATCCGTCATCGTAACGGTAGGTCAGTGGAAGCTTCAGCTGCTCCTCCTGTCCGGAGAGATATTCCTTTTCCGCCTCTGAAAGCAGCAGCTTTGTCCATCCCTGTTCCACTGCCGCCCTCCGCAGGTCATACATTTCCCCGGCCGATATGGTATTCCAGCGGTTGTTGGCAATCCGCAGCACAAAGTTGTAAATTTCACTGTAAGGGCGGGCATACTGCTGGTATTCCCTGGTGGCGGTATAGATTTCGGCATCCTCCGGAACCTTTCCGTATGCCTCCTGCATCTTATCCAGAAGGGAATCATCCAGAAGCTCACCGGACAGTCTGCGGGCATAGCCGCTGTCTGTCCGAAGCATATTGGCATGGGTGTCCACCTTCTCTCCATTGACGTACACATCGCCCAGCAGGGCAGACAATCCGGCAAAAATGGTCATTGCCGTCAGCAGGATTGCCGTGACCCACACAAGCTTTCTCTGAAACAGTTTCCGGTACTCCATTCGTACCAGTTCCCAGAAATTAAACATCAGGCGCCTCCTCTCCCAGTCTTTTCATACAGAATTCTTCCAACGGCTCCGCAAGGCTTGCACAGTCTCCGTTGTAAATCAGCTGTCCTTCCTTCATCAGAAGAATTTTATCCGCGATCTGCTCCACATCCGACACGATATGGGTGGACAGAATCACCACATTCTCCTCTCCCATCCGGGCAATCAGATTCCGGAACCGCACTCGCTCCCGGGGATCCAGTCCCGCGGTGGGCTCGTCCAGAACCAGCAGCTGCGGCCGGTTCAGGAGTGCCTGGGCGATTCCCAGCCGTTGCCGTATTCCTCCGGAATAGGTGCGGATTTTCTTTCTTCCCATTTCCTCCAGCCCCACAAGAGCCAGCAGTTCGCGGCTTCTGGAGGTGGCCTGCGCCCTGGAAAGCCCCTTCAGAAGTCCCAGATACACCAGAAAATCCATTCCGGTAAAATTCGGATAGTACCCGAAATCCTGGGGAAGGTATCCCAGCATACTGCGGTACGTCTCCGTGGCCACATCATAGCCCTGAAAAGTGACGGTTCCCCCGGTGGGCTTCAGCACCCCACAGATCATCCTCAGCAGAGTGGTTTTTCCGGCCCCGTTGGCCCCCAGAAGCCCGTAAACCCCTGTTCCCAAAGACAGGGAAATCCGGTCCACCGCAATTTTATTTTTATATTGTTTTGTCAGCCGGTCAATTCTCAGCTCCATACATATTCCTCCGCCTGTCTCATATATTTTATTCCCTCCCGCAGCGCCAGCACAGCCAGAACCAGCAGCAATGCCAGCCAGCCGGCAGCCGGGAGATATTCCGCCAGTTTCCGGATCACCATCGTACCGGCTGCGGTCAGCCCGCTGACCAGCCCGCTGATCCCGAAACATACATACATTCCCTCCGGCCCCCGCAGTTTCCGCACCGCGGCCATCTGAAGAAATGCTGAAAGAAAATAGGGAATCAGCAGCACGCATCCGGTCTGCCACAGGCTCATTTTTCCTGTCACCCTCAGAAGAGGGATCAGGATTCCCATCAGCAACAGATTTTCCAGTCCCAGAATCCCCATGCGGGCTGCCACCACCGCTTTCAGGGAATGGCGGGCCGCCAGCTCCAGTTCCTCCATCCCGTACCGGGCGGAACGTCCCGTCTCAGTGGCAAGTGTAAGAGCCAGAAACGGCATCAGAGCCGCCAGCATCTGAAACAGCTCCCGTCTGCCGCTCCGGGCAGCCCAGACGCCCGCCAGAAACACGGCCGCGGAAAGGGCCCAGTTCCATTTTCGGATATAACCCGCCTGCATCCACAGAAAAGAGGCCGGATGCCTTTGATGCCCCGCCGCCATCCGCGAAACGGAGGCGAGAAATTCCCGCTTCCTTTTGGGGGGCGGCGCCGTATAGCAGCTTTTCAGCTGCTCCTGCAGCTGTTTTTCCCATTTCCTGCTCATAAAAAATCCTCCTTTCTCAGACATTGCCGCAGCTGATCCAGTCCACGCTTCAGCCGCCGGTGTACCGCAAATCTGGAAATCCCCAGAATTTTCCCGATCTGGGCGGCAGACAGGTCGTTGACATATCTGAGGAAAATCATCTCCTGCAGCTCCTCCTCCAGCCGGGCCATGGCCTCTTTCAGCGTCAGCGCCGAAAGCAGCTGATCCTCCCCGGCAGCTTCCATGTCTGCCGCATGGGGCCGGATTTGCGGCATTCTGCCATCGGCTTCCCGGGATGGCGGTACGCCATCCAATGGGAGACTCTGTTTCCTGCGGAAGTGATCCATGCAGAGATTCCTGGCTATGGCGTACAGATAAGCCAGCTGCCTGCCCTGCTCCCGGTATCCGGTAGTTTCCAGAAATTTCAGAAAGGTTTCCTGGGTCAGATCCTCCGCTGTCTCCGGATGGCCGGTTTTCATATAGCAATAGCGGTATATATTGTCATACTGTTCGCTCAAATCCATAACCCGGCCTCCTTTCCTGTGTAAGATCCGGCGTGTGTCCGCCCTGGCAGGCCGTCTGCGGCTGTCCGCCGGATGGTGTTCTGATAACGTCATCACTTATATAACGGATGAGGGCGTTGGTTTGTGCGGGGTGAAAAAGAAATAATTATATTTTTGCTGTCGTTTTAAACGATACTTGTATCGGAGTAGATTATGCATTATACTTTTCTAAAATATCTTATCAACAGTTGGAGGATCACACAATTGAAAATCGGAGCCTGTCAGTTTAAAGTGACAAATCATATAACAAAGAATCTGGAAATTATGAAGCGTTCGATATTGGATGCCTCTTCCCAGGGGGTTTCTCTGTTAGTTTTCCCGGAATGTGCTTTTACCGGTTATCCTCCCCGGGATATAGAAACTTCCTCTGCCGTCAATTTTGAAGAATTGGAAAAAGCGCATCGTAAAATGCAGTGTCTGTCAAATCAGAAGAACATGCATATTATCGCCGGAACAATTATTCAGAATGAAAAAAGATATTTCAACAGTGCAATGATCTGTTCGCCGGGAAGACAGCCTTCTTTTTATCATAAACGAGCACTTTGGGGTTGGGATCGGGATAATTTTACTGCCGCAGACAGTGACGGCATATTAGAGGTGGATGGATGGCGGATTGGCATACGAATCTGTTTTGAAGTACGTTTTCCGGAGTATTTCAGAGAACTATACAGGGTACATACCGACTTAAATATTATATTGTTCTATGATGTGTCTGAGCAGAAAAATCCGGACAGATATGATCTGATAGAATCTCACATAAGAACCAGAGCTGTGGAAAATGTCACTTATACCCTGACCGTAAATACCGCATCTTTTTATCAGACTGCTCCGACTGCTTTATACGACAGATCCGGAAAGAGCATTGCCAAACTGAACAGGAACCAGGAAGAGATTCTCACATACAATTTGGAAAAGAGTTCTCTGAATTTTGGGGAACAAGGCAGACAAGAAATTTCAGAAGAGTTGGTATGGGGATGGGAAAAGTAATGATTTTGCAGTAGTTCAGAAAAATAAGAAATGGAAGATTTTGAAAAAATGATCAAAATAATAAAAAAACGCCTGGCTTCCGCTGCCGCCTGGATAATCCTGTTCCTCATTATCGCGGCAGTCATCGCCATTCTGTCCGTGGCCGGGGGCACGATTATGACATTTTTCGGATTTCACGCCGATTCTTTCGGAAGCATTATCCTGTTCTTCCTTCTGGCCGGTATCATTGGTTTTTTGGGGGAAATTTTCGCAAAAGCATTTCCTTCTGTGCTGTATAAACGCAGTCTGCTGACATTTGGCGGAGCCGGGATTGTGTTTGTGACGCTGGATACCATTTTTTCCATACTCAGTTTTCTGGCGGCGGACGCCCTGATGGACAGCGTAACGGCATCGGATCTGGCCCTTGCGGTGCTTTCTTTTCTTCTGTCCGTGCTGTCACTGAAGGATTTTTCCAGAGAGCTTTCCGCATCAGAGGAGTAAACAAAACGGGCATCTTCCATTTCCCACAGTAAAGGTCATGGAAGATGCCCGTTTGTCTTTCTTTCGTTTTATAATATGCCTAATCTGTCATTTTTCGTGTCATGGCTTCATTCATGCGTTTCAGCTGCCGGTTCCGGGGACTGTCCGGCACATATTCCAGTTTCCGCACCGGAAGGAAATCAGCTGCTTGATCAGAGCAGAGGAAAATGCGGTGATATACCCGAAGGTTTCCGGATTTCGCAGGCCGTTGACAATGGCGCCAAACCCTCCCATGGAAAGGCCTCCGATAAATGTCTGTTCCCGCTCTCTGGAAAGGGGAAAAGTATTGCGCGTAAAATCCACCAGTTCCTGGCTGACAAAGGTGCCATAAGCCGCTCCGGTCAGGGGAGAATCCGCGTAAAAGGAGTTTTCTCCGTTTGGAAGAACGATGGCCAGGGAATACTGATCGGCAAGCTTCCACAGGGATTCCATGGCATACCAGCTTGCCTGACTTCCGGTCATCCCGTGGAGCAGATACAGCGTTGGCAACGGTCCCTTTTGCGGCAGTTCCCGATATTGCCCCTGATCCGTCGGTAAAAGTACAAAGCAGCGTACTGACCGGTTCAGAACCTGAGAGAAAAATTCCACATTACAAAAAGCCATAAGATCACACCTCCGATTGTTTTTTTATTCTACAAGACTGATACTGCCAAGCCATTCAGATACCGCATCCGCTTCACCGGTATTCTCCGTTGTATCCTGAGAAGCATCTGCTTTGCTGACAGTATCCGTAACGGTTTCTTCTTCGCCAGCCATGACAGTCGGAATCTTTTTCCATTCCTTCAATTTCATAAGTAGTCTTCGTGGCCGGACCGGTAATCATAAATGCCGCCGTTTTTCAAATTACAGACTGGTCAGCACTGGGTTGTTCAAATAGTCGTACACCCGTTTCACCTCACTGATCTTCCGGGTATCCAGCATGGATGGGCAGTTCTTATCAATCGAGGCGATCTTTTCCATATCTTCTTTATCCAGGTTAAAATCCCAGATAGCCATATTTTCCATCATCCGCTCTTTATGAACAGATTTTGGAATGATAACAACCCCCTGCTGCACATTCCAGCGCAGGATGATCTGTGCCGGTGTCTTTCCATACTTTTTGGCGATTTCCAGCAGGACCGGCTCTGTAAACATTCCTTTCAAACCTTCCGCAAAAGGCGCCCATGCCTCCGGCTGTATGTGGAGTTCCTTCATCAGCGAAAGTTCCTCATATCGCTGATAATGAGGATGGCGCTCAATCTGGTTGATCTGAGGCTGAATTTCCGCGTTATAACACAGATCCAGCAGCCGGTCCGGCAGGAAATTGCATACGCCGATGGCCCGGACCTTTCCCTCCTGATACAATTCTTCCAGCGCGCGCCAGGATCCATAGTAGTCCCCAAACGGCATGTGGATCAAATATAAATCCAGGTAAGTAAGCCCCAGATTGTCCAAAGATTCATGAAAAGCGGCTTTTGTTTTCTCATATCCCATCTGCTGGATATAGGCTTTTGTGGTAATAAACAATTCCTCTCTGGGAACACCACTGTTTTGGATCGCTCTTCCCACCGCCTTCTCATTTTGATAGGAGCTGGCGGTGTCAATCAGTCGGTATCCCGTTGAAATGGCATCCTTTACCACCTGTTCGCAGGTTTCTTCCGGAATCTGAAAAACTCCAAATCCTTCCATCGGCATCCTTACGCCATTGCTCAATTTCACTGTTTCCATTATAAAGAACCTCCTTTACTTCTCCCTGATTTTCCACCATACTCTCCTGCTGAGCATTATACCTGGCCAATTCCTAATTCCTCCAATACGGGAAGAAATCGCTTCCACAGGCATTGTGGGGTCGGCACGATGTTGATATAACAGGTCAAATTTATTGTACTCCGGTTTACCCATCTATACAAATACCTATGGCTAATGGTTTCCAATACGTTTTATGAATGGTAAGGGTCAGCGGTTACTTGATTCAGCCTTTTCAGCTTTTTCTTTTGGTGCAGAGTAATTTCTGCATAAAGAAAAGACCGCAGGTGTCTGCCCACGGTCTGATACATTATGATGATTTATTTTGCACCTGGCAGAACAAGATCAGGTAGGCGCATTTTCCGTTGGGATTGTCCGGAGATGGCATCTCATGCTAGAGACACATCCCGCCGCATCCGACGATTTCTTCACCGATGTAGGCAAAGCAGGCGATATGTCCGTCCCGGGGCAGTTCCGCCTGATAGTAGCGGCGTTTTTCTGCTTCCAACTCTGTTACGGACTGCGCCGGGGGAATCGCAAACACCTCGTGCAATACTTCCATTCGCCATTGCGTCAATAAATCAATGTCCCGGATTGTGGCCTGCCGGATTTGAATCACCATTACAATGTCCCCGCTTTCATTACCACCGGCAGGCCGGAAATATCGGGTTTGCCGTTGACATTCAGGGGAATTTGCTTCATCTCCACGAAGAATTCCGGGATCATGTAATGAGATTGAAAAAGCTGGAACAGTATGAGCCGTCTTTTCTTCCGTTTGAGAAGCTGAAAGCCTATGGGATCGGTGCGATACGCGGGCCGCGAAGGATGCCTCACAGTCTGATTCGCGAAATGGAAAGGAACCGGCATGAGCAATGATATTTGGAATCCCTGGCATGGCTGCCGTAAATACAGTGAGGGCTGTGATCACTGCTATATGTACTATCTGGACAAAGAGCGAGGAAAATCGGGCCGGGAAATTTACAGAGTTAAGACGAATTTCAATCTGCCATTGAAAGAAGACCGGCAGGGCAACTATAAAATTAAAAATGGGGAAAGCCTGCGGGTGTGTATGACCAGCGATTTCTTTTTGGAAGAAGCGGACGCCTGGCGGGATGAAGTCTGGGATATGATCCGCCTGCGCCCGGATGTCCACTTCTGAGACAGTGCTTTTGCCTAATTGTCTCGTTTTCATTCGCTCACTCCTTCTGATGGACTTGAACCATGAATACGGTTCATATTTTCTCTTTTTTTCTCATACGATACAGTAACGGTGGAGGAGGTATGTTTATGGATCGCGACGTGATCATCCGAAAAGCCTTTGGTCTGGTCTGCCTGGCGGCAGGCGCCTTTTTTCTGGGTTCGGCTGCGGCAAAATTTACCCATACCGGGACATCCGCGCCCGCGTCTTCCCAGACAGTGTCCGATAACTGGGGGCTGAGTTTTCAGGAAGAAGGAAAGGCGCCGGTGGGAAATGCTTCCCAGGAGGAGCTGGCAAAATACGATGCGGCCTTCCTGGGGGATACCGACGAGAAGGTGATCTATCTCACCTTTGACTGCGGATTTGAAAATGGAAATACCCCGGTGATTCTGGATGCGCTGAAGAATCACCAGGCACCGGCTACTTTCTTTGTGGTGGGAAATTATCTGGAAACCAGCCCGGACCTGGTGAAACGTATGGTGGAGGAAGGACACACGGTGGCAAACCATACCTATCACCATCCGGATATGTCCCAGATCTCCACCAAAGAGGAATTCCGGGAGGAGCTGGCGTCTGTGGAAGAAGTGTTTCAGTCCATCACCGGCACGGAAATGATCCGCTTCTACCGGCCGCCCCAGGGAAAATATAACGTTCAGAATCTGGAAATGGCGAAAGAGCTGGGATACCACACGTTTTTCTGGAGCCTGGCCTATGTGGACTGGTATCAGAATCAGCAGCCCACCAAAGAGGAAGCCTTTGAGAAGCTTCTGGGACGAATACATCCCGGCGCCATTGTGCTGCTCCACAATACTTCCGACACCAACGGAAGTATCATGGAGGAGCTGCTGACAAGATGGGAGGAAATGGGATACCATTTCGGTGATCTGAAAGATCTGATTTAGACGATCAATTCATACCGGTATTCCGCCGATACCCGGTCTGTTCCCCGCTTCCGGTAAGTATCTTCACTGGCCACGGTAAATCCCAGCTTCCGGACCACCGCGTTGGAAGCGGCATTTGCCTGGTCGATGGAGACGGTGATTTTCTCGGCTCCCTGGCCTTTGGCATAATCTACCATACCCTTTACCATCTCTGTGGCGTACCCGTTTCGCCAGTATTTTTTATGCACACAGTAGGCGATATCGTAGACTTTTCCCTCCTGCCGGGGAATAAAGCTGCAGGTACCGATCCGCTCCCCGGTGTCCTTTGATTCGGAAATCAGATAGCAGCAGGTTTGGCTTTCCCCCAGCGCTTCGATGCTCTTCCGGTACGCCTCATCCACATGATCCAGGGTGGGATCGCCAAGATACTCGCCCATCTCCGGATCATTCCAGATGCTGATGGCAAAATCCGCGTCTTCCTTCTGGAAGCCCCGCAGGTACAGCCGTTCGGTTTCAATCGTCTCGATTCTCATGATTATCCCTTCTTTCAGAAACAGGTAAACGCCCCGTCCACCACAAAATCCGCTCCCGTGGTGAAGGAGCTGGTATCTCCTGCCAGATATACACAAATGGACTGCAGCTCGTCCGGCCGTCCCATTCTACCCATGGGAGCCATCTCATTCCATTTGGCGATCAGCGGCTTGAGGCTGGGAGAATTCATGGTCAGCTCTGTGGCCATGTAACCGGGACTGATGGAATTGACCCGCACTCCGCGTTTTGCCCACTCGATGGCCAGGGATTTTGTCAGCTGGATCACACCGGCCTTGGATGCGTTGTAAGCGCACTGAGGCTGGGGCACATTGACAATATGCGCGGACATGGAAGCGGTATTGATGATGGAACCGCCGCCATGGGTCAGCATATACTTTCCTGCTGCCTGCGCCGTCAGAAAAACACCGGTGAGATTCACATCCAGAACTTTTTTCCACTGTGCAAAGCTCATCTCCTCCGCCGGCACATTCAGACAGATGCCCGCGTTGCAGAACGCCGCTTCCAGACCGCCCAGCTCACGGATCACCGTATCCATCATTCTCTGAACCTGATCAGGATCCGTCACATCCGTCTGAACAGCGATGACCTTTCTTCCGGTGCTCTGCGCCAGCTCCCCGGCTGTCTTTTGAGCCTCCGCCAGATCCATATCCACAATGGCCAGATCCGCGCCCGCCTCCGCAAAGGCAGTGGCCACGCTCTTCCCGATCCCCCGGGCGCCGCCGGTGACAAAAATCCGTTTTCCATCCAGTCTCATGTTTTCAATAATACCCATAATCCTTCTCCTTTCTTTGTTTCAGACCATACGGCCATAGTTCCCCCTGGAAATAAGCCTTTCCGGCATTCTCCTGTATCCGGTTAAAATGTTCCTGAGGATTTTCCCGCACCCATGCCATTATTTTATTTACTGAAAGGCATTGTCTAGGACGCCAGGAACCAAATCACAAAAAATCCTCCTGCTGAGTATAAACATAGCATGTGAAAATTTGTTTCGCAACCAATATCTTAACAAAATCTGTAAATATATTGTGAATGACTGCTTCCGTGATTTAATATCTTTATCTTCATACAGGAAATTTGCTTATAGGAATCTGCACAAATGCTCTTGTGTCAGCAAATATACCGGAGGATTATGATACGGATATAGGCGGTGGCGGGACGCCATCTGCCGGGCGGTGCCTCTGCAAATTACCGATCAGCTTACCATAGACGCCGGACAGGCCGTAATGCTTCTGAAACCGGACAGCGATCTGATGCGGGCTGTCTTTCTTTTCCTTCCCGGACATCCACGATTCTCTCAAACGGGACGCCCAGATGCTGTGAAGTTTTACCATGGCTTCTATCAGACGGTGTTCCAAGGGCATTCAGAAGATATAACGACGATCCCGTGATTTTCACCCCCTTTGAAATCCTCCTTCGCTGGAAATCACCTGACCGGTGATCCACCGGGCTTCTTCGCTTTGCAGAAAATGAACCAGCCTCGCCGCGTCTTCCGGCATTCCCCATTTCCCCAGGGGGAATGATTGAGCCACCTGTTCATAGGCTTCTCCCGTCAGATAGCCTGTGTCGGTGGGTCCCGGATTGATGCAGTTCACCTGGATATTCTGCCGTGACAGCGCAGCTGCCGCCTGCCGGCACAGATTGGCCTCCGCCGCTTTCGATACGGCATAAGGAATCTCCCCGGTCATGGGGCCCAGATCCTGTCCGCTGGTAAATAAGGTGACGGCCCCCCGAAGGCCCTCCGGTTTCTGTCCGGCGAAAGCCTGAATCATCATCATGGAGGCAAGCACATTTACCCGGAGATGCCGGTCAATATCCTCCTCCGTCCACTGGCCCAGACTGCTGCTGGTGGAATAGGCGTGGTTCAGCACCAGACCGTCCAGATATCCTGCCTCCCGCGCTGCCAGTCCAATTAATTCCTCTCCCGCGCCGGGACGGTAAAGATCAAAAGAAGCAAGGGCCGTCACATCCAGTCCCTCCCTGCGTAAATCCTGTTCAAATTCCCGGGCGAAGGAAGCAGAGGCATCCCAATATTCCATGGCCCGGTCATAATCCGCGCTTCCGTGAAAAAGAACCCGGGCTCCATATTCCGCCAGTCGCCTCACAATGGCCGCGCCGATCCCGCCGGGACGGCTGACGCCGGTTACCAGTATGTTTCTTCCTGTAAGATCCTGCAGCTGCTGCATGTTACTGACCTCCTGTCTATTGATGGTTGTGTTTTTTTGCCTTTCGGCAGAAGCAAAGAAAAAGACGGAACCCGCTGCTTTTCCGGCCGGCTCCGTCTTTTCTCCTGAATCTGATGGCGGTGAAGAAATTCCAACACCTCAGGCGTCCCGAACATCCATTTGATGGTGCAGACTGCTCCGGTTTTTATCTGTGATAATGCCTGCATAATACCGCCTCCTGCTTCTTTTTTTCTATTTTAGAAGCCGGCCAGTGAGTTAGTCAATATTTATCATCCCTCAAAAGGCGAAGTATCATACAGTTTTTCGGCGAATAGAAAAGATTGCCAATGACAGAATATTTTCCGACGGCCTTTTTATAATCCTGTATTTTCTTCCTGGAACTGCTGCCTGCAGAGCCGGTAATAATACCCTTTCTTCGACAACAGCTGCTGGTGGGTTCCCTGCTCGATGATTTTCCCGTCCCGCACCACCAGGATCACATCCGCGTGGCGGATAGTGGATAACCGGTGCGCGATGATGAAGGAGGTCCTTCCCCGAAGCAGCGTCTCGGTGGCTTTCTGGATCAGCTGTTCCGTCTGAGTATCGATGGAGGAAGTGGCCTCGTCCAGCACAAAGATTCTGGGATCTGCAAGGATGGCCCGGGCAAAGGAGACCAGCTGTTTTTCTCCGGTGGACAGCCGGTTGCCGCCCTCTCCCACATCGGTCTGATAGCCCTTTTCCAGCTTTTCGGCCACCAGATCGGCGGACACAGCCTTCGCCGCCTGCCGGATTTCCTCCGGGGTGGCGTCCAGCCTGCCGTAACGGATATTTTCCTCGATGGTTCCTGAGAACAGGTGGGGATTCTGCAGCACATACCCGATATTGCTGTGAAGCCACAGCTGGCTCCGCTTCCGGTAGTCCACACCGTCGATGAGGATCTCGCCTCCGGTGGGCTCAAAAAACCGGCAGGCCAGGTTCACCAGCGTGCTCTTTCCCGCCCCCGTCTCGCCCACGATGGCCACCGTGGTGCCCGCCGGAACCTTCAGGTTGAAATGGCTGAGCACCTCCTCTTTTCCGTCAGGGTAATGGAAGGACACATCCCTGAACTCGATATCTCCCCGGATGGGCTCCCAGTTCTCCTTTTTCGGGTGGAAGGTATCGCCGTACCGCTCCACCACTTCCGGAGAATCCACCACCATGGGCTCCTGATCCAGCAGGGTATTCACCCGCTCGATGTTGGCCTGTATGGAAATCAGCTCCGCCAGGTTTCTGGCCAGCTGCTGGATGGGTTCGAAGATTCCCACCGCGTAGGAGGTAAATGCCGACAGGGTGCCGATGGCCAGCAGGTTTTCCTGCACCATCTGCCCGCCCCGTCCCAGCACTATGGCAGTGGCCAGGGAGCCGCAGAACAGTACCAGAGGCACATAGACGGCAGAGAGCCGGGCGGCCTTCACCGCCGCGGTCCGCATTTCCGTGGTAATATCCTGAAATTCTCTGAGATTCTTTTCCTCGATCACCAGCGTTTTGGAGGTCTGGGCCCCCATGATTCCCTCATTATAGCCGCTGGTAATCCGGGAATTGATTTTTCGCACATGGCGGTTCCACCGGAGAATCTTATTCTGGAAATACCAGGTGAGAATGGCCAGCGCCGGCACAATCAGTATGATGATCAACGCCAGCTTCCAGTTAAGAAGCAGCATGGCCACAAATACCCCCAGCACATAGACGAAGGCCCAGAGCATATCCGACACGTTCCAGGCCACCATCCCGGCGATTCTGTCCGTATCGCTCATGACCCGGGAAAGGATATAGCCCACCGGCGTCACATTGTAATAAGAGAAAGACAGCTCCTGCAAATGTACAAAGCAGGCCCGCTTCATGGTTTTGCCCACGCTCATCTCCAGCACGGCGCTGGCTCTGGTAAAGCAGACCACGCTGAGAAACTGTCCCAGCACCACCAGCGCGTACACGGCCCCGAATTTCCAGATACCCGCAAGGCTTCCCTGCCCGATAAAGTGGTCGATGGCATACCGCTGAAACAGCGGCATCACAATATCCACCAGCGAACAGATCAGATTGAAAATCAGCATGACGGCCACACAGCCCTTGAAGGGCGCCAGGAAAGGAAGCACACGCTTCCAGATCCGGATGTCAAAATTTTTCGTATATTCCTGTTCTTCGATTCTCATGGCTGTTCCACCCCCTCCTGCCGAAGCAGCTCGTCGTCCACATTCATCTGAATATCGTAAATTCTCCGGTAAATCCCGTCCTTCTCCTCCATCAGCTGCTGATGGGTACCCATCTGGGCCACCCGGCCGTCCTCCAGCACCAGAATACAGTCCGCCTGCATCAGCGTGGTCACCCGGTGGGAAATGAGGATCACCGTACTTTTTCCCATCCGTTCCTTCAGGGCGTGGCGGATCTTCACATCGGTCTCCGCGTCCACCGCAGAAAGGGAATCGTCAAAGACCATAATGGGAGCCTTCTGCATCAGCATCCGAGCGATGGCCACCCGCTGCTTCTGGCCTCCGGACAGGGTCACGCCCCGCTCGCCCACCATGGTCCGGTATCCGTCCTTGAACTGGCGGATGGCGTCATCCACACAGGCAATGGAAGCGGCGCTGCGGATTTCCAGGGAATCCTCCCCCTCATCGGAGGCGATGGAAATATTTTCTCCCACGCTGCGGGAAAACAGAAACGGCTCCTGCAGCACCATACCGATATTCTTTCTCAGATAATCCGGATCGATATGACGGATATCCACGCCGCCGATGGTGATGGCGCCGCTGCCCTCCGGCAATTCATACAGCCGGTCCAGAAGATGCACCAGAGTGGACTTTCCGCTGCCGGTGCTGCCCAGTACCGCGAAGGTACTGCCGGCGGGTATGGTAAAGGACACGTCATCCAGCACCTCCGCGTCCGCCTGCTCATAGGAAAAGCGCACATGGTCGAACCGGATCTCCCGGTCCATGGGCGGACAGATATCGTCGGGCTTTCCATGCTCCTCCTTTGCATCCAGAATATAGGTCACCCGGTCGATGGATACGCCGGCCTTGCTCATGTTGGACAGCACCCTTCCCAGACTCCGGATGGGCCAGGACAGGGAGGCATTGTAGGAGACAAAGGCCATCATGCCGCCCAGGGTCATCTCCCCCCGCACCGTGAGAACGGTTCCCAGAATCAGCACCGTCATGATCTGGATGCCTGTGAGAAAGTCGCCCGCTCCCCAGTAGACGCTCATCAGCCGACCTACCTTGATCCACAGGCCGGCAAAGGTTTCATTTTTCTCGTCGAAACGGTCAATCTCCCAGGATTCCCGGCCGAAAGCCCGGACCACCCGCACGCCGGTGAGATTTTCCTGTACTTTGGCCGTCAGCTCACCCTCCGCTTCGTCCGCGTCCAGAAATCTTCTGGAAATTCTGGAGTAGAAAAACGCGGAGTAGGCGATGATCACCGGGGTAAACAGCAGCACCACACAGGACAGCCCGGCGTTCATCCGGAACATGATGGTCAGATACAATACCATCAGAAAGATAATGCGAATCACATCCATCAGCTGATTGCAGACGAAATTCCGGATGATCTCCACATCGTTGGTACACCGCTGAATGATATCTCCCGTCTTGTGGGCCACATGCCAGGTATAGGGCAGCTTCTGAATATGGCGGTACAGCTGATCCCGCATACTTTTCAGGAATCCCTCGGAACCCTTTGCCAGACAGATGCTGCTGACGTAGGTGAAAATCCCCGCCGCCACAGCGCTGGCCACCACGGCCGCTGCCGCCCCCGCCAGAAACCGGCCGTCCCTTCCCCAGCCTTCCATGGCCGCCTGCCCGGTCAGGTGATCCACCGTGTACCGGATGATCTGCGGTGTGAGAGCGTTAAAGGCGGTGTTCAGCATTCCCGCCAGCAGGGCCAGCACCAGAAAATGCGTGTTCCCCTTTAAAAACCGGGCAATATCCCCCAGCTTTTTCCATCTTTTTTTCCATTTGCGCATGAAACAGTCTCCCCCTCTGCGTGTGTATTTTCCAGGGATACACCCTGACTTGCCGGATGCTTTGCCGGGCGTATCGCGCATAAAAAAAGACATTCCCAACTCTTCAGGAATGTCTCTTCGTCACTTATTGATTCTGTCTGAGGTCAGACAGACGCCGCCTTCCATTTTTCAAAAAGGCAGCCAAAAGTATCCGGGCATCCCTTTGGTTTCCAGTTTGCACAAACATCCCATGTATTTGCGATTCCTGTGATTTTACCGCGAAATGTGTTTTTCATCTGACTGCCTCCTTTCTCAAAATAGTGTGAATTTTTCATCAATTAAGCACATACTACACCCGCCGACAGGACATGTCAAGTGTTATTTTCTTCTTTCCTGTATCCCCGCAAGAATTTCTGCCCGGGCGGTCCGTGCCGCTTCCTTTGGCAGTGCTTCCACCCCTTCCAGCGGATAGGGAATTCCCAGCTGCCGGTATTTTTCCACTCCCATGGTGTGGTAGGGAAGCACTTCCAGTCCCTTTACGTTGGGGAATCCTCCGATGATCCTTCCCAGCCTTCTCAGCTGTTCCGGACCGTCTGTGATCCCCGGAACCACCACATGACGGATGATCACCGGAATTTTCTTTTCTTCCAGAGCTTCCAGAAACTCCAGTACCGGTTCCTGTCCGCAGCCGGTCAGCCACCGGTGCCCCTCAGGATCGCTGTGTTTCAGATCCAGCAGTACCAGATCCAGAGCCTCCCAAAGACCGGCAAAATCTTCCGCCCGTTCTCTCCGGTAAACAATTCCTGAGGTATCCAGACAGGTGTGAATGTTTCTCTTTTTGGCTTCTTTCATCAGCTCTGTCAGAAAATCCAGCTGAAGAAGCGGCTCTCCTCCCGTGGCGGTGATTCCCCCTGTTCTGTAAAACTGCCGGTTCTTCTCATACTGATCGAGAATTTCTCCGGCCGTCATCTCTGTACCGCCGTGGACGGACCAGGTGTCCGGATTGTGGCAGTATCTGCATCGCAGGGGACATCCCTGAAAAAATACCACAAAACGAATTCCGGGACCGTCTACGGTCCCGAAACTCTCCAGGGAATGAATCCTTCCCTTTTTCTCACGCATCTTACATCCCCTCATGGAAGGTTCTGGAAATCACCTCATCCTGCTGCTCTTTTGTCAGGTTGTGAAAATTCACGGCGTATCCGGACACCCGCACGGTGAGCTGGGGATATTTCTCCGGATGCTTCTGGGCATCCAGCAGGGTTTCCTTTGTGAAAACGTTCACGTTCAGATGGTGTCCTCCCTTCTCGGCATAGCCGTCCAGCAGGGTCACCAGGTTGTCGATCTGTGCGTCACTGATATTCATAACAGGTTCCTCCTTTATTTCGATGTCTTACATTTCCTCATCCATTGTCAGATTGGGCTCGCAGCAGGCGCAGTCTTTTGGAAGGTCAAAGGCAATATCGTCAAAGAAAATGGCGTCGTCTTTTCCCAGCGCCCCCGGGATGATGGAGAAGGTATTGGAAATTCCGTCCTGGGCATCTTTAAAGGGCAGTTTTGACACGGAGCTTAAAGACGCCACCGCCCCATGGCTGTCCCGGTGATGCATGGGATTGGCTCCCGGCGCGAAGGGTTCTCCTGCCTTTCTGCCGTCCGGTGTGGAACCGGTGTTCTTTCCATACACCACATTGGAAGTGATGGTCAGGATGGAAGTAGTAGGGATACCTCCCCGGTAAGTATGATTTCCCTTGATGTATTTCATGAAATCATGCACCACCGCATAGGCAATCTCATCGGCCCGGTCATCATCATTTCCGTATTTGGGGAAATCTCCCTCCACCTGATAATCCACCACAATGCCGTTTTCATCCCGGATGGTTTTTACCTTCGCGTACCTGATGGCGGACAGCGAATCGGCCACCACCGACAGGCCGGCAATTCCCGTGGCGAACCAGCGGGTCACCTTCCGGTCATGAAGCGCCATCTGCAGCCGCTCATAGCAGTATTTGTCATGCATGTAGTGGATGATGTTCAGGGCATTGACGTACACCTGTGCCAGCCATTTCATCATATCATGGAATTTCTCCATGACTTCCTCATAGTCCAGGTATTCCGAGGTGATGGGACGGTATTTGGGTCCCACCTGCTTTTTGGACACTTCGTCCACACCGCCGTTGATGGCGTACAGCAGACATTTTGCCAGGTTCGCCCGGGCGCCGAAAAACTGCATTTCTTTACCCACCCGCATGGAGGAAACGCA
The DNA here is from genome assembly GCA_018711275.1 of Candidatus Pullilachnospira intestinigallinarum. GTDB lineage: Bacteria > Bacillota > Clostridia > Lachnospirales > Lachnospiraceae > Pullilachnospira > Pullilachnospira intestinigallinarum. The sequence goes on from DVIN01000040.1 coordinate 18,294, forward strand.
GCAGGCAATGGCGTAGTCGTCTCCATGGGTCACCCGCATCAGGTCATCGTTCTCATACTGGATGGAGGAAGAAGCGATGGAAGTTTTCGCGCAGAACCGTTTGAATTTCTCCGGAAGCCGGGTGGACCACAGGACGGTCAGGTTGGGCTCCGGAGCAGTTCCCAGGTTCTCCAGGGTATGAAGATAGCGGAAAGACATCTTTGTCACCAGTGTTCTTCCGTCGATTCCCATACCGCCGATAGACTCCGTCACCCAGGTGGGGTCGCCGGAAAACAGGGAGTTATACTCGGGGGTTCTGGCGAATTTTACCATCCGAAGCTTCATGATAAAGTGATCCACAAATTCCTGAATCTGCTCTTCCGTAAACCGGCCGCTCTTCAGATCCCTCTCCGCGTAAATATCCAGGAACGTGGACGTTCTTCCCAGTGACATGGCGGCGCCGTTCTGCTCCTTGATGGCCGCCAGATAACCGAAATACAGCCACTGGATGGCCTCCTGCACATTTGCGGCGGGCCGTGAAATGTCGTATCCGTAGATTTTACCCAGCTCCTTCAGTTCTTTCAGCGCCCGGATCTGTTCCGAGAGTTCCTCCCGCTCCCGGGTCACATCGGAATACATGATAGTCCTGGTGGAATCCTTCTGAGCCTGTTTATCCTCGATGAGCCGGTCCACCCCGTACAAAGCCACTCTCCGGTAATCGCCGATGATCCTGCCTCTTCCGTAGGCGTCCGGCAATCCCGTGATAATGTGGCTGGAGCGGCAGGCGCGCATCTCCGGCGTATAGGCGTCGAATACGCCGTCATTGTGAGTTTTTCTGTGTCTGGTAAAAAATTCCACCACCTGCGGATCCACCTGGTAGCCGTAGGCCTCGCAGGCTTTCACAGCCATGCGGATGCCGCCGTAAGGCTGCAGAGACCGTTTCAGCGGCTTGTCCGTCTGAAATCCCACGATGGTCTCCTTCTCCCGGTCCAGATAACCCGGTCCGTGGGAAGTGATGGTGGAAATGATTTTCGTATCCATATCCAGCACGCCGCCCTTTTCTCTCTCTTCCTTCATCAGCTCCAGCACCTGGTCCCAGAGCTGGCTGGTGGCTTTTGTGGGGCCGGAAAGAAAGGACTCGTCACCTTCATAGGGCGTATAGTTTTTCTGGATGAAATCCCTCACATTGATTTCCTTCTCCCAGATTCCCTCCCGGAATGATTCCCATTCTCTTCGCATGTATGTCCTCCTTTGGTTAGTTCTTTCTAACTTCTGCTCTGCCATTATATAGTATATATCCGTCTGCGTCAATACTATATATTGTACCTAATTCCAAACAATTTATTCACTTTCTATCGTTTGCGGAAGAATAAGGAATCATAAGAAAGAAGGAAGGAATCCTGTCACCTTGGATATCGGTATTCCATGAGAAGTGCATGTATACGGCCATATTCTTTTTCAGAAATTATCCCATTCCTGTAATCAGGTATTTTTCTTATCTCCTTCAAAAAAGCAAGTTTTCAATCCGTCGACCTGGCTTTTCTACATTGTACCAGGTCGCTGGCTCGATAGCCGGTACCAGGTACATAATTCCGCTGTTTTTATAAAAAGTATCCGTTTTTGTATTTATGTGAAAACTGCTTACATCCTTGAATATCCATGGATTTCATCGTATAGTAATAGCATTGGAAGATAAAGTTCGCCCTGCTTTGATGTATAAAAATCGTGGAGGTACAGAGATGTTAAGCTTAGAAAAAGTAAAAAGTGAATTGGAAGCTTTTGGTTATATGTATGACAATAATATTCTGTGCGGTCACACGAAATCAAAGGTAAAATGGGTTTTGCCAACAGGTATTGTCAATGTCATAGCATTTGAACAGGCAACCTCTTATTTGTTTGGATTTCGTGATAGCGGGATTCATCTGTTTCCTGTTCAGGGCGATTGGAATATTGCAGATAATTTATTTATTCCGTGGAATGAAATAACAAGTTTCAAGATGAAAAACGGATTATTGGAAAATGAAATGGTGATTTCAACGTCAACCATGAAAATCGAAATGAAAATAAATAAAGTGGTTGCGAATAATCCATGGATTAAAGATAATCTCAATTATTTGAAAGATAAAAATTATTTTTATCGTCAATAGAATTCTGCGAATGATAGAATCAAACGTAACAGTTCAGCCTTCCTACGACAGACAAATGGGAAAAAGCAGAAAGGGGTAAAGAGATGTTGGAAGAAAGAATAAACGAATTAATCGAAAACTGGGGACTGGAAAATAAGAATGCCGTTACATTTGGCCATCCAAAAATGAAAATGAAATGGATTTTGCCTATTCCCGGAATGATGGTCTATTCCTTTGAACAGTTTCAGCCGTTTTTTATTTCTTTTGACAGTACCGGCATTAGTTTCTTTCCGTTGGATATAAACAATAAATATGCTATTCTTGGGAAATCTTATCTTGCATGGAAAGATATGAAGAAGTTTGAATTTAAGAAAGGGCTTATGGAGCACGAGATAAAGATTGAATTATCAGATGGCAAAATAGAAATGAAGATTGCAAAATTTAAGGCAAAGAATGAATGGGTTAAGGAAAACAATCAATATCTGCTTGTTAATGATTTCTTTCGTAAAAAGTAAGTATAAAAACCTATCTTTAAAAATATGTATGACACCGCCGGCAGTCACATGCCGACGGTGTTCCATTTTGAAGTTTAAAACTCATATCCCGTTCCATGTGAAAGCAACAGTCCGTCCGTTAATTCTACACATAATATTATGGTGTTTTCATCATCAAAATTATTATGCCCATTCATCATAATCTTTTCAGCTTCTGGATCTATTTTCCTCACAAGGTTATCTCCTTCACATTCTTTGTCTGCTCCCTTTCCATGCCTTTATCATCCGGTATTTTCCGTTCCCCAATCAAAAAGTTTCCCGGTACGCAATGTTCAGTTTCCCATTTTCCAGCGACACATCCGCAAGCCCCCCGCAGACCATGGGAATCATGGGCGGCAGATGGCCCAGATCCACATCCATGATCACCGGCACCTGATACTCCGCCAGAAGATCGCAGACCGCGTGGTACTGATCCAGTCCCATGATCTCCTGTCCGTGGCAGAGGGGACGGCCGATCAGAAATCCTTTCACATGGGAAAACCAGCCCGCATGTTTCATCTGCCAGACGGCCCGGCGGATGTCCATCACGTTCAGGTCGCAGGATTCCAGGAACCAGACGATGCCGTCCTCCTGATATCTTTTGGCAAACCGGGGCACCTGATCATAGCCGGTTCCCAACAGGTTTACCAGGCAGTCCATACAGCCGCCCAGAAGACGCCCCCGTATCTGTACCTTCTGTCCGGTCTGCTCTTTTCCATCCAGGAACCAGCGGATCACGGAAGGCTCCGTTACATGATACGGCGCCAGGGGATGTTCTTCGTCCTTCAGCCCCTCTTTCTCCCAGAGATCATATCCCTGAAAATTCCGTTTTTCTCCCAGAAGCAGCTGATAGGCGTCCCGGATGGCGGGATGCCAGGGTTCCATGCCGAAAGCGCCGGCACAGGGCCCGTAAACAGAGGCCACATCACAGAGTGTCGTCAAAAGGAAGGTGAAATTGGTATTGTCCGAATAACCCAGATACCATTTGGGACGGGCGGCTCTGATTTTGTCGAAATCAATGAAATCCAGGATCTCGCACATCAGTTCCCCGCCCCCGCAGGAAATGATCGCCTCCGCTTCCCTGCCGCAGTACATCTCCTCCAACTCCTGCCCGCAGGCTCTGGGACTGTTGCTGATGCCGATTCCGGAAGCAGCATAACAGTTGGGCCCCAGTACCAGGGAATGCCCCAGGGAACGGAACACCTCCTGCGCATGATCAAAGGCACTCCGATACGGTTCCGTAGCACAGCCCATAGAGGGGGCCGCAAAGCCGATGGTTCCATTTTTTTTCAGATTTTCCGGATAACGCATAAAATCTCCTTTCGTTACAGTGGCCCCCGGATCATTTGAAGGAGGCCTCCCGCCTTATTGCCTTGTCTCTGCCGCCGTCAATGTGGCCAGCAGCAGTTCGTAAAAGTCATCCTCCCCCTCCAGAAGCGGAGAATTTTCTCCGCCCCCGTTGGTGCTCCGGCGCATGGTGGCATAAAACTCTTCTCCCGCCTGCACCACCTCCATGGGATACAGTTCATATCCCATCTGCCTGCAGATCCGGCAGAAGGCTTCCAGAGGATTTTTCTCCTTACGGGTGGCCAGCAGCATTTCCCGCAGTTCTTTATTTTCCAATGCTTTCCGCTGGACTTCATCCAGCAATTCCGCAGTACTCATATCTCTTGCTCCTCTCTTTTTGAAAAACGAATCGATTCCCCTTTATCTGATCCGGATTGTTTTCTCCTTTTATCCCTTTACTGCTTTCCGCCCAGAAGCTTTTCCGCCGCTTCCATCCGCTCCGCCACCGAAACGCCGAAGGGACACCGCTCCTCACAGCCTTTGCAGCCTATGCAGTCTCCACCGTTGGCGGAAAGGCTCTGGTAATGGGCCCGCACCGTATCCGGCACCTCCGGCTGCATCAGCGCCAGATCGTACAGCTTGTTCACCATGGCGATATCGATGCCTGCCGGGCAGGGCGCGCAGTGTCCGCAGTAGGTACACTGACCGGAATAGGCGTGCATCGGCGCGCCGGCCAGCACGGTGGCATAATCCTTCTCTTCCTCCGTGGCCGTTTCATAGGCCACTGCGGCGTCTACATGGGCGATGGAATCGTATCCTGCCAGTACGCTGGCTACCGCCGGACGGGTCAGCGCATAGTGCAGACACTGCACCGGCGTCAGGGCCACGCCGAAGGGAGAAGTCTTCGCGTCGAACAGCCGTCCGCCCGCATACCCCTTCATCACCGTGATTCCCACACCGTTCTGTTCGCAGATCCGGTACAGTTCGGCCCGTTCTGGATCGATGCCGGCCACACTGGCATCATAGGTCTCTTTGAAATAATCATCAATATTCTCCGTGGCCGGCAGCATATCGAAGGCCGGATTGACGCTGAACAGAATCATTTCAATCTTTCCGCTCTCGGCCGCCAGCCGGGCCACCGCCGGGTTGTGAGTGCTCATGCCGATATGGCGGATCACTCCTTTTTCTTTCAGAGAGGCGGCATAGGCGTAAAATTCCCCGTCGATGATCCGGTGAAATTCCGCGGTTTCATCCACAAAATGAATCATTCCCAGATCGACATAATCCGTGTCCAGCCGGTCCAGAAGATCCTGGAATGCGGCTTTCACCTTATCCAGTTCTCTCGTTTTTACATACTGTCCGTTCTGCCAGGTGGATCCCAGATGTCCCTGGATGATCCATTTTTCCCGCTGACCGCTTATAGCGGCTCCGATGTTGGAGCGGACATTGGGCTCCGACATCCAGCAGTCCAGGATGTTAATGCCCGCCTCCTGGCAGTAATGGATGATCTGACAGACCTCCTCCCGGTTGTGGCGCTCCAGCCACTCCGCGCCCAGACCGATCTCGCTCACCATAAGTCCCGTGTTTCCCAGTGCTCTGTAGTTCATGTAAATTCCCCCTTGTTCTGCATTATTTTGCTCTGTATTCTTATAAGCTGTACTGCTGCAAAAACTTTTTCAGCTTTGCGTTTTTCCCGTAGCGCATGATGAAATCCATAACCGGCTCTCTGGAAAGCGCACTTTTTACCAAATGATCGTCCAACTGCGGCAACACTTCTTCCAGAGGCCTTTTGGAAACGACTCCCATGGTTTTCAGAAGCTCCGTATCCCTGCGTTTCCTGTCGGCGTCCTGCGGCGGATACCCTGTGCCGAAGGGTTCCTCGAACAGTTTTTCCAGTGTATATTCCAGATTCAGCCTGCCGCACCAGCCGAAATTCAGTCCCAGCGGAAACGATATGGCATTCCCGTCGTTGATACGTCCGAAAAGGTAGGCGTCTGCAGGTGTTGGCACATACCCGCAGACAACTCCCGGCAGACTGTTGCAGGCCAGCATCATCCCCTGCCCGGAGGAACAGCCGGTCACCACAAAGTCAGCGGCGCCGCTTTCCAGCAGCAGACTGACCCAGAGCGCCGCCTGAACGTAGGAATATTCGGCCTCTTCTTCCTCAAAGACGCCCAGATTTGTTACCGGCCAGCCTTTTCCTTTCACTGCTTTCTCTGTAGCTTCAAACAGAAGACGGTTTTTCTCCTTCTGGGAACTGGCCTGAAGTACCGCGATTCTCATAAGCCCCTCCTTGTCAACCCTTTTACATCCAGGTTACCTGCGGCGTCTTTTTGGGCGCTGTCCGCCGGTAATGCACTCTGGGATACCCGGCCAGCATACACATCTGAATCTGCTCTTCTCCGATTCCCAGAAACTCCCGCACCCGGGGGAGCCGCGAAGATATCCTTGTCAGATAACCGTTGTACATAAATCCCAGTCCCAGAGAGCATCCCACCAGTTCCATACACTGGGCAGCCAGGCCCGCATCGAAGGAGTGATCTCCCAGAAGATAAATCACCGCCGGCGCGTTGCGAAACAGCATTTCTTCCTCTTCCGCAGCGTCCCGGTTTTCATAAAACTTCCGAATGGTCTGAAAGAAGGGATCCTCTTTGTCGGCGTCAGAAGCATTTTCCAGGAGCTGTCCCATGCCATCAAACACCAGACGTTTTAATTCCTGCCGCTTTTCCTGCACAATCACGTAGGAAACTTCCTGCCGGTTGGCGGCGGTGGCCGCGTGGGTTCCCGCATCCACCAGCAGCCGCAGTTTTTCCTCTTCAATGATATGTTTGCTGTAATTGCGGACACTTCTGCGGAATTTCACAGAAAGAAGCATCTGTTTCCCGCTGATGCCGGCGCCGGCGGGATCATACTCCACCGGGCGATCCTCATAATCCGGAATGGAAACTGCCCCCGCCGGACAGACCGCCACACAATGGCCGCAGAGAAAACAGGAACCGGAAATCTCCATTCCGTCCGGTCCTTTGCGGATGGCCTGCCGGATGCAGTCCTTGGCGCAGGCGCCGCAGGAAATGCATTTGTCATGATCAAAGATTACCATCTGTTTTTCCATTTCAGTCACCTCCTGTTATTGCTCCACCTCAAAGGGCAGCCGGGAAAGGATATCTTTCTCCACATCGATTCCCGGATATACCTCCACCAGTTTGAGGCCCTTGGGCGTCAGCCGGAAAACGCACCGTTCCGTCACATACAGCACTTTCTGCCCGTTGGCGATGGCCCGTTTCGCCGAAAAACTGACGCTTCTCACTTTATCCACAAATTTGGGAATGGAACCCTCCTTCTGAATGGTCACCATGTTCTTTTTCTGGGATACCTCCAGGCCCTTGGTGTTGAAGGTCATACAGAATACCACTGTGGGCGTCTTCGCCGTAATATTGGCAAATCCTCCGATGCCGGAAAAGGCTCCCGGCCCCCGGTGGGAGTTGACATTTCCCTCCTTGTCCACCTCCAGAGCGCCCATAAAGCAGATATCCAGCCCGCCGTTGTCATAGAGGTCAAACTGGTTGGCCATATCATAGACGGAAGAGGCGCCGATCATGGCTCCGAACACTTTTCCGGATACGGGGAAGCCCCCGATGCCGCCGGATTCCACAGTCAGCGTGACCATATCCAGCATCCCGCTTTTTCTGGTGAATCTGGAGACCATCTCCGGAAGGCCGATTCCGATATTGACGATATCATCCACCCGCAGCTCCTTTGCCGCCCGTCTGCCGATGATATTCCCCACTGCGCTGTTTTTCGACTGCATGGCGGAAACAGTATCAATTTTATCATTCCACATACTCCAGTCTTCATAAGGGATCTCAAAACTTCCGGTCAGCGCCGCATAAGCCTCATTCTTTTCCTCCGGCTCTGCCAGTACGATGGCGTCCACCAGGCATCCAGGTATGATGGCGTTTCGGGGACGGGAGGGCGTATCCACCAGCCGATCCACCTGTACGATTACCTTGCCCCGGTTTGCCTTCACCGCCTGACAGATGGACAACGCGTCACCGGACATGAACATATCATCGAAAGAAATATTTCCTTTCCTGTCCGCCGCCGTGCCCTTGATCAGCGCGACGTTTATTTTCGGCAGCTTGTAGTAGAGAAATTCCTCCCCGTCCACCTCCACATATTTCACCAGGGAGTCATCAATGGAAATCCGGTTGATGCCCGGTCCCTCCTTCCTCGGATCCACAAAAATATCCAGCCCCACCTTGGAGAGTGCTCCGGGAAGTCCGCTGGCCTGGGCGCGGATCGCATGGGAAATACATCCCAGCGGAAGGTTATACGCCTCAAAACGATCCTCCAGCACCAGCTTTTTCGTACTCAGCATAGCCCCAAAATGGCCGCAGATCAGCCGGTCCACCGCGCCTTCCCGGATATATCCCTCCGCATTGCGCTCCTCATCCCAGACGCCGAAACCGGCGCTGGAAATGATGGTCAGATGACGGGGCGACTGCATCCGCTGATATCTCCGGAAAATAGCTTCATGGAGCTCCACGGGATTTTCGATTCCCACAAACGAATTGACGCAGATACAGTCTCCATCCCGGATCAGGCGGATCGCCTCGTCTGCACTCATTATTTCATACATAAATATATCTTCCCCTTTGTGTTTTCTTTTTTTAATACCGGTACATATGCAGCTCATGCAGCGCTCTGGTGGCCGCGATGTACCGGGCCTGCCGGGCAATCGGGCCGTCCTGTCCGCGGTCCAGGAAAAATACCTGATCAAATTCCAGTCCCTTGGCAAGATAGAAGGTGGTCACCGTCAGTCCTCTCCGGAAAGCGGTGCTGTCCCGGTCCACATAGTTTACCGCGATCTTCCGTTCGGAAAGAAGATCCCTTGCCCGCAGGGCTTCCTGTTCGGTGGTGACGATCAGCGCCGCCGTCTCATATTCTTCGTCCTCCAGACGGAGGCCGGCTGCTGCCGCTACCACCGCCTGGTCAAAGGAAGCAAAGTCTTTCTCTTCCACCGGATGACCGTGCCGCTCAAACAGCTCCACCGCATTGCTGTGGCCAAGTCCGGCCGCGTAAGAAGCGATTTCCACCGTATTCCGATAGCTTTTTTTCAGTTCAATCCGGCGGATGTCCTTGCCGAAAATCTGAGGAAGAATCTGGAGCATATCCCGCTCTTCCCCGTCCAGCGTCTGTTCCCGGTCGCCCAGAATGGTCATGCTGCAGGAAAAGAGATTTTTCAGGATCTCATATTGCAGCCAGCTGTAATCCTGCATTTCATCAATCACCAGATGCTTGATTTCCCGTCTGGCCTGTCCCCCGGTAAGCCGGTATTTCAGATACAGCAGCGGGTAAACGTCCTCATAACGCAGTTTCCGCTCCTCCAGAGGCCTGCGGGGAAGCGTCGGATATCCGTTTTCCTCCAGAAACCAGTTGTAAATCTCATACAGATCCGTGGTGACATACATTTTCCGGCACCGGTCTTTCACATATTTCCGGTCATCCTCCGACATGGTACACTGGTAGAGCGTTTCGCACTGATCCACGAAATACTCCTCCACCGCATCCATACGGGCCAGCAGCGGCAGCTCCTGAAAGCGGAAGTAGAACAGCCGGATGATCTCCTGCTCCGTAAGTTCCATTCCCCGCCACTTCAGTCCGGAGAAATTCATCAGCCGATCCTCCAGCTGGGCCAGAAAGCCTTCTGTCTGCCCCACGAAAATCTCAGACTGCTTCTGCTGGTATCTTTCCTGATCCTCACGGCCAATCCCGCCGGGCGCCAGAAGCTGCTCCATCCAGTCATAATGATCTTCGCAGTCTGCCGCCACATCCTGAAGCTCCCGGTAGGCGAACAGATCAAAGCTCATCTCCTGAATGTTCTCCTCCCCCAGTTCCGGAAGAATATGGGAAATATAGGCGGAAAACACACTGTTGGGGGAGAGCACCAGCACGTTGGAAGATTTCAGGTGCTTCCGGTCATGATACAGCAGGTAGGCAATCCGATGCAGAGCCACGGAAGTCTTTCCGGAGCCCGCCGCCCCCTGGATCACCAGAATCCTGTCCTTCGTATTTCGGATAATGGCGTTCTGCTCCCGCTGAATGGTACGGACAATATTTTTCAGCTTCACATCCCCGCCTGCTCCCAGCTCCTGCCGCAGAATCTCATCATCGATTTTCAGATCGCTTTCAAAGGCATAGATCAGTTTGCCGTTTCGGATCTTATACTGCCACTTGGCGGTTACCTCCCCGTCCATCTGCCCGGCCGGCGCCTGATAAGAAGCCGGACCCCGGTCATAATCATAAAACAGGCTGCTGACAGGCGCCCGCCAGTCATAGATCAGCGGCGTGCCTCCCGCCTGAAGCGCGAAATTGCCGATGCCGATGTAAAAAGTCTCCGGCTCTTCCTCTCCCTCATAGCGAAAATCCACCCGCCCGAAATAAGGAGAATCCAGCATCCGACGAAGCCGCCGTCTTTGCTTCCGGTTCTCCTGGTTGGCATTTACCTGTCCCAGCAGTGCCTGCTGATTGTCATAATTTTCGTAGCCGTACTGGTCCATCTCCGTATAGTTGTCCCAGTAATATTCATGCATGCCGGCAATATCCTCCTGCCCTCTGCGGATGGTATCATCCAGCATGCGGATTCGTTCCCGGATTTTATCCAGGACGTCCCGCAGAAATTCTTTCTGCCGCGTCTCTCTTTCAGTCGCCATTGCGGTTAACACCCTTTCTCGCCGGATCCAGCTTTACTTTGTTGTTGTAGATTTTGAAGCGGTTAAAGCTGCGGATCAGACTGGAAACCCTGGAAAATCCGTACTGCTTCACGTCAAATTCCGGAAAACGCTTCCGCAGCTCGTCATGGATCACACTCAGATTATCCACCTGTCCGTGATAATCGTTGATGATGCTCTCAATGGCATCGCCGATCATCTCTTTGGAGACCGACAGCCGTTCCGTCACCAGATAGCTGTGACTCTTTTTGATCACGTCAAACTCCTTCATGCTCTCCAGGAAGGTGGACAGTTTGGCATAGCCATAGTTTCTCACATCAAATTCCGAATATTTTTTCGAGAGAATGCTTCCGATCTCTCCCAGATTCGTCTGGCGTCCCTGGTTGTTGTTTTCCATCAGCACCTTGGAAATGGTCTGTTTGATATCCTGCAGGGAGGTGATGGACTTTCCTTCGATGTTATTGTCATCGTCCTCCTGGGAGATCACTTCCAGAATCTTGAACACATCACAGGCTACCATGAACGCCCGGGGCGTCTTTTTCTCCCCGATTCCCATCACGAACATTCCCGCCTCCCGCAGTCTCTGGGCCAGCCGGGTAAAATCCGAGTCACTGGATACGATACAGAAGCCCTCCACATTGCCGGAATACAGAATATCCATGGCGTCGATGATCAACGCGGAATCCGTGGAATTCTTTCCGGTAGTATAGCTGTACTGCTGCACCGGATTGATGGACCATTCCAGAAGGACCTCCTTCCAGAGCCTTTTGGTGTTGTCCGTCCAGTCCCCGTAGATTCTCTTGTAGGAGGCTACTCCATAATCGGAGATTTCATCCAGAATATACCTGATATACCGGGGAGATACGTTGTCCGCATCAATCAAAACAGCGATTTTACAGTTTTTTTCCAAATATTCCATATTTACCTCATCCTCTGATTTTCTAAAATTGGGCCGCTCTTTCGGGCAGCTTTGCCGGATCGCCGATCCTCTCTGATCAGCAGCTATTTTTATATTATATCGTATTTTGCCCTCTTTTCCAATCAAAAAACGGAAAAGGACGCAAAAAGCTCCGAACCGCGGGGAGCAGAGAACTCTCCCGTGGCCCGAAGCTTTCGGTTTTTTTCATTTTCAATAAACCGTTTTCCGTCTGCTTCCGATGATTTATTCGTAATCCAGGCAGACGCGCTCTGTCACATAGGGACGGACATAGGTATCCGCCACTTTGACATGTTCCGGATGCACTCCATAGGCGGCGATATCCTCCGCTTTTTCCAGGGTGGTCACCAGCGCCACATCATGGGTACTGGATGCCAGAGGATTCTCCACGAACTCCACCGTGAGTAGTCCGGGTACCTTTCCCACCAGTGCTTTCAGATTTTCAGCCATGGCCGCCTTCAGTTCCGGCTTTTTCTCCTCCGGAATTTCCGGACGGAACTTCCACATAACAATATGATGTGCCATTTGCAGTCTCCTTTCCTGTTTCGGCCATACGGCCATTTTTTCGCTGTCAGCGCATATTCCTGCCAGGAAGTCCGCGGGCCCGTCCATACGGCGCGGCTGCGGATTCTCTCTGTCGCTTTATTGTAATATACCAAAGACCGTCTGTCAAACAGAACGTCATCAATACCATCTCACCATAGGAAGATCATTGTTGATGCCTTTGGTCAGAAGGAGCTGATGAAGGTCGATGATTCCATTGTGGAAGGTCGCCGCGCAGGCGTTCAGGTAAAGATCCCACATTCTGAGGAACCGCTCGTCGAACATCTTCCGCTCTTCCTCCAGATGTTTATGGAAGTTGTCAGCCCAGCACAGAAGTGTTTTGTTGTAGTGCAGCCTAAGGTTCTCCACGTCCATGGTATGGAAATTATCCTCTGCCAGACAGGAAAGCATCTCCCGCAGGCTGGGGACCGTTCCGCCGGGGAAGATATATTTCTTGATCCAGGCGTCGCCGGGATGTTCTTTCAGCGCGCTGATGAAATGCAGCAGGAAGACGCCTCCCTCTTTCAGCACCTGGCTGACGCAGTCCACAAACAGCTGGTAATTGGGCCGTCCCACATGCTCCACCATACCGACGCTGACCACCCGGTCAAACTGGTATCCGCTCTTGGGAAGATCCCGGTAATCCATAATCTCAGCCTTCAGATAATCCTGCAGGCCTTCTTCCTCAATCCGTCTGTTGAACTCCTTGCACTGCTCGGTACTCAGCGTGATTCCCACGCCTTTGATTTTGTATTTTTTTGCGGCCTCAATCAGCAGAAATCCCCAGCCGCAGCCGATATCCAGCAAAGTCATGCCTTCCTTCAGGTTCAGCTTCTGAAGGATATAATCCACCTTATTTACCTGTGCCTGATACAAGGTGTCCTCCGGCGTCTTGAAATAACCGCAGGAGTAGCTCATGGTCTCGTCCAGCCACAATTTGTAAAAATCGTTTCCGATATCGTAATGCGAGGTAACCTCTTTCTGCTGATTCTTTTTGGATACGGAAGTGTGAATCAGTTTTTTCAGCGCGCCCTCATCTGTGGAGAATTTGCTCATCTGTCCCAGAAAATGATCCAGCGCGTAATACAGGTCTCCCTCAATCTCCAGATCTCCGTCCATATAAGCCTCTCCCAGTGCCAGCGAGGTGCTGGTCAGAAGCTTTGTTTTGGAAATCGGCTTTTTGAAATCCACGGTAAATTCGGGTTTTCCTTCCCCGATCATGTATTCTTTGCCGTCCATTTTCACAAGAAAGGGGTAATCCGTGAACCGTTTCAGAAATGATACAAGAATATTTTCCATTTTTTTGCCTCCCATGATCCTTTAAAATTCTGTCTGAAGCAAATGGCGACGTTTCCTTTTCCGAAAACAGTGCTGCATTGCTTTTTTTATTATAACACCCGGAAAAATGGGACGCCATGGTTAAAGTGACTCAAAAGCCCCCGCAAAAAAGGGGTGCTTCTGTAAATTTTATCCGTACATCTTCTTGCATTTTCCGCTCGGTATACGGTATAATTTCTATGGCTATGGAGGTGAAGATCTTGAAAAAAATAATAACTTTACTATGTGTACTTTGCCCGGCATTTCTACTCTGTCCGATCAATGCCTGGGCGGCCGATGGATCCGCAGAGGCCGGCGTACCCGTATGGCTTTGTATTCCTTTCGCGGGACTGCTGCTGTGCATCGCGGTTATGCCCCTTCTGAAAGGCGAATGGTGGGATGCGCATAAACCGCTTGTGGTAGCCGGCTGGGTGCTGGCCATGGTGATCCCTTTCTCCGTCATCTACGGAGTGGGTGAAATGGCCGAGACCGTGCTGGACTGCGCGGTAAACGACTATGTGACCTTTATCATTCTTCTGTTCGGTCTGTTCTGTGTTTCCGGCAACATTACCATGGAAGGAGATTTTGCGGGGTCTCCCCGGGTAAATGTGGGACTTCTGGCCCTGGGAACCTTCCTGGCAAGCTGTATCGGGACCACGGGAGCCAGTATGCTTATGGTGCGTCCGGTTCTCAAAATGAATTCCTGGAGAAGACGGAAAGCTCATATCATGATTTTCTTTATTTTCATGGTTTCCAATATGGGCGGAATCCTGACGCCCATCGGTGACCCGCCGCTTTTGATGGGCTTTATGCGCGGCGTGCCCTTTTTCTGGAGTCTGCATCTGTTACCGGTACTTTTATTCAATATGGTGGTGCTTCTGTTTGCCTTTTATCAGGTGGACAGGCGGATGTATCGTAAGGATATCGCGGAGGGAAGAAAACCGGATATCAGCAGACCGGGAACCCGGTTCCGCATCGACGGCCTGCACAATATTCTCTTTCTCCTGATGATCGTAGCGGCCGTTATTTTAAGCGGTGTCCTGCCCGGATTGAAAGCCTTCCAGGACAGCGCCGGCAATGTTCTTGGCATACATATTTTCCGGGATGTAACTTTCAGTCTCCCTTCGATTATCGAAATTGTGATGATTCTTGCCGCGGCCGCCCTGTCCTTTAAGACAACGCCAAAAGACATCCGGACCCGAAATCATTTTACCTGGGGATCCATCCAGGAGGTGGCCGTTTTATTTATCGGTATATTCATCACCATGCAGCCGGCACTGATGCTGCTGCGGCAGGTGGGACCTGGCCTTGGACTGGATCAGCCCTATCAGCTTTTCTGGGCCACAGGCGCTCTGTCAAGCTTTCTGGATAATACGCCGACGTATCTGGTATTTCTTACCACTGCGGGCGCCATCGGATTTACCGGCGGTATTTCCACCAGTCTGGGGACCGTTCCGGTGCATCTTCTGTCAGCGATTTCCTGCGGCGCGGTGTTTATGGGCGCAAATACTTATATCGGAAACGCCCCCAATTTCATGGTAAAATCCATTTCTGACGAAAACGGTGTCCCCATGCCGTCTTTCTTTGGATACATGCTGTGGTCACTGGGCTTTTTAATCCCGCTGTTCCTGTTGGACACATTGATATTCTTTTTATAAAAGGAGGGCGGACAGATATGAAGGACAATCACGAAAAATGTCTGGAACTGGCCAATCGTATTTATGATCTGGACGCGAAGGTTTACGATTGCGTGGGATCGGCGCTTGGCCGGACCTTTACCGGAAACAGGGAAAATACCGTACAGAATCTTTGCATGCTGATGCTTGCGAAACCGGACGGGCATCTTCTCAGAAGTGAACTGGCTCTGATCAGCAATATGGCCCGGACCATTCCGGATAAAGAGGCAAAAGACAGGATGCTGGCGGAATATGACAGTATCCTGAAAGAAATCGAAAATCTGCCGGACAGTTTCGGCAAGGTGGATATTCTGGATCTTACCAGGGCTGAACTGAATCCCACGGCCAGGAAAAAGCTTTCCGAAAATGATCATCTGGTCATTTGCATCAGCCGAACGCAGGGAAGCGCAGGAAATGATATCGGATTTGAGCTGGCAGATGAGCTGCATATCAATTATTATGATGTGGAAATCTTCAATCAGGTGCTGAAACGTCTGGAAGCGGAAAAGGGTTCTGTTGATGACGCGGAAACCGACCATTTTACGGAATTTGACAAATATAAGAAAAAATCTTTCCGTCTGAAAACCTGGTTCCGGGAATTTAACCGTTACCACGGGCTTCCCAGACAGGACGCCATATTTTTCAATATGAGTGATCTGATCTGCAATCTGGCCCGGACGGAGGACTGTGTGATCATGGGACGGTGCGCGGATTCGATTCTGGCCAACAACCATATTCCTCACATCAGCCTGTTTATCAGCGCTCCCTTTACGCTCCGTGTCCGGCGGATTATGGCATCCAAAAATATGGATCTTAAACAGGCTTCCCGCTTTTTACGGCAGATGGACCGGCAGCATAAGAGATACTACGATTTCTATACGGACGGGCGTTGGGGCAGGCCGGAAAGCTATGACCTGTGTATCAACAGCGCCAATTACGGAATTCGGGAAACCATTGATCTGATTGAACGTATGATTAACCAGAAAAGGAACTAAAGATCTGTGTCGGAAAGGAGAATGCTGTCTATGACGGATGCAGACAGACGCTATCAGGAACAGAATATTGACGGTGAGCAGAGACGGAAACTGGATTCCTACCGGCTTCTCAACGAATATGCCAGAAAAGGACAGATTCTCTTTACCGGCTCTTCTCTGATGGAACAGTTTCCTGTTCAGGAACTGCTCTGGGCGAACGGAGATGAACGGATCATCTACAATCGGGGCGTCAGCGGCTTTACCACCACGGATATGCTGCACGCCATGGAAGAAATGGTGTTCGGGCTGCTTCCCTCCCGGATTTTTATTAACATCGGTACCAACGATATCGGAAGTCCGGATTACCGTCCGGAGCATCTGGCAGCCAACTGCCGCCGGATCCTGAAGCAGATCCGTGTTCGTCTGCCCCAGGCAGAAATCAGCGTGATGGCTTACTATCCGGTAAATGAAACGGTCATTGCCGGGGGAATGACGCCGGAGGAGGCGGCCGGTCAGTTTGTCACGCGAAACAACCGGAATATCCGTCTGGCCAATCAGATGATGGAACGGCTGGCCCGTGAACTGGGCTGCCGCTTCCTCGATGTCAATGAGGGGCTTACCGATGAGCAGGGAAGGCTGAGAAAGGAATTTACGGTGGAAGGGATCCATATGTATCCCAATGCGTACCGCATTGTATTGGAGAATCTCAGGAAGTATCTGTGATTTTCGGTCACAGAACCTTTTCATATGCCCGGTACCATTTCAGTCCATAAACTTCTTCCAGCCCCAGATCCACCATTCCACAAAAACGGAAACCACATTTTTCAAAAAGTCTGGCTGCAGGAAGGTTATCCTGATAGGTGTCCAGGCGTACCGCCCTGCGATTTTGTCGGCTTGCCAGATCTTCGGCATACTGAAGAAGCGCCGCACCCACTCCATATCCGAAATAATCAGGATGTACTGCCAGGATATGAATTACCAGCACCGGAGCCTCCATGGGAATCTGCCACTTGACTGTCTGATAGGCATCTTCCTGCTTTGGCAGACAGATCACTGTTCCAACCACAGCATCTCCAAGAACTGCCACATATAGCTGCCCGTTTCTGAAACCTTCCTCCGCCTGCTCCCGTATCGGATAAACTCCCTTTTTCCAACGTGGATAGTTCTTCTGACCCGGTTTTGCAAGATAATCATTCAAATCGTTATACAAGTTTTCAATATCATCCAGATCCTTTTCGCAGGCCGGACGTACTTCAATATTTGTGTTCTTGTTCATTTCTCTTTCCCTGTTTCAAATCATTTTTCCGTTGAAACGTTTAATCTTCCATAGTTCTCTTCCAGCCACCTGGCCACGCTGTCCGAATCGTTATCTCCGATGACGCCCGTGGCCTCCTGTTTCAGTTCTTCCACTGCATTTTCCACTGCGTAACATTCATCAGAGATCCGAAACATGGGAAGATCATTGATGGAATCCCCAAAGGAAACCACCCGATCACACTTCCAGAGTTTTTTTAACTTCAGAATCGCATGATATTTTGTGGCTTTTGCAGGCATGATTTCCAGCCAGTATTCCGGACGGTACAACTCCTGCTGAAAGGTACAGTGATACCGCCTATCATCAGCAAATACAGCATACAGCGGTTCCAGTTCTTCCTTTTCTCCGATGCAGGTATAATAAAAAGTCTCTCCCACATACAGGCCATCTCCGGTATCCAGAGGCCGGAGCCGCCTGTCGCCTTTTCGGTTATCGAAGTACCGCTGCTTTCCTTCATTTACCCTGGACATATCCCAGGAAACTCTCTCTTCCCCGTCAACAAAAGCATACACCACCGGACTGATCCGATGCTCTTCCAATTTTCTGCGGACATAAGCCCGTTCCTCCGGGGAAATTCCTTCGGAGGCCAGAATTTTGCCGGTGGCCGGTTCCATGATATAGGCGCCGTTATAGACGATCACCGGAATCCCGGCGGACAGGCCCCGGGTAACCACGGAGGCGGAACTCAGCGATCTTGCCGTGGCATAGGTGAAAGGCATTCCCTCCGCCGCCAGGCGGTTGAGGATTTCCAGACTGCGGGGGCTGATGCGAGCCTGCGTATTCAGCAATGTTCCGTCAAGATCTGATACATAAAGTGTTTTCATCTCAGTCCTCCTGATATCGTTTTCCTCCCAATGATATTCACCGCATTGGGAGGTTTCGTATCTTTCCCTATGGTTTCACTGCCCTGGTGGCCCAGAAGGTGGGAATTCCATGTTCATGAAGCCGCCCCGCGCCGTTGGTATCCTCATAGACATCCGTGAGAAGAAATCCGGCTTCCAGCTGGCCGCCGATCTGTTCCTCCAGGGTATGGGAAAACTGTACGCCGTCCCCGGCTGCTTCCAGCTGCCGCATCTGTTCAGGATTTTTCAGAGGATTAAAGGGCAGACAGTTCTGAAGATACTCTTCCTTCTCATCCAGGATATAATTGATTCCGTTGTCAAATCCGCCCAGCAGTACGCCGCCGGGCTTAAGTACCCGGAAGCACTCCCGGAAAATGGGCCGGACCTCCTCCACATAACAGTTGGAAACCGGATGAAAAATCAGGTCAAAAGATTCGTCCGCAAAAGGCAGCGGCTTCGTCATATCCGCCCGCACCAGATTCACCGGATA